>JBFMHS010000412.1:0-8414 GCA_040751765.1 Pseudomonadota bacterium | reverse complement strand
CACTCTTCCGGCCATCCTCGACCAGGATGGTGTTTCCGCCGTGCCCCACCTCGGCTATAACCGGGAGACGGCGGCGGGACGCGCGCTGCGATGGATCGTCGCGGCGCCGCCCAATCCATTGACGGTGGCGGGCCGTTGCCTTGTCTAGGGCAGGGGCGGCATTATCTGTTAGGCAACGCATTTCGGCGGAGCGCGGCGGCCCACCCAGGGACCGGCGGGTCGCCAAACGAGGAAGGGCCCGAACTTGAACTTCAGCAAGAACCTGGCGCTGTGGATCATCATCGCGCTGCTGCTGGTGATGCTCTTCAACCTGTTCCAGACGTCGTCGCCCCAACGTGGCGTCGGCCAGACGGCCTTTTCCGATTTCATCGGCGAGGTCGAGTCCGGCCGCGTCTCGGACGTGACCATCCAGGGCTACACGATCACGGGCCATTACTCGGACGGGCGGGCCTTCACGACCTACATGCCGCCCGAAGCCAACATCGTTCCCAAGCTGCGCGAGGGCAACGTGCGGATCACCGCCGTGCCGCCGGCCGATGACCAGCCCACGCTGTGGGGCATCCTGGTGTCGTGGTTCCCCATGCTGCTGTTGATCGGCGTGTGGATCTTCTTCATGCGCCAGATGCAGTCCGGCGGCGGCAAGGCCATGGGCTTCGGCAAGTCCAAGGCCCGGCTGCTGACCGAGAAGCAGGGCCGCGTCACCTTCGAGGACGTGGCCGGCATCGACGAGGCCAAGCAGGAGCTGGAGGAGATCGTCGAGTTCCTCAAGGACCCGCAGAAGTTCCAGCGCCTGGGCGGCAAGATCCCCAAGGGCTGCCTGCTGGTCGGCCCGCCCGGCACCGGTAAGACGCTGCTGGCGCGCGCCATCGCCGGCGAGGCCAACGTGCCGTTCTTCACCATCTCGGGCTCGGACTTCGTGGAGATGTTCGTCGGCGTCGGCGCCAGCCGCGTGCGCGACATGTTCGAGCAGGGCAAGAAGAACGCGCCGTGCATCATCTTCATCGACGAGATCGACGCCGTCGGCCGCCATCGCGGCGCCGGCCTGGGCGGCGGCAACGACGAGCGCGAGCAGACCCTGAACCAGCTGCTGGTCGAGATGGACGGCTTCGAGTCCAACGAGGGCGTCATCCTGATCGCCGCCACCAACCGGCCCGACGTGCTGGATCCGGCGCTGCTGCGTCCTGGCCGCTTCGACCGCCAGGTGGTGGTGCCCAACCCCGACATCCTGGGCCGCGAGAAGATCCTCAAGGTCCACATGCGCAAGGTGCCCCTCGCCCCCGACGTGGAGCCCAAGATCATCGCCCGCGGCACCCCCGGCTTCTCGGGTGCCGACCTGTCCAACCTGGTCAACGAGGCCGCCCTGTTGGCCGCCCGCGCCGGCAAGCGCGTGGTGACCATGGCCGAGTTCGAGGCAGCCAAGGACAAGGTGATGATGGGCGCCGAACGGCGCTCGATGGTGATGAGCGAGGAGGAGAAGCGCCTCACCGCCTATCACGAGGCCGGCCACGCCGTGGTCATGCTGCACGTGCCCGGCCATGAGCCGCTGCACAAGGTGACCATCATCCCGCGCGGTCGCGCTCTCGGCGTCACCATGTCGCTGCCCGAACGCGACCGCCTCAGCCTGTCCTTCATGCAGCTCAAGGCGATGATCGCCAGCCTGTTCGGCGGCCGCGTCGCCGAGGAGATGGTGTTCGGCATGGATGCCGTGACCACCGGCGCCTCCAACGACATCCAGCGCGCCACCGACCTGTCGCGCAAGATGGTCACCGAATTCGGCTTCTCCGACAAGCTGGGCCCGCTGCGCTACAACGACAACCAGGAGGAAATCTTCCTGGGCCACTCGGTGACCCAGCACAAGAACGTCTCGGAGAACACCGCCGCCCTCATTGATTCCGAGGTGCGCCGGTTCGTGGAGGAGGGCGAGCAGACTGCCCGCAAGATCCTCACCGACCACTTCGACCAGTTGGAGGCCATCGCCAAGGGTCTGCTGGAGTACGAGACCCTGTCGCGCGAGGACATCGACGCCCTGATCCGGGGCGAGGCGCTGGTTCGCAACGGCGGCGGCGGCCTCGACCGCCCCAAGGAGCCGCCGCAGCGCCCGCGCTCGTCGGTGCCGACCTCCGGCCCCAAGGAGCAACCCGGCGGCTTCGGCCCCGGTCCCGAGCCCCAGCCGGGCCAGTGATCCCAGGGGGCGGCTCCGGTGACGGAGCCGCCCCTTCCCTTTGCCGAGACCGCCATGCCCACCCCCGCCTTCCGTCCCAGCCCCAACCTGCCGCGCGGCGTGTTTCACGACGAGGACCTGAGCCGACGGCTCTACCTGGTCCCCTGCGGCATGGTCACCGGCGACCGCGCGGCGGCGGCGGTGGTGGCCGGCACCGCCTGGCCCATCGCCGACGGGCCGGTGGCCTTCACCTCGGCGGCGGTGGTCTGGCGAGAGGACTGCGACGTCTTCGCGGCGGTGGCGTCCTTTCCCGAGGTGGTCGAATGGTCCGAGGGCGAGGCCGGGCCGGTGGCGCGCCACGTGGCCGCGCTGATCCACCGTATCGGCGCCAGGCGGCGGCCGTGGGCCGGGCTTGACGCCGGCCGGCCGCTGGTCATGGGTATCGTCAACGCCACCCCCGACAGTTTCTCTGACGGCGGCGACCACTTCCATTTCGATTACGCCTTGCGCCATGCCCTCGACATGGTCGCGGCCGGGGCCGACATCATCGACGTGGGCGGCGAATCGACCCGCCCGGGCGCCGCGCCGGTGTCGCCGGCCGAGGAGAAGCGCCGGGTGCTGCCGCTGGTCCGGGCGCTGGCTGAAAAGGGCGTGGCGGTGTCGATCGACACCCGCCACGCCGAGGTCATGCGCGCCGCCGTGGCGGCCGGCGCCCGCGTCGTCAACGACGTCACCGCGCTGGAGGGCAAGGGGGCGCTGGCGGAGGTGGCCGCCTCGGGAGCATCGGCATGCCTGATGCACATGCAAGGCGAACCCCAGACCATGCAGGCCAATCCGGTCTATGCCTGCGCGCCGCTCGACATCCTCGACTACCTGGCCGGCCGGGTTGCGGCTTGCGAGGCCGCCGGCATCCCCCGCGACCGCATCGCGGTCGACCCCGGCATCGGCTTCGGCAAGACCGTCGACCACAACGCGCAGGTGCTGGCCAACCTGGCCCTGTTCCATGCCCTCGGCTGCCCGGTGCTGCTGGGGGTCAGCCGCAAGAGCTTCATCGCCCGCATCAGCAGGGGCGAGCCGCCCAAGGACCGCCTGCCCGGCACCATCGCCGCCACCATGGCCGGCTTGGCCCAGGGAGTGCAGATCCATCGCGTCCACGACGTGGCCGAGACCATGCAGGCGGTGGCGGTGTGGCGGGCGGTCTCCCAGGCCGCCTAGAAAATAAAACGCAAGCGGTCTTCACTATTATTTTGCATTGCCGCCGGAAATGGCGCAGTATGCGATATCGACTTTTGCCGTTCGGCCTGCTCTCCGTGCTCGTGATCGAGCGACCGAGCCGCTTCCCGTCCATCGCTGAAGTATGATCCCCCATGCGATTATCGTGCGGGGGCACCTGATAGTATTGGAAAAAATCATGACCATCGGAACCGTCAAGTGGTTCAACGCCCAGAAGGGCTTCGGCTTCATCTGTCCCGAGGACGGCAGCCGCGACGTCTTCGTCCATATCTCCGACGTCGAGCGCGCCGGCATGGGCACCCTCCAGGAAGGCCAGAAGATCGGCTTCGAGGCCCAGAGCGGGCGTGAAGGCAAGATCTCCGCCGGCAACCTGCGCGAGGTCTAAGCGTGGCGAAGAAGGCTTCCGTCAAGCCGGCCGCCGCGCCCGGTCTTACCCGCCAGGAATTGCGGGCCATCGTGCTCGCCATGATCGGCTGACGGCACCGGCCCGCGCCTCTCCGGGCGCGGGCCGTGCGTGCCGGTCGCCGATGATCAAGGGGCGGGTTTCTCCATTACCCCTTTCCTCGGATGCATGACTCTTGCTATGCAGTCCCCCTTCCGACGTGGGAGAGGGATAGCATGACGCGCAAGCTTTTCGGCACCGACGGCATCCGGGGCACCGCCAACACCGACCCGATGACGGCCGAGACGGCGTTGCGCCTGGGCATGGCCGCCGGGCGGCATTTCACCCGGGGCGACCATCGCCACATCGTGGTGATCGGCAAGGACACCCGCCTGTCGGGCTATATGATCGAACCCGCGCTGACCGCCGGCTTCATCTCGGTGGGCATGGACGTGGTACTGCTGGGTCCGCTGCCGACCCCCGCCGTCGCCATGCTGACGCGCAGCTTGCGCGCCGATCTCGGCGTCATGATCTCGGCGTCGCACAACCCCTACCAGGACAACGGAATCAAGCTGTTCGGCCCCGACGGCTTCAAGCTGTCCGACGCGGATGAGGCCGAGATCGAGCGCAAGATGTTCAACGGCCTCGAGGCCCACCGCGTCGCGCCCGACCATCTCGGCCGCGCCAAGCGCCTCGACGACGCGGTCGGCCGCTACATCGAATACGCCAAGAACACCTTTCCGCGCGGGCTGCGCCTGGACGGGCTGAAGATCGTCATCGACTGCGCCAACGGTGCCGCCTACAAGGTCGCCCCCACCGTGCTGTGGGAACTGGGCGCCGAGGTGGTCAAGGTCGGCGTCGAGCCCGACGGCTTCAACATCAACCGCGACTGCGGCTCGCTGGCCACGGCCCAGATGAGCCGCAAGGTGCTGGAACACGGCGCCGACCTGGGCATCGCGCTCGACGGCGACGCCGACCGGCTGGTGCTGTGCGACGAGAAGGGCACCATCGTCGACGGCGACCAGGTGATGGCCTTGATCGGTGCTTCCTTCGCCAAGGCCGGCCTGCTCAAGGGCGGCGGCGTCGTCGCCACGGTGATGTCCAACATGGGGCTGGAAAAGTTCCTGGGCGGCCAGGGCATTCGGCTGGAGCGCACCGCCGTGGGCGACCGCTACGTGCTCGAACTGATGAAGAAGGATGGCTACAACGTCGGCGGCGAGCAGTCCGGCCACATCATCCTTTCCGACCATTCCACCACCGGCGACGGTCTGGTGGCGGCGTTGCAGGTCCTGGCGGCCCTGGTCGAGCGCGGCCAGCCGGCCAGCGAGGTGCTGCATCTGTTCGACCCCTTCCCGCAGGTGCTGAAGAACGTCCGCGTCGCCGGCGCTCCAAACGTGGTGCTGGAGGACGGCTCGGTGAAGGCCGCCATCGCGGCGGGCGAGGGTCGGCTGGACGGGTCGGGCCGGGTCCTGATCCGCAAATCGGGCACCGAACCGCTGATCCGCGTCATGGCGGAGGGCGAGAACGAGACCCTGGTCCACACCGTGGTCGACGACATCGTGGCGGCGATCAAGACGGCGGCCGGCTGATCCAGGCGAATTCACCACAGATCCTCTGTGCCTCTGCGTCTCCGTGGTTTATCTAACCTGTCAGCGAAATTGCCGTGGGAGGAAGGCCATGAAGGGCCGCGTTCTCATCGTCGCCGGCTCGGATTCGGGGGGCGGGGCCGGCATCCAGGCTGACCTAAAGACGGTATCGGCATTGGGGGCCTATGGGGCGACCGCCATCACCGCGCTGACCGCCCAGAACACGCGGGGTGTGTTCGGCGTCCACGAGGTGCCGCCGGCCTTCGTCCTCCAGCAGATGGAACTGGTGCTGACCGATATCGGCGCCGATTGCATCAAGACCGGCATGCTGGCCAGCGTCGCGATCATCGAGGCGGTGGCCGAGGGTATCGAGCGGTTCGCCGCCGGGGTGCCGCTGGTGGTCGATCCGGTCATGGTCGCCAAGGGCGGTGCCCCGCTGCTGGCGTCGGACGCCGGCGCTGCACTGATCGGACGCTTGGTCCGCCGAGCCACCGTGATCACTCCCAACATCCCCGAAGCCGAGGTCCTGCTGGGGCGGACCATTCCCAACCGCGCCGCCATGGAGCGGGCGGCCCGCGACCTGCTGGCCCTGGGCCCGCGCGCGGTGCTGCTCAAGGGCGGCCACATGGCGGGCGACGAGGTGGTCGACTTGCTGGTCGACGCGCGCGGCGAGCATGTGTTCGCCGGCCCCCGCATCGCCTCCACCTCCACCCACGGCACCGGTTGCACCCTGGCCTCGGCGGTGGCGGCCGGCATTGCCCAGGGGTTGGAACTGGCCGACGCGGTGGCCCGAGCCCGCGCCTATGTCCGCCGCGCCATCGAGACGGCGCCCGGCCTGGGCACGGGGCATGGCCCCCTCAACCACCTCCATTGCATCGGCGAGTTCCCGGGGTAGGGGGGCGATAAAGAACATACCAACAATGTAGTATGTAAATCATACTACATTTGATGTGGCGGGATGACGCCGGCGATGTTAGTTGTCTGAGGACAACGGCCGGAGGCTCACGGTGGAACTCGCCAATCCTCAGATGTGGATTACCCTCGGCCTGCTGGCCGTGGCGCTGGCCCTGTACGTGAGTGAGCGCCTGCCGGTCGAGGTGGTGTCGGTGGGGCTGCTGGCGGTGATGTTGGTCGCCTTCCACCTGGTGCCAGTGATCAGCATCGACGGCGCCAACCTGCTGTCGCCCGAGGTACTGCTGGCCGGGTTCGGCAACCCGGCGCTGATCACGGTGATGGCGTTGCTGGTGGTGGGCGAGGCTCTGTCGCGCACCGGCGCGCTTGACGGCATCGCCGAGGCCATCGGCCGGCTGCGCATGTCCACCATCGCGACGCTGGTGCTGACTCTGGCGGTGATCACGGTCGCCAGCGCCTTCATCAACGACACTCCGGTGGTGGTGATGTTCCTGCCCATCGTGCAGGCCGTCGCCCTGCGCGGCCGCCTGGCACCCGGCCGGGTGATGATGCCGCTGTCCTTCGCCGCCATCCTGGGCGGCATGACCACTCTGATCGGCTCCTCGACCAATCTGCTGGTGGCGTCGGCGCTGATCACGCTGGGCCAGCCGGGGCTGGGGTTCTTCGACCAGACGCCGGTGGCGCTGCCGATGGCTGCGGTGGGCTTCCTGTATCTGACGGTGGTGATGCCGCTGCTTCTGCCCCGGCGCGGCAGCACGGTGGCCGCGTCGCTGGACGGGCAGGGCAAGCAATTCGTGTCGCAATGCGTGGTGCCGGCCGGTTCGGCGCTGGATGGGGTCCAGGCCGCCGCCGGCCAGTTCAAGCCGCTGCCCGACATCACCGTGCATTTGATCGTGCGTGACGGCCGGCCCGAATTTCCGCCCTATGACGACGTGTCGTTGCGCGCCGGCGACGTGCTGGTGCTGGCCGGCACCCGCAAGGCGCTGACCGACGCCGCGGCCCGCCTGCCGGGCCTGCTGCAAGTGCCCGAGGAGGGCGAGGACCGCCACCGCGACCGCGATGCCTCGGCCGACGAGCGGGTGCTGGTCGAGGCGATGATCCCGCCGACCTCGCGCTTCGCCGGCTTCACCCTCGATCAGATGGGCCTCCAGCGCCTGCACAATATCGGCCTGGTCGGCATCGAGCGCCGCGCCCGCATGATGCGCCTGCCCATGACCGACATCCGCCTCCAGGCCGGCGACGTGCTGCTGCTGCTTGGTCGCTGGGCCGACATCGACGGCCTGCGTGGCGACCGTGACCTGGTTGTGATGTCGGGCACCGCCGACGCCCTGCCCAAGGTCCACCACGCGCGCACCGCCATCGTGGTGTTCGCCGGCATGCTGGCGCTGTCGGCGCTGGGGGTGGTGCCCATCGTGGTGGCGGCGCTGGCGGCGGCGACCCTGCTGGTGGCGCTGGGCGCGCTGACGCCGCGCCAAGCCATCCGCGCCATCGACCACAAGGTGGTGCTGTTGGTCGGCGCCGCCCTGGCCTTGGGCGCGGCCATGGACGTCACCGGTGCCGCCCGCTTCATCGCCGAGGGTATCCTGGCCGGCATGGGCGACGTCGGGCCACTGGCGGCGCTGTCGGTGTTCTTCGCCATCGTCGCCTTCAGTACCAACGTGTTGTCCAACAACGCCGCCGCCGTGCTGTTCACCCCCATCGGCGTCGGCCTGGCTCGCTCGCTGGGCATGGACCCGTCGATGTTCGCCATCGCCACCATCCTGGCCGCCAACTGCTCCTTCGCCACCCCCATCGGCTACCAGACCAACCTGCTGGTGATGGGGCCGGGCCACTACCGCTTCGCCGACTACGCCCGCGCCGGCCTGCCGCTGGTGGTGCTGATGTGGGGCGTGTTCACCGTATCGGCCAAACTGGTGTGGGGGCTGTAATTTCCCACTTGGGGTGGCGGGCGCGTGGACGATGCGGGCGAGGCCAGTCTCGTCAACGTGATCCGCCGCTGGTTCCGGCTGGGGTAGGCGAGCAGCTTAGACTTCCTCTCAAACACCGTGCTTGCCACCCCTCCCGGGCCTGCTACACTCCCGCCCGGGCCACGGCCCCCCAACGGGTCGCGTCCCTTCTGCAAGGGAGGGTTATCCTTATG
>JBFMHS010000411.1:0-2741 GCA_040751765.1 Pseudomonadota bacterium | reverse complement strand
GATGGAGTGGATGTCCTGGATGGCGGCGAAATCCAGCGACTTGCGCCAGATGAACGCCCATCGCGGCGGCAAGGTGGTGGCGGTGGGGGGGCACAACGTCAAGCTGGGCCGGGGCGGCATCCGCGAGATCGAGTTCTTCGCCCAGACCCAGCAGCTGATCTGGGGCGGCCGCGAGCCGGCCATGCGCACCTCGCGCACGGTAGAGGCACTCGACGCGCTGGCGGCGGCCGGCCATGTCGACCCTCGCGCTGCCTCCGAGCTGGAGGCCTGCTACCGCTATCTGCGCACCCTGGAACACCGATTGCAGATGGTGGACGACAAGCAGACCCAGACCCTGCCCGAGTCACCAGAACGGCTGGCCGAGATCGCCGCCTTCATGGGCCATGCCGACCTCGACGCCTTCGCCGCCGCCCTGACCGAGAGACTCCAGACGGTGGAGGGACACTACGCAGGCCTGTTCGAGGACGCGCCGTCGCTGGGCGTCCACGGCAACCTGGTGTTCACCGGCGGCGAGAACGACCCCGAGACGGTGCGCACCATCTCGGAACTGGGCTTCGCGAACGCCGACGCGGTGTGCTCGACCATCCGGGGCTGGCATCACGGCCGCGTCAAGGCTACCCGCTCGACGCGGGCCCGCGAGCTGCTGACCGAGCTGACCCCGGCCCTGCTGTCGGCGCTCGCCAACACCGCCATTCCCGACGACGCCTTCATGCGGTTCGACGAGTTCCTGGCCCGCCTGCCGGCCGGGGTGCCGCTGTTCTCGCTGTTCTATTCCAACCCGTCGCTGCTCGACCTGGTGGCCGAGCTGATGGGCAACGCGCCGCGCCTGGCCGAGCACCTGGCCCGCCACGCCACGCTGCTCGACAGCGTGTTGTCGCCCAGCTTCTTCGAGCCGCCGCCGCCCATGGAGCAACTGGCCGCCGAGCTGGATCGCGCGCTCATAGAGGCCGACGGCGACATGCAGGAGATCCTGGACGCCAGCCGCCGCTGGGCCAACGACCGCAAGTTCCAGGTCGGCGTGCAGACGCTGAAGACCATGCTGACCCCGCACGCCGCCGCCCAGGCCTTCACCGACATCGCCGACGCGGTGCTGGCCCGCATGGTGCCGCGGGTCGAGGAGGAACTGGCGCGCACCCACGGCCAGGTGCCGGGGGGCAGCTGGTGTCTGCTGGCCATGGGCAAGGCCGGCGGCCGCGAGATGACCGCCACCTCGGACCTGGACCTGATCCTCATCTACGACGCCCCCGATGACGTCGACGAGAGCGACGGCGGCCGCCCGCTGGCCAAGGCGACATGGTTCGCCCGCCTGACCCAGCGCCTGGTCACCGCGCTGACCGCCAAGACCGCCGAAGGTGCGCTGTACGAGGTGGACATGCGGCTGCGGCCGTCAGGCAATTCGGGCCCCATCGCCACCTCGTTCGAATCCTTCCAGCGCTACCAGACCGAATCCGCCTGGACCTGGGAGCACATGGCGCTGACCCGGGCCCGGGTGGTGATCGGCGATCCGGCCCTGACCGAGCGGGTCCAGGGCGTGATCGCCGGGGTGCTGACCCGCGACCGCGACCCCGACAAGCTGGTGGTGGACGTGGCCGACATGCGCGAGCGCATGGCCAAGGAGCACAAGTCCGACACCCGCTGGGAGGTCAAGCACCTGCGCGGCGGCCTGGTGGACATCGAATTCACCGCCCAGTACCTGATGCTGCGACACGGCGCCGCCCATCCGTCCATCCTGCGCCCGAACACCCGCGACGCGCTGGAGGCGGCCGCCTCTGCCGGGCTGTTGGCGCGCGGCGACCTCGACGCGCTGCTGGAGGCGTGGAGGTTGTGGTCGGCGGTGCAACTGGTGCTGCGCCAGACGGTGGCCGGGCGCTTCGACGAGAAGACGGCGCCGCGTGGATTGCGCGACGTCCTGGTGCGGGCGGCGGGGCTGACCGACTTCAAGACCCTGGTCGACCGCATGGACGATTGCGCCCGTGATTCGCTCGAGGTCTTCCGCCGCCTGGTGGAGCAGCCGGCGGCTGAGGCACGACCGCGCCTGCCCGCGTGAATCTCGAAGCTGTCACTTGAACCATCGGGCGAATGCCGTACCTTCCGACCATTGCGATCGATCGAGGGACCACCATGACCATCGCCGTAGGACAGCCCGCTCCCGACTTCTCGCTGGACACCGACGAGGGGCCGCGCACGCTCGCCGACTACCGGGGGAAGCGGCTGGTGCTGTACTTCTATCCCAAGGATGACACATCGGGCTGCACCAACGAGGCGCGGCAGTTCCGCGACGAATACGCCCGTTTCATCGTCAACAAGGCCGAGATCCTCGGCGTGTCCAAGGATTCGGTGGCCAGCCACGAGAAGTTCCGCGCCAAGCACTCCCTGCCCTTCCCGCTGGGCTCCGACACCTCGGGCGCGGTCTGCGAGGCCTATGGGGTGTGGGTCGAGAATTCCATGTACGGCCGCAAATACATGGGCATCGAACGCGCCACCTTCCTGATCGACGAGCAGGGCGTGGTCCGCGCCGTGTGGCGCAAGGTCAAGGTCACCGGCCACGCCATGGACGTGCTGAACAAGCTGCACGAGATGTGATAGAGGACCCTCTCCCCGAGGTCAGGCCGAGGGGCCTCATCCAGCGGGCGTCGCGCGGTGGATGGGGATGAGGTCCCTCGCGCCGCTCGGGATGACATGAGCACGACCACCCTTTCCGCCGCCGCCATCCACGTCCTCACCACCGCCGATCCGGCGGA
>JBFMHS010000410.1:0-16878 GCA_040751765.1 Pseudomonadota bacterium | reverse complement strand
GGGCCTGCAGCACATCCTGTCCTGCGGCGGCCCCGGCTATTTCCCCATGCGGGTGGTGCGGCCCTATCTGGCCCAGGGGCGCCTGTTCGCCGTGGAGGGCGCGCCGGAATTCCGCCGCCCCGCCTGGTTGGTCACCGCCCAGGACGACGCACGCGGCGACTGGTTCGCCACCGCGTTGGAAGGCCTGCGCCACGTCGCGTCCCTGGAAAGCGAGGACTGACCCGACCCGTCACGCCGCCCGGCCGGGTTGGCGGGGCGGCCGGCGCACGGCGGAGACCTAACGCAGCCTGCTGCGCACGTCCTCAAGCAGGGTCAGAAGCTGGTCGTGGGCGACGCCGTCGCGGTCCATGACCCGACGCACCACCTCGTCGGACAGCAGTTCGTCCAGCGACGGCTCGGCATTGCCCATGAAATCGGCCGAGCGGAAGGCGCGCATGCCCACGGCGAACGCCGGAGCCGATCCCCGGACCTCGAGCGGCGCGGCGGCGGGCTTGCAAGCGTTCTGGATCATGGACGCCCCCTTCCTGCTAAAAACGATGAAAATACTATACAACGAAACCACGCCGTCTTGTCACTCCCCCAATAGTATCAATGTCTGCGACATTTTAAGTATATTGAGGCAGCCTCGTGACATTATTGCGGCGCAATATGAGCAGCACCTCAAGAGAGAAGTGGGAGCTCCCCATATGGCGAAGCCGCCTACCCCTTTCAAGGGCGCGGCATCATCCCCTCGGCGCCAAGCACGGAATCGGCCAGCAGCGGATGGCGGGCGGGGGCGAACAGCTGGTAGTGCCACCATTCGTGCCGGTAGAAGTCCCACCCCGCTGTGGTCATGATCCCCATCAGCAGGTGGCGGTTGCGCTGCGCCTCGGCCGGGATGCCGAGGGCGCCGTGATGGGATAGCGGCGAGAACTCGTCGAAGCCGGTGCCCATGTCCAACGGCCGGCCAGCCCCGTCGACCAGCGTGAGGTCCACCGCCGCGCCGCGCGAATGGGGCGAGCCGCGCCGGGGATCGGCCAGGAAGTCGGGGTCAGGGGTATGGGTCCACAGCACCCATTGCGCCTCGGTGGGCCGGAAGGCGTCGAGGATCCGCAGCCGCAGGCCCAGCGGCCTCGCCAGGTCGGCGGCGCGCGCCAGCAGTTCGGCGGCCTCGGGGTTGAGGTGGCAGCCGGCATCGGCGCGGTAGACCGGCCGGCCGGTGAAATTGGCGTCCGTGGCATAGGCCAGGGCGATCTCGACGTCGGGGCCGGGAAGGACGCGCGCCAGCGGCGACATGGCTTCTCCTGGGTTTCCACATGCTCGGGGGCGAAGTATAAGCTCGACTGATGAAGATTCTCGCCCTCGATTCCGCCACCTCCTCCTGCTCCGCAGCCCTGTGGGCCGACGGCCGCGTGCTGGCCCGCCGACAGGCCGAGATGGCACGCGGCCAGAGCGAGGTTCTGGTGCCCATGGTGGCCGAGGTGATGGCCGAGGCGGGGCTGGAGTTCGGCGACCTCGACCTGCTGGCGGCGACGGTGGGGCCGGGCGCCTTCACCGGCATCCGCATCGGGCTCGCCGCCGCCCGCGCCCTGGCGCTGGCCACCGGCCTGCCGCTGGCCGGGGTCTCCACCCTGGAGGCGGTGGCGGCGGCGGTGCCCGCCGACGGCCACCCACTGCTGGTGGCACTCGATTCCAAGCGCGAGGAGGCCTGGGTCCAGGCCTTCGCCGCCGACCGCTCGCCCCAGAGCGAACCGGCAGCCCTGCCGCCGGCCGAAGCGGCCGCCCTGGCCGGGCCGGACTGGACGGTTGCCGGCGACGCCGCCGCGTTGGTGCTGCCGCTGCTGCCCGGCGCCACCCCGGCCGCCGCCCGCTTCCCCGACGCGGCGGTGGTCGCCGCCCTGGCCGCCGAACGCTGGGCGGCCGGCACCGCCCTGCCACCCGAGCCGCTGTACCTGCGCCCCGCCGACGTCACATGCCCGTCGACCTGATCCCCGCCGCCCAGGTCCATGCCGAGCTGCTGGCGGGCATGCACCGGGTGTGCTTCGCCGATCCGTGGTCGGCGGGCTCGTTCGTGACATTGCTGGGCATGCCCGGCACCGCCGGCCTGATCGCCGAGGCCGAGGGATCGCTGACCCCCAGCCTGGGGCCGGGTGGCCCCGCCGGCTTCGTTCTGTGGCGGGCGGCGGCGGGGGAGGCCGAGATCCTGACCATCGCGGTGCTGCCGCCGTGGCGCCGCGCCGGCCTGGGCGGCCGGCTGCTCGATGCCGCCCTCGACGCCGCGCGGGTCGCCGGGGCCGGCGAGATGTTCCTGGAGGCGGCGGCCGGCAATACCGCCGCGCTGGCGCTCTACGACTCCCGCGGCTTCGCCCGGGTCGGGTTGCGCAAGGGCTATTACGCCGGCGAGGACGCCGTCACCATGCGGCGCGAACTCTGAACTCTACTTCAGCCCGCCTTGCGAATTATCAATACATGAACACCATTGGCGTCTTCTCCCGGCTCGCGCTCAAGGGACTGGACGGCGTGGCCCAGCTCGGCCAGCGAGCGCGGCACGTTCTCCAGGGGCTCGCGGCCCTTGAGGCGCACGCGCGCCACCGCCCCGGCGGGCATCTTCTCGACCATCAGCTTGGTGCGGACGAAGGTCATGGGGCAGACATCGGCCGTGATGTCCAGAAAGTAGTCGGTCGACCCTGTCATGCTTTTCGGACTTTCCATTTTTCGTAAACGATGTTGCCAGAACCTAGCAAAAGAATTATATACGCCGCGTTATTCGTTTTCTGGAGGCCTGCTCTAAATGTCGGAGCGTTCGAACAATAGCGACCTGCTGGCCCTGACCACCCAGATCGTGTCGGCCCATGTGGGCAACAATACCGTCCAGGTCACCGACCTGCCGCAGCTGATCAACGAGGTCTACAAGACCCTGGCCTCGGTGGGCAATGCTCCGGCGGCACCCGAGCGTCCTCAGCCGGCGGTCCCCGTCAAGAAGTCAGTGACCCCCGAGTACATCATCTGCCTCGAGGACGGCAAGAAGCTGAAGATGCTGAAGCGCCACCTCAAGACCGCCTACAACATGACCCCCGAGGAATATCGCGATCGCTGGGGTCTGCCGGCCGATTATCCGATGGTGGCCCCCAACTACGCGCAGCACCGCTCCAGCCTGGCCAAGAAGATCGGCCTGGGCACCAAGCCGCGCAAGCGCGCCACCAAGCGCGCCGGCTGAGACGCCGGCCCGACGCCTAATCCCGATGGCGCCGCGAGCGGAGCTTACGCTCGCGGCGCCTTTTGGTTTATGATCCCGGCCGACCGCCATGGATTATGAGACAGGCATGCCTCCTTCGCGTATAGAACAGCGCTGCATCGAGAAGGGCATGAAGATGACCGACCAACGTCGGGTCATCGCGCGCGTGCTTTCCGAGGCAGAGGACCATCCCGACGTCGAGGAGGTCTACCGGCGCTCGACCCAGATCGATCCCCGCATCTCCATCGCCACGGTGTACCGCACGGTGCGCCTGTTCGAGGAGGCGGACATCCTGGAGCGCCACGACTTCGGCGACGGCCGCGCCCGCTACGAGGAATCGCCCAACGAGCACCATGATCACCTGATCGACATGCAGTCGGGCAAGGTGATCGAATTCACCAGCCCCGAGATCGAGGCCCTGCAGCGCGAGATCGCGCGGCGCTACGGCTATCGCCTGGTCGGTCACCGACTTGAGTTGTATGGCGTGCCGCTGGCGTCCGGGGATAAACCGGAAGACAAGTAGCCCAGCGCGAGGACGTATGGATTCCCCGGTCAAGGATGAGGATGGGTCGGCCGCCGGCCTCGAGGTCCGGCTGGCCGCAAGCGAGGCCGAGATCGCCGCCGCGCAGGCATTGCGCTACCGTGTCTTCTACGAGGAGATGGGCGCCCGCCCCACCGCCGAGATGGCGGCCCGGGGGGCCGACTTCGACGAGTTCGACGCCATCTGCGACCACCTGCTGGTCATCGATCCCGCCAAGGGCGGCAGCGGCGTCGTCGGCACCTATCGGCTGATCCGCCGGTCGGTGGGTGAGGCCTTCGGGCGCTTCTACACCGCCGGCGAATACGACATCGCCAAGATCCTCGACAAGGGCGGCAACTTCATGGAGCTGGGGCGGTCCTGCGTCGACGCCGCCTATCGCAACCGCTCGACCATGAACCTGCTGTGGGCCGGCATCGCCAACTATGTCTGGGACAACGGCATCGAACTGATGTTCGGCTGCGCCAGCCTGCCCGGCACCGACCCCGACAAACTGGCGGTGCAGCTGTCCTATCTCCACCATTTCCATCTGGCCCCGGCCGAGATCCGCCCGCGCGCCCTGCCCGGCCTGCATGTCGGCATGGACCGCCTGCCCAAGGATGCCATCGATCCTCGCCGGGCGCTGCGCGAACTGCCGCCTCTGGTCAAGGGCTACCTGATGCTGGGCGGCTTCATCGGCGACGGCGCGGTGATCGACCAACAGTTCAACACCACCGACGTCTGCGTCATGGTCAAGACCGACCTGGTGACGCAGAAATACGTGAAGCATTACGATCGCACCGCCCGCGACGTGCTCGCGGCCCCGTGATGGTCAATCCCCTCGTCGCCATCCTGCGCCTCGGCGCCTTCATCCTGTGGACGTTGCTGGCGCTGGTGCCCTATCTGCCACTGCTGGCAGCCGGCTGGGCCGGATGCGGCGGCTACGTGCGGCGCTATTTCAAGGTCGTGGCGCGCATCTGCGGCCTGAGGGTGGTGCCGGTCGGCGCGGCCATCGAGACCCGCGCGCCGGTGCTGTATGTCGCCAATCACGCCAGCTACATCGACATCATCGTGCTGGGCAGCGTGCTTGATGCCAGCTTTGTCGCCAAGAGCGAGGTCGCCGGCTGGCCCGGCTTCGGCTTCCTGTCGCGGGTGGCGCGCACGGTGTTCGTCGATCGCCGACGTGGCGGCACCGCCCGCGAGCGCGACCTGCTGCGGGCCCGCCTGGAGGCCGGCGAATCGCTGATCCTGTTCCCCGAAGGCACCAGCAACGATGGTAACCGGGTGCTGCCGTTCAAGAGCTCGCTGTTCGCGGCGGCCGAGACGCCGGTTGCCGGCGAGCCGGTGCGGGTGCAGCCGGTCTCGGTGGCCTATACCCGTCTCGACGGCATTCCCATGGGCCGGGCGCTCAGGCCATTCTACGCTTGGTATGGCGACATGACCCTGGCCGGCCACCTGCCGCGCTTCCTCGGCCTGGGCCGGGCGACGGTGGAGGTGGTGTTCCATCGCCCGGTCACCCTGGCCGATTTCAAGGACCGCAAGGCGCTGTCCAACCACTGCCACGACGTGGTCGCCCACGGCGTGGTGCTGGCCCTGGCCGGGCGTTGGGGTGACTTTCCGGTCGAGCCGCAGCCCGAGCTGCTGGCGGCGCCGCTGCCGCTGTCTCCCGGGACCGAAGCGTGAAATCCGCACGCATGCGGGGGGTGACGGGGTGCGCGATCCTTGACTCCTGCGCCCCCGATGCTAGGTTTCTCGTGCAACCGGGCGGAACCATGGCGGTCCCGCCCAATTCGCTTGTAGGCGGCGAAGGGCCGCCCGCTGAACGACATTGGCAAAGAAGCTTTTCGTAAAGACCTACGGCTGCCAGATGAACGTCTACGACTCCGCGCGCATGGCGGACGTCCTGGCGCCACTGGGCTATGCCGCCGCCGACGGGCCCGAGGACGCCGATATGGTGATCCTCAACACCTGCCATATCCGTGAGAAGGCCGCCGAGAAGGTGTTCTCGGAACTGGGCCGGCTCAGGCAGCTCAAGGCGGCGCGCGGCACCATCATCGCCGTCGCCGGCTGCGTCGCCCAGGCCGAGGGCGAGGAGATCCTGCGCCGCGCCCCCTTCGTGGACATCGTGCTGGGTCCGCAGACCTATCACCGCCTGCCGGAAATGGTCGCCCGCGCCGCCAGGGCGGCGCAACAAAACGCCGATGGGGCGTCGCGGGCCGGCAATGCCGTGCTCGACACCGACTTCCCGCCCGAGCCCAAGTTCGATTTCCTGCCCGAGGCGCGCGCCGACGGGCCGTCGGCCTTCCTGTCGGTTCAGGAGGGCTGCGACAAGTTCTGCACCTTCTGCGTGGTGCCCTACACGCGTGGCGCCGAGTATTCGCGCCCCCCCGCCGCCATCCTGGACGAGGCCCGCAAGCTCGTCGCCCAGGGCGTGGTCGAGATCAGCCTGCTGGGCCAGAACGTCAATGCCTGGCACGGCGCGGAAGGCTGGAGCCTGGGCCGGCTGATCCGCGAACTGGCCGAGATCGACGGGCTGGAGCGCATCCGCTACACCACCTCCCACCCCAACGACATGGACGATGACCTGATCGCCGTCCACGCCGAGGTCGGCAAGCTGATGCCATTCCTGCACCTGCCGGTGCAGTCGGGCTCGGACCGCATCTTGGCGGCGATGAACCGCAAGCACGACCGCGATCAGTATCTGCGCCTGGCCGACCGGCTCAAATCGGCGCGCCCCGATCTGGCGCTGTCGTCGGACTTCATCGTCGGCTTTCCCGGCGAGAGCGACGCCGATTTCCAGGACACCATGGACCTGGTGCGGCGGGTCGGCTTCGTGCAGACCTATTCCTTCAAGTATTCGGCCCGCCCCGGCACCCCCGCCGCCGGCATGCCCAACCAGGTGCCCGAGCCGGTCAAGGAGGCGCGGCTGGCCGAGTTGCAGGCGCTGCTGCACGACCTGACGAGCGCTTTCAACGCCGCCTCGGTGGGCAAGGTGATGCCGGTGCTGTTCGACCGCCCCGGCCGCCATCCCGGCCAGGCGGTGGGCCGCAGCCCCTACATGCAGCCGGTGCACGTGGAGGCGGCGGCGCACATGATGGGCCGGGTGGTGCCGGTGCGCATCACCGAACTGCACCCCAACAGCCTCGCCGGCATTCCGGTCGACGGCGACGAGAGGGCATGCGCGTGAGCGGGGCGCCGACCGACCAGACCATCGTGGTGCGCGAGTTCGCCGACAACGCGCTGCTGCAGGTCCTGTTCGGACCGCACAACGTCAATCTCGAGCGCATCGAGGCGCAGATGGGGGTGGCGCTCAACGCGCGCGGCAATTCGATCGCCATCTCGGGCACCGCCGATTCGGCCAGTGACGCCGGCGCGGTGCTGGACGGGCTGTACGACCTCGCCCGCCGCCAGGGCCACCTGGAGACCGCCGACGTCGACGCCGCCGTGCGCATGAGCCGGCACGTCCCCGCCCCCGACGAGGATCTGGTGCTGCGCACCCGCAAGCGCCACATCGCGCCGCGTACGCCGACCCAGGCCGACTACCTGAAGGCGCTGAACCACCAGGACCTGGTGTTCGGGCTGGGTCCGGCCGGCACCGGCAAGACCTATCTGGCCGTGGCCAAGGCGGTGTCGATGATGATCCGGGGCGAGGTGGACCGCATCATCCTGTCGCGCCCGGCCGTGGAGGCCGGCGAGCGCCTGGGCTTCCTGCCCGGCGATCTCAAGGAGAAGGTGGACCCCTATCTTCGGCCGCTTTACGACGCGCTGTACGACATGCTGCCCGGCGACCAGGTGATCAAGAAACTGACCGCCGGCGAGATCGAGGTGGCGCCGCTGGCCTTCATGCGCGGCCGCACCCTGGCCAACTCGTTCATCATCCTTGACGAGGCCCAGAACACCACCAGTGTCCAGATGAAGATGTTCCTGACGCGCATGGGCGAGGGGTCGCGCATGGTCATCACCGGCGACCTTTCGCAGATCGACCTGCCCGGCGGCGTCCGCTCTGGTCTGAAGGACGCCATCGACATCCTGGACGGCATGAACGGCGTCTCCTTCATCCAGTTCACCGACAAGGACGTGGTCCGCCACGACTTGGTCACCCGGATCGTGCGCGCCTACGACAAGGCCGACCGCGACCGCAAGGCGGGGCAGTCGCCATGAGCGCCGAGATCGACGTGGCGGTCGAGTGCCCGGCCTGGGTCGAGGCGCTGTCCGACGTCGAGGACCGCTGTCGCCGCCTGGCCGCCGCCGCCTTGGGAGTGGGCGACTTCGCCGAGGACGAAGCGGTCGAGTTGTCGCTGGTGCTGGCCGACGACGCCACCGTGCGCGAGCTGAACCGCACCTGGCGGGGCAAGGACAAGCCCACGAACGTGCTGTCCTTCGCCGCCCTCGACGACGACGACGCCCCCCGGCCCGAGGGCGCGCCGCTTCTGCTGGGCGACGTGGTGCTGGCCTACCAGACCTGCGCCGTCGAGGCGGTGGAACAGGGCAAGCCGCTGGCCGACCACCTGGCCCATCTGGTGGTGCACGGGGTGCTGCACCTGCTGGGCTACGACCACGAGGACGACGAGGCCGAGGCCGAGGAAATGGAGCGGACCGAGACCGCCATCCTGGCCGCGCTGGGGATCCCCGACCCCTATTCGCACCAACCATTGTCCCCCGCCGAAGGAGGGCGATGAGGACCATGAACGACCCTTCCAGTAGTCGATCGCCCCGCGAGAACGGGGCCAACACCCGCGACGACACCCTGATCGACACGATCAGGGGATGGATGCGCCTCCTGCGCCGGTCCAAGGGCAGCGAGACCGTCCGCGAAGCCCTCGAGGAGCTGATCGAGGACCGCGACGACGCCGGCATCCCCATCGACGACCACGAGCGCATCCTGCTCGGCAACATCCTGCACCTGCGCGACGTCACCGCCTATGACGTCATGGTGCCGCGCGCCGACATCGTCGGCGTCGACTCGCGCACCGGGCGTGACGAACTGGTCGACCTGTTCACCAAATGCGGCCACTCGCGCCTGCCGGTGTTCCGCGGCGACCTGGACGACGTCCAGGGCATGGTGCACATCAAGGACGTGCTGGCCTCGGCCCGCGTCGACCGCCCCTTCGCCCTGGGCCGCATCGTGCGGCGGGTGCTGTTCGTGTCGCCCAGCATGCGCGTCCTCGACCTGCTGCTGGAGATGCGGATCAAACGCACCCACATGGCGCTGGTGGTGGACGAATACGGCGGCATCGACGGGCTGGTGACCATCGAGGACCTGGTCGAGCAGATCGTCGGCGAGATCGAGGACGAGCACGACCGCGCGGTCGAGCCCGACATGGTGGTCCGCCCCGACGGCGTCATCGAGGCCGATGCGCGCACCCCCATCGAGGAGTTCGAGGAGAAGGTCGGCGCCGTGCTGTCCGACGAGGAGCGCGAGGACGTGGACACCCTGGGCGGGTTGGTGTTCTTCATCGCTGGTCGGGTGCCGTCGCGCGGCGAGTTGATCGCCCATCCCTCGGGGCTGGAGTTCGAGGTGGTCGAGGCCGACCCGCGCCGCATCAAGCGCCTGAGGGTCCGCAAGGTGTCGCCGCAGCCGGCCGCCGAGACCGCATGATCGCCACCCGCGCCCCCATCTCCCGGCGCCTGGCGGCGCTGTCGGGCTGGAAGCGGCGCGGCCTGGCGGTCGCCCTGGGTGTCGCCGCCGCCACCGCCTTGCCGCCGGTGCACCTGATCCCGGCACTGTGGGTGGCTTTTCCCGGGCTGCTGTGGTTGCTGGACGGCGCGCGCTCGCGTTGGGGCGCCTTCGGCACCGGCTGGTGGTTCGGCCTCGGCCATTTCTCGGTCGGCATCTACTGGATCGCCCACGCCCTGCTGGTCGAGCCCGAGAAATTCGGCTGGATGATCCCGTTCGCCACCCTGGGCCTGGGCGGGGTGCTGGCCTGCTTCACCGGCGCGGCGACATTGCTGGCCAGGATGTCCGGCGTCGGCGGGGCCGGGCGCGTGCCCATGCTGGCCGCCACCTGGACCCTGTTGGAATGGGCGCGGTCCTGGGTCCTTACCGGTTTTCCCTGGAACCCCATCGGCTCGGTGTGGGACCCGCTGCTGCCCATCCTGCAGTTCGGCGCCGTCGCCGGGGTGTTCGGCCTGTCATGGTTCACGGTGGTGGCCGCGACCCTGCCCGCCCTGGCGGGCGACGCGCTGCCGCGCCACGTCAAAGTGGCGGCGCTGGCCAAGGCGGCGCTGTTCCCGCTGGCCCTGTATGCCTGGGGCGCGGCGCGGCTGGCCGACGCGCCGACTACCACTGTGGATGGGGTCACCCTGCGCCTGGTCCAGGCCAATATCGGCCAGAGCCACAAATGGAAGGATGAGTTGCGCCAGGCGCATTTCGACGCCCATCTGGACCTGTCGCGGTCACCGGGGCTGGACGGCGTCACCGCCGTGGTGTGGCCGGAGACCGCCGCCGCCTATTTCCTCGACACCGACGCCCGCCGCCGCGCCCAGGCCGCCACGGCCGCGCCGCCGGGCGGCTGGCTGCTGGCCGGCGCCCCCCGTGTCGCCCGCGAGCCATTCCAGGTGTGGAACAGCCTGGTCGCCATCGGCGCCGATGCCGGCCTGGCCGGCCTCTACGACAAGGTCCACCTGGTGCCCTTCGGCGAATACGTGCCGTTGCGCGGGATGCTGCCCGAGGCGCTGAACATCGGCGGCACCGACTTCAGCCCCGGCCCCGGCCTGCGCACCATGGAACTGGCCGGCCTGCCCCCGTTCAGCCCGCTGATCTGCTACGAGGCCATCTTCCCCGGAGCCGTGGTCGGCCGCGACCAGCCGCGTCCAGCCTGGCTGCTCAATGTCACCAACGACGCCTGGTTCGGGCTGTCGGCCGGCCCCTATCAGCACCTGGCCTCGGCCCGCATGCGGGCCATCGAGGAAGGGCTGCCGCTGGTGCGCGTGGCCAACACCGGCATCTCGGCGGTGTTCGACGGCATGGGCCGGCCGGTGGCGCGGCTGGGGCTGGGCGAGCGCGGCATCGTCGACGCTCCCCTGCCCCGCGCCCCCGACGGGCTGACGCCGTTCGGCCGCTGGGGCAATCTGGTGCCGCTGCTGCTGGCCGCTGCGAGCGCCATCGTGGGACTGGTTCTGGGAAGAGTTCGCGAGCGCTCGGATCATACAACCTGAATATAGCGGTGGCAGGCGGTTAGTACATTGACCTGCATACAAGGGTATGCAAATTTGGGGATGAGCGGCCAGCCGGCCGCCGCGTCCCCACCGCTCAGGCGCGAACGAAATGGCTCAAACGACGACGAAGAAGACTCCCGCCCGTAGGTCCACGCGCGGCCGCACCCCTTCGGGCAAGCCCAATCCCATCGACGTCCATGTCGGCGCCCGCGTCCGCCTGCGGCGGACCCTGCTCGGCATGAGCCAGGAAAAGCTGGGCGAGGCCCTGGGCCTTACCTTCCAGCAGGTTCAGAAGTACGAGCGCGGCGCCAACCGCGTCGGCGCCAGCCGGCTGTTCGACCTGTCGCGGGTCCTCGACGTGCCGGTCAGTTTCTTCTTCGACGACATGACCGACGACATGAAGCGCCAGACCCCGGCCATGCTGACCCTGGGCACCGGGCTGGAGGAACCGCAGACCGAATTCGTGGCCGATCCCATGGCGCGGCGCGAGACGCTGGAACTGGTGCGAGCCTATTACCGCATCACCGATCCGGCGGTCCGCAAGCGGGTCTACGAACTGGCCAAGGCCCTGGCCGACGCCTCGGAAGGGGGCACGAAATAGCCCCACCCGACAGGGTTGGAACCCGGAAAGGGCGCTGTCCCCTGGGCCGCGCCCTTTCGCTTGACCCGAAGGAGCCCGCCCATCGGTCGCCATGGGGCTTGACGAAGGGCCGCCTCCCCTGCCACAAGTCGCGCCGGAGCCGTTGGCTCCCGTGGAGATTTGTGACCGCTTGCCGCCACGTAAAACGCCGGCTAAGTGGGTGCATCACGATGGCAGCTGACCATTCACCGATGCCCCTGGTCCCTGATGCACTGGAACTAGGAGGGCTAGCCCCGTGTCCAAGAAGAACTTCCTTTTCACCTCCGAGTCGGTGTCCGAAGGCCATCCCGACAAGGTGTCCGACCGGATTTCCGACGCCATCGTCGATGCGTTCCTGTCCGCCGATCCCCACTCGCGCGTCGCCGTCGAGACGCTGTGCACGACGAACCTGATCGTGCTGGCCGGTGAGGTGCGTGGCCCCGCCTCGGTGACCAAGGAGCTGATGGAGGAGATCGCCCGGCACGCCGTCAAGGACATCGGCTACGAGCAGGACGGCTTCCACTGGAAGAACGCCAAGGTCGAGGTCCATGTCCACTCGCAGTCCGCCGACATCGCCGTCGGCGTCGACGCGGCCGGCGAAAAGGACGAGGGTGCGGGCGACCAGGGCATCATGTTCGGCTATGCCTGCGACGAGACCCCGGTGCTGATGCCGGCGCCGATCTACTATGCCCACAACATCCTGAAGTCGCTGGCCGAGGCCCGCCATTCCGGCGCCCAGCCGTTGCTCGGCCCTGATTCCAAGAGCCAGGTGACCCTGGAGTACAAGGATGGCAAGCCGGTGCGCGCCACCTCGGTGGTGGTGTCGACCCAGCACGACGCCTCGCTGTCGCAGGCCGACGTGCGCGAGATCGTCCGCCCGCACGTGGTCGACGTGCTGCCCAAGGGCTGGATGTGCCCCGAGGAGGCGTTCTACGTCAACCCGACCGGCCGCTTCGTCATCGGCGGCCCCGACGGCGACTGCGGCCTGACGGGGCGCAAGATCATCGTCGACACCTATGGCGGCGCGGCCCCGCACGGCGGCGGCGCGTTCTCGGGCAAGGACCCCACCAAGGTCGACCGCTCGGCCGCCTACGCTGCCCGCTACCTGGCCAAGAACGTGGTCGGGGCCGGCCTGGCCCAGCGCTGCGTGATCCAGCTGTCCTACGCCATCGGCGTGTCCAAGCCGCTGTCGGTCTACGTGGACACCTACGGCACCGGCAAGGTCGACGAGGACAAGCTGTCGCAGGTGCTGCAGCAGCTGATGGACCTGTCCCCGCGCGGCATCCGCACCCATCTCGGCCTCAACAAGCCGATCTACGCGCGGACCTCGTCCTACGGCCATTTCGGCCGCGAGCCCGAGGCGGATGGCGGCTTCTCGTGGGAGCGCCTGGACCTGGTCGACCAGCTCAAGCGCGCCTTCTAAGTGTCCGCGACCGTCGAGAGGCCGCGCTTCTTCGGCCGCCGCAGCGGCAAGAGGCTGCGGCAAAAGGCCCTCGACCTGATGGAGACCCTCCTGCCCCGGCTGGCCATCGCGCCGCCGGGGCCGGGGGAAACCATCGACCCTGCCGCCCTGTTCCCCCGCCCGGTGGAACAAGTGTGGCTGGAGGTCGGCTTCGGCGGCGGCGAGCACGTCGTCGCCCAGGCCCGCCAGCATCCCCATACCGGCATCATCGGCTGCGAGCCGTTCAAGAACGGCGTCGCCAGCTTGCTGGGCCACCTGGACGGCAGCGGCATCGACACGGTGCGGGTGTTCGCCGAGGATGTCCGCCTGCTGCTGCCGGCCCTGCCCGAAGGCAGCCTGGGCCGCGTCTTCGTGCTGTTCCCCGATCCCTGGCCCAAGAAGCGGCACGCCGAACGCCGCTTCATCGGCGCCGACAACCTCGCCGCCCTAGCCCGCGTCCTGGCCGACGGGGCC
The DNA here is from genome assembly GCA_040751765.1 of Pseudomonadota bacterium. Classification (GTDB taxonomy): domain Bacteria; phylum Pseudomonadota; class Alphaproteobacteria; order Rhodospirillales; family Magnetospirillaceae; genus CALABS01. The sequence goes on along the minus strand of JBFMHS010000410.1, from coordinate 3,455 downwards.
GAACTGCGCGTCGCCTCCGACGATCCAGTCTACCAGGACTGGGCAGGCACCCAACTGAAGGCAGCCCCCGACTTCGAGGAAATCGTCACCACCCGCGACCGCTCCGCCCTGCCCGACGACTGGCCGCCCACCCGCTACGAACAGAAGTGCATCACCGGCAATCCGCCGATGTTCTTCCGCTATCGCCGCAAGGCCCGCTAGCGGCGCCTCCGGCATGGGCAGGCGCGCCCACTCATTGGGCACCCGCCGTACTAACCCCTTGCCATTGGCCCGGTTTGCCCTTAAGTTCCCGCCTAGACACATTCTTGCTTCCCGTCCAAGAAGCGTTGTCACGCAGGAGGACGGGATCGTGAGGGTGGGCCTGTGGCCCACTTTTTTTGTTTTTTGGACCCAGGTTACGAAGGCGAGGGATGGATCGTCAGGACCGTTTGGAAGAGCTCATCGCGCCGTCGCTCGAGTCCATGGGCTACGAGCTGGTGCGGGTGCAGTTCCAGGGGCGTCAGCGTCCGACCCTTCAGGTGATGGCCGACCGCAAGGACGGCCGGCCGATGACGGTGGACGACTGCGCCGACATCAGCCGCTCGCTCTCGGCCCTGCTCGACGTCGAGGACCCCATCGCGGGCGCCTACGTGCTTGAAGTCAGCTCGCCCGGCATCGACCGGCCGCTGACCCGGGCCAAGGATTTCGACGCCTGGGCCGGATTCGAGGCCAAGGTCGAGGCCCTGCTGGGCGTGGACGGGCGCAAGCGCTTCCGCGGCCATCTGCTGGGGCTCGACGGCGAGACGGTGCGGCTGAGGATCGAGACCGGCGAGGTCGCCATCCCGCTCGACGACATCAAGAGCGCCAAGCTGGTGCTCACCGACGAGCTGATCGCCGCCGTGACCAGGGACCAGGAAGGCCAGGGATAAACGAACCGATGGATAGAATCGCAGCCCTTCCCCGCCCCGAACTGCTGCAGGTCGCCGACGCGGTGGCCCGCGACAAGGGCATCGACCGTGACGAGGTCCTGGAGGCCATGGAACAGGCCATCCAGAAGGCCGGCCGCTCCAAGTACGGCCACGAGCACGACATCCGCGCCCATATCGACCGCAAGTCGGGCGAGATCCAGCTCGCCCGCTACATCGAGGTGGTCGAGGAGGTCGAGAACGAGGCGACCCAGATCCCCCTGGCCAAGGCGCTGAAGAAGAAGCCCGACGCCCAGCTCGGCGATTTCCTGGTCGATCCGCTGCCGCCCATCGATTTCGGCCGCATCGCCGCCCAGACCGCCAAGCAGGTCATCGTCCAGAAGGTCCGCGACGCCGAGCGCCAGCGCCAGTACAACGAGTACAAGGACCGCGTCGGCGAGATCAGCAACGGCCTGGTCAAGCGCGTCGAGTTCGGCAACGTCATCGTCGACCTGGGCCGTGCCGAGGCGCTGTTGCGCCGCGACGAGCTGATCCCGCGCGAAACTTTCCGCACCGGGGACCGCGTCCGCGCTTACATCTACGACGTCCGCCAGGAGCCGCGCGGCCCGCAGATCTTCCTGTCGCGCACCCATCCCCAGTTCATGGCCAAGCTGTTCGCGCAGGAAGTCCCCGAGATCTACGACGGCATCATCGAGATCAAGGCGGTCGCCCGCGACCCCGGCTCGCGCGCCAAGATCGCCGTGCTGTCGCACGATTCGTCCATCGACCCGGTCGGCGCCTGCGTCGGCATGCGCGGCTCGCGCGTCCAGGCGGTGGTCGCCGAGTTGCAGGGCGAGAAGATCGACATCATCCCGTGGTCGGGCGAATACGCCACCTTCGTGGTCAACGCCCTGGCCCCGGCCGAGGTGTCCAAGGTGGTCCTCGACGACGAGACCCACGGCATGGAAGTGGTGGTTCCCGACGACCAGCTCAGCCTGGCCATCGGCCGCCGCGGCCAGAACGTGCGCCTGGCCAGCCAGCTCACCGGCTGGTCCATCGACATCATGACCGAGGCCGAGGAATCCGAGCGCCGCAACGAGGAATTCCGCTCGCGCTCGAAAATGTTCATCGACGCCCTGGACGTGGATGACGTCATTGCCCATCTGCTGGTGACCGAGGGCTTCTCGTCCGTCGAGGAGGTCGCGTTTGTCCCCCTCGAGGATCTCACCGGCATCGAGGGTTTCGACGAGGACGTGGCCGCCGAACTGCAGAACCGCGCCAAGAACTTCCTGGCCGAGCAGGACGAGCGCTACGACGCCATGCGCCGCGACCTGGGCGTGACCGACGAGGTCGCGGCCATCGAGGGCCTGGCGCCGGCCATGCTGGTCAAGCTGGGCCACCGTGACATCAAAACGCTGGACGACCTGGGCGACCTGGCCTCCGACGAGCTGATCGACATCGTCGGCAAGGACCAGATGACCGAGGACCAGGCCAACGAGGTGATCATGGCCGCCCGCGCTCATTGGTTCGAGGGCGAGTAACGGGTGGCGGCGTCCGACGAGGACGACGAGAAGGGACCCGAGCGCCGGTGCGCCGTCACCGGCGAGCGCGGGCCCAAGGAGCGGATGATCCGCTTCGTGGTCTCGCCGTCCGACGACGTGGTGTTCGACGCGGCTCGCAAGCTCCCCGGGCGGGGAATATGGTTGAGCCCGCGCCGGGATGTGGTAAATCTGGCCGTGGTGAAGAAGTCCTTCGCCAGGGCCGCCCGCCGCGCGGTCACGGTGCCGCCGGATCTGGCCGACAGGGTCGAAGCCCTGCTGGCGCGGCGGTGTCTCGATGATTTGGGCCTGGCGCGCCGCGCCGGAGCCGCGGTGTGCGGTTTCGATAAGGTCCGGGCCGAACTGGATGGCCGACGGGTGGCGCTGCTGGTTTTGGCACGCGACGCCTCGGAGGGCCAGAAGGCCAAGATGCGCGGGCCGGCCTCGGGCCTGCCCGTGATCGAACTTTTCGACGGGTCCGAGCTGGGCGCCGCGTTCGGCCGCGATGTCGCGGTCCACGTTTCGCTTGCTCCGGGCGCGTTGGCCCAACGGTTGCTGGACGACGCCACCCTGCTCGCCGGCTTCCGCCAAGGCCCCGGAACCGGCGGTCCCGCCGGGGACTGAGAGCGATTTTTTTTACCCCGAGGCGGCGCCCGCCGCCTCACGGCCGCGAAAGAGACGAAGTCGATTACATGAGCGATTCGAAGGATCAGGAGCGCAAGTCCACCCCGCTCAAGCTGTCCCAGCCGGGCAAGCTGGAGCTGAAGAAGACCGTCGAGACCGGCCAGGTCCGTCAGAGCTTCTCGCACGGCCGATCCAAGGTGGTGACCGTCGAGGTGCGCAAGAAGCGGACCTTCGCCCCCGGTGCCGGCGGCTCGATGCACGAGGTGCGCGACGACGTCCACAGCGGCGCCGAGGCCGAGCTGGCCCAGGCCATGGCCAATGTGGAGGCCGCCCAGCGCGCCGCCAGCGCCCACGACCTGACCGACCACGAGAAGGTCGCCCGCGCCAAGGCGCTGGAAGCCGCCCGCAA
>JBFMHS010000041.1:0-5006 GCA_040751765.1 Pseudomonadota bacterium | reverse complement strand
CCAATCCTATGAAAATCGCGGTCATCGGTACGCGCGGAGGAGGGCCCGCCCGCGACGGCATCGACAAGGCGCTGGGGGAGATCTGCCCCCGGCTGGCGCGGCGGGGTCATGAGATCGACGTCTTCTTGGATCGCAACGGACGGGCGGTGGCGCCCGTCGCCGGCGCGCGGATGATCCGCCTGCCCTCGGTGCCGCTCGGCTTCGGCGGGCCGTCGCACACCCTGGTGTCGTCACTGCTGACGGCGTTCCGGGGCTACGACGTGGTCAACTTCGTCGCCGCCGACGCCACCGGCCTGTTCACCATGGCCTCGAAGCTGGGCCTGCACCGGACCGTGGTCAGCGTCCACGGGCTCGAACGCGCGGCGGTGCCGCTGCTGCCCCGCCTGGGCCCCGAGACCGCCGCCGCCCGCTTCGCCGACGTCATCACCGTGGTGTCGCGGCGGCTGGAGCGGTTCTTCCGGGACGTCTATGGCCGCGAGACCATCTACATCCCCAACGGGGTGAGCCCGGCCGGCCCACCGATATCGCCCGAGCCGGTGGCGGCGCTGGGGCTGCCCCCCGGCGGCTACCTGCTCGCCGCCGACCGGCCGGTCCCGGAATCCGGTCTCCACCATGCGGTGACCGCGCTGCGCTCCCTGCCCGGGGTCCGGCTGGCCATCGCCGAGACCGGCGACGGCAACGACGCCTATCGCGCCGACCTCTGGCGCGCCGCCGACCACGGCCGGGTCACCTTCCTGGGCAGGGTGGCGCCGGCGCTGCTGGACGCGCTGATGGCCCATGCCCACCTGTATCTCCTGCCGTCCACGCTCGACGAGCCGGCGCCGACGCTGCTGCAGGCCCTGGCCCACGGGCGGGCGGTGGTGGTGAGCGACCTGCCCGAGCACCTGGAGCTGGTCGGCGCCGACGGATTCACCTTCACCAACGGTGACGTCGGCGACCTGCGGCGGGTGCTGACCTGGCTGCTGGACGATCCGGAGGTGGTCGCCCGCATGCGCGTCCGCGCGGCCGCCACCGCCGCCAGCCGCTACAGTTGGGACCGCATCGCCGACGCCTACGAGCAGGTCTATTCGTCCATCGTCTGAGCGGAGCCCGTCCATGAGCGCCATCGCCGGCATCCTCAGTCTCGACCGGGACAGCGTGGAGGCGGAGCCCGCCGAGGCCATGGTGGCCGGACTGGCATGGCGGGGACCGGACGACGATGGCCGCTACCGTTCGCCCGACGGGCGGGTTGCCCTGGCGGCGCGCCGGCTCGCCGGCACCGACCCATCGCCCGGCGCCGCCCTGCCGCTGGCCAACGAGACCCACGACGTCTGGCTGGTGCTGGACGGCGAGATCCTGAACCACCGCGCGCTGCGGCATTCGCTGGAACTGGTGGGACATCGCTTCCGGTCGAACTCGGACGCCGAGGTGGCGCTGCACGCCTACGAGCAGTGGGAGCTGGACTTCCCGAACCACCTTCAGGGCTCCTTTGCCCTGGCGCTGTGGGACGACCGCCGCGACCGGCTGGTGCTGGCCCGCGACACCTTGGGCCGCAAGCCGCTGTTCTGGGCCGCGCACGGCGGCCGGCTGGCCTTCGCCTCGGCCATCGGGCCGGTGCTGGACGTGCTGGGGCTGCCGCGCCGCATCGATCCCGACGGCCTGGCCGACTTGCTGGCGCTGGGCTGCGTGCCGGCGCCGCGCACCATCGCCGCCGGCGTCTCCAAGCTGGTTCCGGGCGGCATGCTGGTCGCCGAGCGCGACCGCCCCTTCCGCCTCCGCGCCTGGGGAAGCTTCGTCCCCGACGAACGGCGGGTGGCCTCGGTGCGCGGCCTGCCGCTCGACCGCCACGCCGGCAACCTGCGGACCCTGGTGGAGTGCGCGGTGGCCGACCGCCTGCTGGGCGACGCCCCGGTCGGGGTGGTGCTGGATGGCGGCGCCTCGGGAGCGCTGGCGGCCATCGCCGGGCGCCTGGCCGGCCGGGCGCCGCCCACCTTCGCGGTGGCCGACGCGGCCGCGCCCGATGCCGCCCCGGCCCAGGACGCCCGGCTGCTGGCAGCCGCCGCCCGCTCGGACCTGACCGAAGTCAGGGTCGGGGCCGAGGATGCGCTGCACGCCCTGCGGCCGCTGGTCAGCGCCCTCTCCGAGCCGGTGGCCGACAGCCGCGCCTTGGCCGGCTGGTTCGCCGCCCGCGCCGCCCGCGAGCTGGATCTCGGCTCGCTGCTCGCCGCCGAGGGGGCCGACGAGGTGCTGCTCGGCCATCCCGCCTACCGGGCCGCCCGCCGCTCGGGGGTGCTGGAGCGTCTGGTGACGCTGGCGCCGCCGCTGGGCCGGCTGCTGCGCGGCCGCCGCGCCGGCGCCTCGGACCTTCCCTTCCCGGCCGGGCTGACACCGTTCGGCGAGGCGGGACCGGACGGACTGGTTCCTGACCGTCGCGCCCCGTCGGCTCCCCGCCCCGAACCGCCGCCACCGCCGGCCTGGACCGGCGGCGACCCGCTGGAGGCGCTGGGGCTGCGCGACCTGCGCTGGCGGGTGGCGGACGGCCTGGCCCCCCGCGCCGACGCGGCCGCCCAGTTCCACGGCCTGGAAATCCGGCTGCCGTTCCTCGACCGCCAGGTGGTCGCCTATGCCCTGTCCGTCCCCGGCCCGCTGCGCTCGCCCGCGGGCTCGCCCCGGCTGATCCTGCGCCGGGCGCTGGGTGACCTGATGCCGCCCGGCTTCGCCGCCCGCGCCCGCGCCGCCGATCCGCTGCCGCTGGAGACATGGATGGCCGGGGCGCTGGGGGCGCGGCTGGCCGAGGGCCTGGACGGCCGAGGCCTGGTCCGCGCCGGCATGGTGGCCGCCGACGCCGTGCGCACCCTGCTGGCCCGCCACCGCGCCGAGGCCGGTCGCGCCGAGGCGCTGTGGACCTTGCTGGTGCTGCTGGAATGGGCCGACGCCCACGGCTTCGAGGCTGACGCCGCCGAGGTGGCGACGGCGCAACGGCTGGCTCACAGCCGGTCGTAGAGCGCCTTGGGCACGTGGAGCCGGCGCTTGTTGAGCACCACCCCCAGCACGTTGGCCCCCGCCGCCACCAGCGCGTCGCGCGCCGCCCGCGCCACTGCGGCGCGGGTGCGCTCCGCCTCGACCACCAGCACCACGCCGTCGGCGGTGGGCGCCAGCGCTTGGGCCAGCGGCGAGGCCAGCACCGGCGGGGTGTCGAGGATGATGAGGTCGGCCGCCTCGGCCAGCCGCGCCCAATAGGCCTCGACGAGGGGCCGGTTGAGCGCGCGGGCGTCGCCCGAACGGCCGGGCAGCGGCCCGAAGGCGACGACGCCGTCGTCGTCGAGCGCCGTCTCGGTGGTCACCGAATTGAGCACGATGACCCCGCCGGCCATGCCGCGCCCGGCGAGGCGGGCCAACCGCACCGCCACCGCCGGATCGGCCTCGCCTTCGGCGCAGGCGGCGATCTGCACCACCTTGCGCCGCCGGCCGGCCAGCCGCGCCTCGATGGCCTGCCACAGCCTGAGCAGCGGCAGGTCGGCGGCGGCCACCGGCACCGTCCCGCCCCGGGCGGGCACGCCGCCGCCGGCCACGGTGACGGCGCGGGAATCGCGGATGGCGTCGTAGTAGCGGCTCATGTCAGTCGAAACCTCCGGTGCCGGGGATGGCCGGGAACTCGATCACCTGACCGACCTGGATGCGGTCGACGTTGGTGATCTCTGGGTTGTGGTCCTTGACCCAGGCCAGCGCCTCGCCGTCGAGGCGCCCATAGACCTCGAAGGTCAGGCCGGCCAGGGTGTCACCGGGTGCCACGATGCGCACTGCCCGCTTGGCCTGCTCCTCCTCGGCGACGGCCGCCAGCGTGGACAGCACCACCTCGGTAGGCGGCTCGGCCTCCTCCACCGGCGGCGGGATCGGCGGCAGGCTGGCCGGCAGCGGCTCGGGGGCACGCGGCTGCGGCTGGATCTCGGGCAAGGCGGCGGGCGGCGGCATGGGCGCGGCGGCGACCCGCGGCGGCGGCTGCACCGGCGACACCCGCTGGCTGATGATCGGTCCAGCCTCCGGCCCCAGCACCACCCAGCTGGCGGCCAGCGCCGCCACCACCGCCGCCGCCGCCCCGCCGCCCCAGGCCACCGGCCGCCACGGAAAGACCTTGGGCAGCAGCGCCGCGTCCTTGACCCGCATGTCGCGCACCACCTCGCGCACCACCTTGGCGGTGACCGGGCGGATCTTGTGGCCGTAGGCGTTCATCAGCGCGTTGTCGGCGATGACGTTGATGCGCCGCGGGATGCCGCGGGCATGGCGGACCACCTCCTTTACGGCGCCGTCGGTGAAGGCCGGCCGGTCGTCCAGCGCCACGCATTTGAGCCGGTGGCGGATATAGGCCACCGATTCCGCCTTCGACAGCGGCCCCAGCTTGGTGCGCACGGCGATGCGCGATTCCAGCTGGCGGAGCTGGCGTTCGGACAGCAGTTGGTCCAGCTCGGGCTGGCCGACCAGCACGATCTGGATCAGCTTCTCGGTCGCGGTTTCCAGGTTGGACAGCATGCGGAGCTGTTCCAGCGTGCCGATGGGCATGTTCTGGGCCTCGTCCACCAGAAGCACCAGCGTCTCGCGGCGCTTGTGATGGGCGGCCAGCCAAGTCCGCAACGCCTCGACCATGCCGGCGATCTCGTCGCCGGGATGGTCGATGCCCAGGTCGCGCAGCACTTGGCGCAGCAGCGCCTGGAACGAGACGTTGGGATTGAAGATGGAGACGAAGCGCAAGCCGGGCTCGTCGACGCTATCGAGGTAAGAGCGCACGATGGTGGTCTTGCCCACCCCGACCTCGCCGGTGATGCACACGAACCCCTTGCGCTTGGCGATGCCGTAGATGATGGCGGCCAGCGCCTCCTTGTGCTGGTCGGTCAGGTACAGAAAGCCCGGGTCCGGGGTGACGCGGAAGGGCTCGGCCGAGAAGTTGAAGAACTCCTTGTACATGGCTGTCAGCTCTCGCGTGGGATGGTGGTGAGGACGGGCAGGCCGAGACCATGCTCGACCTCGGCCGG
>JBFMHS010000409.1:0-47772 GCA_040751765.1 Pseudomonadota bacterium | reverse complement strand
TCGACAAGATCGCCTTCGCCACCCACCGCGAGCATTGATCGGTCATACCCGGTGACCTGCGGTCACCGGCGCCCTCATGCGCCGGGTGGGCCGTCACACCGGCAGCTTCGGCTGCGGCGCCGCCACTTCGGCGACCACCTCGTCCTCCCCCATCTGCACCGCCTCGATCTTGTCGGCCCGCTTGACCACCTTGTCGGTGGAGATGCGAATCTGGCGGATGTCCTCGGCGGCCTGGTTGAAATGCTTGTCCAACGCCGAGACGCGGTCGTCAAGGCGGCCGACGTCGTCGAGCAGCAGTCGCACCTCCTTCTGGATCACCCCGGCCTGCTCGCGCATGCGGGCGTCCTTGAGCACCGCGCGCACCGTGTTCAGCGTCGCCATCAGGGTGGTGGGCGACACGATCCACACCTTGGCGCGGAAGGATTTCTCGACCACCTCGGGGAAATTGGCGTGCAGTTCGGCGTAGACCGCCTCGCTGGGCAGGAACATCAGCGCCGATTCGGCGGTCTCGCCGGCGACGATGTAGCGCTCGGCAATGTCGCGCACGTGCTTGAGGATGGCGGTGGCGAAGGCGCGGCCGGCCGCCGTGCGCTCGGCGTCGTCGCGGGCGTTCCTGAGCTGATGGTAGGATTCCAGCGGGAACTTGGCGTCCACGGCGATGGGACCGGGCGGGTTGGGCAGCTTGAGCAGGCAGTCGACCCTGCGGCCGTCGCCAATCTGGGCCTGGAACTCGTAGGCGAAGGGCGGCAGCACGCCGCTGACCAGGTCGGCCAGCTGGATTTCGCCGAAGGCGCCGCGCGCCTGTTTGTTGGACAAGATGTCCTGCAGGCTGACCACCTGCGCCGACAGTTCGGTGATGTTCTTCTGGGCGGCGTCGATGACCGCCAAGCGCTCGCGCAGTTCATGCATGGTGGTGGCTTGGCGGTGCGAGGCCTGCTGTAGGCCGTCGTCCATGCGCTTGGCCATGTCGGCGAGGCGCTCCTCGACCGCCTTGGACAGCGCCCGCTCCTGGGCCTGGAGGCGTTCGGCCAGATGGGCCTGCGCCGCCGCCTGGGTTTCGGCCAGTTGCGCCAGCCGGCCGGCCAGCGAGGACTGGGCCTGGGCGACGCCCTCCACCGCGCGGGCCAGCGCGCCCGCCTCGGCGGCTCCGGCCTGGCCGCGCAGGGCGAAGAAGGCCGCCAGCGCCATCGCCGCCAGCACCGCCAGCCCCAGAATGACCATAGTCGCGTCCACCCTTATCCCTCCGATGCCATGGAACCGCCGGATTCATAGCATACCCCTGGGAAGGTTCGCACACCGGAGAGTCACGCCCCATGCGCCCCACCGCCCTCATCCTCGCCGCAGCGCTGCTGCCCGCCGCCGCCCTCGCCGCCGAGACGGTGTCCACCCCCGCCGACCGCGCCCAGCTGTCGCTGACCGTCTATCAGGGCGATGTCGGGCTGGTGCGCGACCGCCGCGTGCTGGAGCTGAACAAGGGGCCGTCGCGGCTGGTCCTCGAGGGCGTGGCCCGCGAGGCGCGGCTGGGGTCGGGCCAACTGACCGCCGGCGGCGTCGCCGTGCGCGACCATGGCTTCGCCGCCCCGGGACTGGACACCGCCCGCCTGCTTGCCGCCTCGGTGGGGCGCGAGGTGACGGTGGTATGGCCCGGTTCCGGCAAGGAGGAGCGGGCGGTGGTGCTGGCCGCCGAACCGGTGCCGCTGTTCCGTGTCGACGGCAAGGTGGTGGCCGGCCAGCCCGAGCGGGTGCTGTTCGACGCCCTGCCCGAGGGCCTGCGGCCGCTGCCGGCCTGGACCGCCTCGGTCGAGGCCGCCTCGGCCGGCAAGCGCGAGGCCGACTTCTCCTATCTCACCGGCGGGCTGGACTGGCGTGCCGACTACACCGCCCACCTGGACGGCGACAAGATGGTGCTGGCCGGCTGGGCGACGCTGACCAACACCAGCGGCGCCGACTTCGCCGATGCCCGTGTCCGGGTGGTGGCCGGCACCCTCAACCAGGCCCCGCGCCCGCCGAGACCCCTCAAGGCGGGCCGCGCCGAAATGGCCATGGCCGCCTCGTTGGATGCCCCCGCGCCCGAGGCCGCCGGCCCCTACCATGTCTATGCCATCCCCCGGCCGGTCACCCTGGGCCATGGCGACACCCGCCAGGTGGCGCTGACGGCGCCGGCCACCGTCGAGGTGGAACGGGCGCTGACCTTGGACCCGCTGCCGCCCCATGCCTGGCGCGACCGCTGGGCCGAGCCCGAGCAGCGTCATCCGACGCTGCAACTGCGCTTCAAGAACAGCCTGGGCCAGCCGCTGCCGGCCGGGGTGGTGCGGGTCACCCAGGCGACCAAGGACGGGGCACCGCTGCTGGTCGGCGAGGACCGGCTGGACGCCACCCCCGACGGCGCCGCCGCCCGCATCATCCTGGGCGAGGCCTTCGACGTCACCGCCCGACGCGTCCAGACCGACTTCCTGCGGGTGTCGTCCGAGGTCACCGAGGCGGCCTGGGAAGTCAAGCTCGCCAATGCCGGCGACAAGCCGGCCAAGGTGACTGTGCGCGAGCGCTTCGACGGCGAATGGCTGGTGGTGGACGAAAGCGCCAAGCACCTCCGCGACGGCGCCTTCACCGCCGCCTGGACCGTCACCGTGCCGGCCAAGGGCGAGACCGTGCTGAAATACCGCGCGCGGGTGAAGACCTGACCCCTACCGGCACGGGCGTGACGGATCGCGGCTGTCGCAGACGGTGACGGCACGCATGAAGCCGATCCAGTCGTCCAGTTCCCGCCGCGACACCGGACCGGCTCCGGCGGCGAAGGGGGAGCCGCGCCAGGCCCGCACCACCACGTAGAAGGCGTCGCGGCCCCGGATGGCATAGTGCAGCGCCACCTCGCCCCGGCCCTCGGCTTTGGTGCGGCCGCAGGAGATGAGGCGCGAACCGGCGTCCAGCGGACCCAGCCGGCCGACGCGGGCGGGCTCGGCGGAGGCGCCTTCGGCGCACAGGGCGGCGGAATTGGCCGCCGCCAGATCCAGGAAGGCCGGCACCGCCATGGCGGCGTCGCGGAAGGCCTGGACCACGATGCGGCGGCTCCAGCCTTCTTCCTCCTCGCCTTGCGGCACCAGCTCGGTGACCTCGGAGTCAGGGCCGGCATAGGAAGCCACCGCCACCCACCCCGGCAGCTGGGGCACCTGCAGCCGCTCCCCGGCCCAGGCGGGCGCGGCGGCGGCAACAGCGATCAAGGCCAGGACTGATCCACGCATGGGCCGAGGGTACCCCCACCACGGGCCGGTCGGCAACCACCCGCCGAGGCGGGGCGTTGCGTTCCCCTCTGGAAACGTCTAGCCTCGATCACCAATGATTCAAGGTATCCGGCCAGTGGACCGGGGCCACGGGGAAGAAGAAATCGGAGGAAGGCATGGCGCGGAGGCTGGTCACCGTTTTCGGCGGCTCTGGTTTTATTGGCAGGCATCTGGTCCAGCGCCTGGCCGCCCGGGGATGGATCGTGCGCGTCGCGGTGCGCGATCCGGTGGCGGCCGAGTTCCTGCGCCCCCTGGGCGATGTCGGCCAGATCAATCCCATCCGCGCCGACGTCACCGACCCGGCCAGCGTCGCGATGGCGGTGGGCGGCGCCGACGCCGTGGTCAATCTGGTGGGCATCCTCTACGAGCGCGGCCGGCGAAGCTTCGACCGCGTCCACCGCCAGGCCGCCGAGACCGTCGCCAAGGCCGCCGCCGAGGCCGGCGTGTCGCGGCTGGTCCACATGTCGGCCCTGGGCGCCGACAAGGGTTCGCCCTCGGCCTATGCCCGTTCGAAGGCGGCGGGCGAGGAAGCGGTCCAGGCCGCCTTTCCGTCGGCGGCGATCATCCGCCCCAGCGTGGTGTTCGGCCCCGAGGACGACTTCTTCAACCGGTTCGCCCGCATGGCGGCGCTGTCGCCGTTCCTGCCGGTGATCACCGCCGACGGCTTCGCCCCCAAGCGCACCGAATCCGGCTATGTCCTCGACCTCTACGGCTCGGGCGGCCCGATCTTCCAGCCGGTCTATGTGGGTGACGTCGCCGAGGCCATGGCCCGCGCCGTCGAGGACCCGACGCTGGCCGGCAAGGTGTTCGAGCTGGGTGGGCCGCGCCGCTATTCCATGAAGGAGGTCATGGAGCTGGTGCTGCGCATGACCGGCCGCCGGCGCCTGCTGCTGCCGCTGCCGTTCGGGGTGGCGCGTCTGCAGGCGGCGCTGCTGCAATACCTGCCGACGCCGGTGCTGACCCCCGACCAGGTGGCGTTGATGCGGGTGGACAACGTGGTGCGCGGTGGCAAGCCGGGCCTGGCCGAGCTGGGCATCCAGCCCACCACCGCCGAGGCCATCCTGCCCACATATCTCGGCGGCGGCTGCTCGTACCAGCCCAGTGTCCAGGGACCCAGCGGGCCGATGTGACTAGTCCCACGCCAGGCTGGCCAGCGCTCCCAGCCCGAACAGCATCAGCAGCGCCCCCGACACGTGGTTCAGGCGGCTGATCGCGGTCGGCGAGAAGCGGGCGCGGACCAGGATCGTCAGTTCCGCCAGCACCAGCCACCACAGGGTCGAGCCCAGGAAGATTCCGCCCACCAGCAGCCACGCCTCGCCCGCCCCCGCCGGCTTGGCGGCGGCACCCAGCGCCGCGAACACGCCCATCACGCCGAGGATGGTGCCGGGATTGGTGATGGTGATCAGGAAGGTCGAGGCGAAATCCCGCGCCAGGCCGGGGCCGCGCCCCTCGGGCGGCTCGACGGCGAAGGCGGCGGCCATCCAGGTCTTGGCGCCCAGCGCCAGCATGAACAGCCCGCCCACCGTCTTGAGGATGGCGGCATGGCCGTTGAGGAAGTGCGACGCCGCCCCTAGGCCGAGGCCGACCACGGCACCGAACACGGTGTCGGCCAGGGCGGCGCCCAGCCCGGCGGCCAGGGCGGCGACGCGGCCATCGGCCAGCGCCTTGCGGATGCACAGGATGCCCACCGGCCCGATCGGCGCCGCCACCGCGAAGCCGATCGCCAATCCGCGCAGGAACACCATGCCGTCCACGCCGCCACTCCCAAGGCCAAGTCCGCGCGGAGGGTAGCGGGAACCGGGAGGGCGGACAATCCTCGTCAGCGTCGGCGTGTTCAGCGCCTCGGCGGATTGAGGCGCCCGCGCACCTCGACCAGCTCGTGGCCCATTTTGCGGATGTCCTGCAACAGGGTTTCGAGCACCAGGATGACCAGATCGGGGGTGCGGCCGATCTGGGCGGCCAGCGCCGCCTTGGGGATGACCAGGCACACCGTGTCCTCCGCCGCCTCGGCCGAGGCCATGCGCGGCTCGCCGTCGATCAAGGCCATCTCGCCGAAGATGCCCTGCGGACCGAGATGGCCGAGGACCACCTTGCCGGCGGCGGTTTCCTTGAAGATGGTCACCCGGCCGGTCTCCACCACATACGCCTCGTGGCCCTCGGCGCCCTCGTCGAAGATGCGGGTGCCGGCCTTGAAGCGCTTGCGGCTGGTCCGTTCCGACCCGGCCGCCTTGGCCTTGGCCGCCGCGGCCTGCGCCACCGCGCGGTTGACGGTGGGCCGGGCGCTGCCCTGGGCAATCGCGACCAGCGGCTTGGGCCTGGGCAGAGGCGGCGCAACCCGGCGCTCGGTCTGGTCCGGCGGCCCGCGGTCGACGGTGCGCCGGCACGGCCCCACATAGCTCTCGCAGTCGACGAAGGGGCGCGGATTGACCAGGGCGTTGCGGATGCGGCGGAACAGCGATTCCGCCGACACCGGCTTGGCCAGGAATTCGCTGACGCCGCCGTTGCGGGCCTCGACGACCTTTTCCATCTCGGCCATGCCGGAGATCATGATCACCGGCAGCTCGCGGCAGCCGGGCAGTTCGCCCGAGCGCAGGAACCGGGTGAAGTCGATGCCGTTCATGGGGTCCATGTCGTAGTCGACCAGGACCAGGTCGACCTTGTGCTCGGCCAGCATGTGGATGCCGTCGGGGCCCGAACCGGCCTCGAGGATCTGGCGGATGCCGAAGGAATGCAGCGCCGACTTCAGGAACGAGCGTGCATAGCGGCTGTCATCGATGATCAGCACCGTCAGCGGAGCCAGGTCGATGTCGACAATCATGCTTTCAGGTGTCCCCTTTGCGCGCTAAACGCGTCCCACCGCTCCCCTTTTGCCTATCTATCCTTCCGCGCCGGCCGTGCCAAGCAAAACGAAGCGGCGGGGGGCGGGCGGCTTGACGGCGGTCAATGAGGGGGGCTATGACCAACTGGAGTATACGTCCCGTCGATCGAGGATTGGGAACATCATGCTGGAAGGTCAGACGCGGCCGGGCGCGAAGCCGGCGACGCCGCCGTTCTCACCGGTGCTGCTGCTGGGAATGGCGCTCAGGCCGGTGCGGCCGACCCTGTTGCAGCCGGTGTTCGACGCCATGCTGCGCGTCATCCGCAACCGCCATCCCGACATCCTGGAGCGCATGGAGCCCTTTGCCGACTCCGTGGTGTGCATCGATCCCGTCGACCTGCCCTTCGTCATCCTGTTCGAGCCTCATCCCGCCGATCCGCGGCTGGTGGTGCGGCGCGCCGTCGATCCGGGCGAGGTGTCGGCCACCATCCGCGGCCCGCTGGAGACGCTGATCGCCCTGGCCGAGGGCAAGGTGGACGGCGACGCCCTGTTCTTCTCGCGCCAGCTGGTCATCGAGGGCGACACCGAGGTGGTGGTGGCGTTGCGCAACGCCATCGACGGCGCCGGCATCGACCTGGTCGAGGACCTGACCTCGGCCATGGGCCCCTTTGCCCGCCCGGCTCGCCGCGTCGCCGGCGCCGCGCTGGGGCTGGTGGCCTCGCTGCGCGCCAATGTCGAGACGCTGCGCCAGGCCATGATCGCCCCGGCGCTCAAGGACCGCGACCTCCAGGCCGCGCGCCTGGCCGAGCTGGAGGCCGAAGTCCGCCAGCTGCGTAAGGCCGCCCGCGCCCAGGACCGCCGCTCGCGGGGCATGGCGTGATGGAACGTCCCGAGCTGGTCTGCCCCGCCGGCACCCCGGCGGCCCTGCGGAGCGCGGTGGACGCCGGCGCCGACTGCGTCTATGTCGGCTTCCGCGACGAGACCAACGCCCGCAACTTCCCCGGCCTCAACTTCAGCCGCAAGGAGCTGGCGGAGGGCATCGCCTATGCCCACGAGCGCGGGGCCAAGGTGCTGGTGGCCATCAACACCTTCCCTCGCGCCGGCCAGCCCCAACTGTGGCACCAGGCGGTGGACGACGCCGCCCGGCTGGCGGCCGACGCGGTGATCCTGGCCGATATCGGCCTGATCGACTACGCCGCCCGCACCCATCCCGGGCTGCGCCTGCATCTCTCGGTCCAGGCCGCCGCCTCCAACCCCGAGGCGATCCGCTTCTACGCCGACACCTTCGGGGTCAAGCGGGTGGTGCTGCCGCGCGTACTGACGGTGCAGGAGATCGCGGCGCTCAACGACAGGATCCGCCCGGTCGAGACCGAGGTGTTCGTGTTTGGCGGCCTGTGCGTGATGGCCGAGGGGCGCTGCGCGCTGTCGTCCTACGCCACCGGCCAGTCGCCCAACATGAACGGCGTCTGCTCGCCGGCCAGCCACGTCCGCTACGTGGAGGAGGCGTCGGGCGGAGTGACCTCGCAGCTGGCGGGCTTCACCATCAACCGCTTCGGCGCCGGCGAGCCGGCCGGCTATCCCACCTTGTGCAAGGGCCGCTTCCAGGCGGCCGGCCGCACCAGCTATCTGTTCGAGGAGCCCACCTCGCTGAACACCCTGGCCATCCTGCCCGACCTGATCAAGGCGGGCGTGACCGCCTTCAAGATCGAGGGCCGCCAGCGCGGCCGCGCCTATGTGGCGGCGGTGGTGCAGGCGTTCCGGGCCGGCGTCGACGCCGTGCTGGAGGGCCGGGCGCTGCCCGACATCGACCTCGACCGCATCACCGAGGGCGGCCGGCAGACCACCGGCGCTTACGAGAAGGCCTGGCGTTGACCAAGACCATGACCCTGTCCCCCGCCCTGCTGACCCTGGGTCCCTGCCTGTTCAACTGGCGGCCCGAAGACCTGCGCGACTTCTATTTCCGCATCGCCGACGAGGCCGACCTGGATACGGTCTGCGTCGGCGAGGTGGTGTGCTCGAAGCGCACGCCGTTCTTCACCCCCTACCTGCCCGAGGTGATCGAGCGCCTGGCCGCCGCCGGCAAGGAAGTGGTGCTGTCGTCGCTGGCGCTGATCATGAGCGAGCGCGAACTGGAGCAGGCCCGCGAGCTGGCCGGCTCGGAGGGTTGGCTGATCGAGGCCAACGACGTCTCGGTGGCGGCCATGATGGGCGGCAAACCCTTCGTGGTCGGCCCCATGGTCAACGTCTACAACGAAGGCACCCTGGCCTATTTGGAGAGCCGGGGAGCCATCCGCGCCTGCCTGCCGGCCGAGCTTCCGGCCGAGGTCATCGGCCTTCTGGCCAGGTCGGCCAAGGCCGAGATCGAGGTCCAGGCCTTCGGGCGGCTGCCGCTGGCCATCTCGGCCCGCTGCTATCATGCCCGCTCGCGCAACCTGGCCAAGGACGGCTGCCAGTACGTCTGCGCCGAGGACCCCGACGGCATGGCGGTGGACACCCTGGACGACGAGCCGTTCCTGGCCGTCAACGGCACCCAGACCATGTCCTACCACTATCTCGACCTGCTGGCCGAGTTGGGAGACCTGCGCCGCGCCGGCGTGCGCCGGTTCCGCCTGTGGCCGCAGGACGTGGACATGGTGGCGGTGGCGGCGCTGTTCCGGGGCGTGCTGGCGGGGGCGCTGGACGCCGCCGAGGCCGGCGCCCGCCTGGCCGAGCTGTGCCCCGGCGCGGAATTCGCCAACGGCTACGTCCATGGCCGCGAGGGCCATCTCTTCGTCGAGGCCGACGGCTAGCTTTTGTTCGCCCTCGCCGGGCCCAGCCTCCGCCTGCCTGGCCCCCGCAGCAAGGGCGGGCGGGCATGTTCCGACAGGTCGGATCATGCTCCAAGCACCCCCTTGTCGCCACTGCCCGGCGGCGGCATACTGGCGAGCCGGATCGTGGGCAGACCGGTTGGGGATGACGGTGTCGGACGGGGAACATGGCCGCCGTTGAAGAGCAGAAGAAGGCGTCACCGGAGGACGAGGACGTCATCCGGTTCGACCACAAGTTCTTCCAGTCCTTCGAGGACCTGTATTTCCGCCTCAGCGACACCGGCGAGGCGGTCGCGGTGCTCAAGCTCGCCAACAACGACGCCGTGCTGTCCTTCGACGGCATCAAGAAGGAATTCATGCTGGGCGAGGACAACCACGACGCCCGCATGCTCGCCCGCGTGGCCGAGGGGCTCCAGTTCGTGCGCGGCCTGCGCGTCGGCGAGAAGCTTCCCAAGGAGATCCTGACCCGCGAGGCCTCGTGGGAGCCCACCGACCGCCACCGCCGCATCGCCCATCAGCGCCTGACCATGCAGCTGGTGACCTGGCTGACCGGCAACGAGCACATCTTCACCTCGGTGGAGGAACTGGCCCAGGTCGCCGACGACCCGCAGGTCAAAAAGAACGTCAACCTCGCCTTCGCCGAGGCGGCCGAGGAGATCGGCCTGGGCCGCGAGCGCCGCGAGGACGTGGTCCACTACATCGAGGCACTGGCCAAGGAGCTGGCCTATATCGAGGCCGAGCGCGACGTCTACGCCGAGATCAAGAAGATCGACGAGAAGCTGCAGGGCCTGCGCCGCATCTACTCGGCCGACCGCAGCATGATCGAGACCACCGACCAGGTGGCGCGCCTGTCGCAGCGGGCACTGAAGGTGTTCCAGGACTACTTCGACCAGATCGACGCCCAGACCGGCGAGATCCTGGCCATGCTGAAGAACATCGACAACCAGATCGACTACATCCGCTCGGTGCGCGACGAGTTGCACCGCCGCCTGATGCCGTGGGAGGACATCATCCCGGTGTGGAAGACGGTGTTCGTCGTCCGCTCGGACGAGAACATCAACCGCATCCGCGACATCTACCAGTTCCTGGCGCCGCGCTTCATGCAGGTCAACGACTGGGTGCTGATGACCAAGCGCGGCCTGGGCGAGAAGAAGAAGCCCATGGGCGGCATCATGCGCTGGTGAGGGCGCCTCAGCCCTCGCCGTGGACCTTCTTCCACTCCTGGGATTCGTGGATGATGAAGGCGTTGATCATGGCGCGGTAGATGTGCTCGATCAGGTCGGGATCGGTGCCTTCCTCGACCGCCATGTGGCGGACCTTCAGCACGATGGCCTCGATGCGGTCGGGGTCGACCACCGCGCTCTTGGTGTCCTTGAAGCGGGCGGCCTGCTCGACATAGCCGGCGCGTTCGGCCAGCAGCGGTACGATCTGCCGTTCGAGACGGTCGATGTTCTCGCGCACCTGATCGAGGCTGTCGCACTTCATCCTCTGTCCTCCTAGTAGGCGTATTCCTTGAAGATCGGATCGACGCTGCCGCGCCAGCGGCCGTGATAGGCCTCCAGCATCTCCTCGGCCGGGGTGCGGCCGGATTCGGCGATGGCCCGCAGCGTGTCGAGGAAGATGGATTCGTCGCGCCCCGAATCGTTGAAGCGCCGCCGCGCCCTGAGCCCGGCGGCGGACAGGTCCAGCACCTCGAGGGCGAGGTCGCGCACGGTGCGCCCGCGGACGGTGGCGGCGAGTCCCAGGCGGGGCACCTCGGCGCGCAGGCGCTCGCGCTCCTCGATACTCCAGTCCTTGACCAGGTCCCAGGCGGCGGCCAGGGCGGAGTCGTCGTAGAGCAGGCCGGTCCACAGCGCCGGCAGTGCGCACAGCCGCCGCCACGGGCCGCCGTCGGCGCCTCGCATCTCCAGGTACTTCTTCAGCCGCACCTCGGGAAAGGCGGTGGTCAGATGGTCGTTCCAGTCGCCCAGCGTGGGCAGTTCGCCCGGCAGCGCCGGCAGGCGGCCGGCCATGAAGTCGCGGAACGACTGGCCCGAGGCGTCGATGTATCGGCCGTCGCGGTAGACGAAATACATCGGCACGTCGAGCATGTAGTCCACGTAGCGCTCGAAGCCCATGCCGGGCTCGAACACGAAGGGGATCATGCCGCAGCGGTCGGGGTCGGTGTCGGTCCACACGTCCGAGCGCGACGACAACAGCCCCGACGGCCGCCCCTCGATGAAGGGCGAACTGGCGAACAGGGCGGTCGCCACCGGCTGCAAGGCCAGCGAGACGCGGAACTTGGCCACCATGTCGGCCTCGGAGGCGAAATCGAGATTCACCTGCACCGTCGAGGTGCGCAGCATCATGTCCAGGCCCTTGGTGCCGCGCTTGGGCATGTAGTCGCGCATGATGCGGTAGCGGCCCTTGGGCATCCACGGGATGTCGGCGCGCGGCCATTTGGGCTGGAATCCCACCCCCAGGAAGCCGACATGCAGCTTGGCCGCCACTTGCTTGACCTGCTTGAGATGGGCGTAGGTCTCGCGGCAGGTGTGGTGGATGCAATCGAGCGGCGCCCCCGACAGCTCCAGTTGGCCGCCGGGCTCCAGGGTGACGCTGGCGCCGGTGTCGTCGACCAGGGCGATGACGTTGCCGTTCTCCTCGACCGGCTGCCAGCCCAGCCTGACCAGCCCCTGGAGAACCGCTTTGATGCCGCGCTCGCCCTCGTAGGGCAGCGGCCGCAGGTCATCGAGGGTGTAGGCGAACTTCTCGTGCTCGGTACCGATGCGCCAGGCCTCGCGCGGCTTGCAGCCCGAGGCGAGGTGGTCGACCAACTGCCGCTTGGAGGTGATGGGTTCGCCGCTGGGCTTGGCGGGTGCGGACATGGGGGGCTGTTCCTGACTTGAGGGTCGCGGCGGGAGCGCGAGGCGGGCGGCGTTCAGCCGCCGCAGTACCGGGCGACCTCGTCCAGCAGCTTACGAATGGAGATGGGCTTGGTGATGACCTGGTTGAAGCCTTCCTCCAGGAACCCCGCCACCGAATCGGGATCGGCGAAGGCGGTCACCGCCAGCACCGGGGTGTCGGCGGTGCGGGGATCGGCCTTCAGCAGGCGCAGCAGGTCGACGCCGGAATACTTGGGCAGCTGGATGTCCATCAGCACCACCGCCGCGTCGGCGCCGGCGGTCAGCTCGACCAGCCCCTCGCCGTCCGCCGACTTGACGGTCTGGTATCCGGCGATGGACAGCGCCTGCTCCAGGAGCTTCATGTTCATCGCGTTGTCCTCGACGATGACGACGGTCCCGGTCATGGCCTAACCCCCTGCTGTTGCCCGGTCCCCGCGCCGGCGTCCAAGGCCGGGCCGGGCGCTGCCTCCCACTTCCTGGCGAATGCGATGAAGTCGGCCGACGGCAGCGGCCGGCCGATCAGGTAGCCCTGGATCTCGTCGCAGCCGTGCTTGGCCAGGAGCGCAGCCTGGTTCTCGGTCTCGACACCCTCGGCGATGGTCTTCAGGGACAGCGAGTGGGCCAGCGAGATGATGGCGTTGGCGATGACGCGGCCGTCCTCGTCGTGCTCGAGGTCGCGCACGAAAGCGCGGTCGATCTTGACCGTGTTGACCGGGAACCGCTTGAGATAGGCCAGCGAGGAATAGCCGGTGCCGAAATCGTCGATGGACAGCGACACCCCCAGCCGCGCCAACTCGCGCAGCAGCTTCAGGGTGCCCTCGCCGTCGACCATCAGCATGCTTTCGGTCAGCTCCAGGTCCAGCGCGCGGGCGTCGATGCCGGCGTCGGCGATGGCCTGGGCGACGGTGTCGGCGAGGTCCGGCTCACGGAACTGGCGGCCCGAGATGTTGACGCCCAGGCGGATGGCCGGCAGGCCGAGGCGCGACCATTCCTTGACCTGGCGGCACGCCTCCTGGAGCACCCAGCGGCCCATGGGCACGATCAGACCGGTTTCCTCGGCCACCGGGATGAACTTGTCGGGTGCAATGATGCCCAGCTCGGGATGGCGCCAGCGGATCAGCGCCTCGGCGCCGATCAGGCGATAGTCGGCCAGCTGCACCTGGGGCTGGAAGAACAGCTCGAACTGGCCCAGCGTCAGGGCATCCTTGATCGAGCGTTCCAGCGTCAGGCGCTCGGACACCGCGTAGGACATGGCGGTGTCGAAGAAGCCCAACCGCTGGTCGGGGCGCTTCTTGACCGTGTGCAGCGCCATCTCGGCGTTGCGCAGCAGGTCCAACGGCTCCTCGCCGTCACGGGGATAGACCGAGACGCCGATATCGGCCGGCAGGTTGAGGTCGGCGTTGTGGATGTGGAACGGCTTGGTCAGGGCGTCCTGCACCTGCTCCACCGCCGCCGTCACCTGGGCCAGATCCTTGAGCTGGGGGATCACCACCGCGAACTCGTCGCCGGCCAGCCGCGCGGCGGTGCCACCTCCGCCCACCGCCTGGGTCAGCCGGCGCGCCGTCTCGCGCAGCAGCTGGTTGCCGACGTCATGGCCCAGCGAATCGTTGATGGTGGTGAAACCGTCCAGGTCGATGGTCATCACCGCCACATGGCCGCCGGCGCCGCGAGCCAGCGCCACCGCCTGCCCCAGCCGGTCGGTCAGCAACGAGCGGTTGGGCAAATCGGTCAGCGGGTCGTGGTTGGCGAGGTAGTTGACCCGCTGCGCCAGCTGCTTGTTCTCGGTCAGGTCGCGGATGGTGCCGGTGAACAGGCGCCGTTTGTCCAGCCGCAGCTCGGACACCGACAGATGCACCGGAATCAGGGTGCCGTCCTTGCGGCGGCCCATGACCTCGCGGCCGACGCCGATGACCGTGCCGCCGTGGCCGGCCATGAACTTCTTGATGTAGCCGCCGTGCTGCGAGGCGTCGGGCTCGGGCATCAGGATGGCGACGTTGGCGCCCACCAACTCGGTCAGCGAATAGCCGAAGATGCGCTCCACCGACAGGTTGGCGCTGACAATGACGCCGTCCTCGTCGATGGTGACGATGGCGTCCAACACCGTGTCCATGATGGCGCGGATGCGGTGTTCGCGCGCCGCCACCGCGCGCATGGCGGCGGTGACCTCGGTGGTGTCGCGGCCGACCAGCAGGGTGGCGACATGGCCGTCGCGCCTGAGCGGCACCGCCGACAGTTCGACGTCGCGGGTGCGGCCGGCGAAGGTGACCACCTTGACCGGGACCGGGTGGTCCTCCTCGTACAGGGCCTCCAGGCCCATGTCGAAGATGGCGCGGTAATCGGCGTGGATGAAGTCGGCGAAGGCCTTGCCCTCGCAGGCCGAGGCGGCCGGCGCCCGCAGCATGCCCAGGCCGGCGGCGTTGATGCGCTCGATGACGCCGTCGACGCAGACGCAGATCAGGTCCGGCGACAGCTCGACGAGATCGCGATACGAGGCCTGGTCCTTGAGCAGGGCCGATTCCAGCATCGACACGTCGGTGATGCGGTCGATCAGCTTGAGGATCTGCGAGCCCGAATTGAGGATGCTGTCGGCGTATTCGCGGTAGCCGGCCGGCTGCACCGGGCCCAGCATCTCGGCGGCGATCATCTCGGCGAAGCCGATGACGTCGTTGAGCGGCGTGCGGATGTCGCGGCTCATGCGCGACATGAAGTCGGTCTTGGCGCGGTTGGCCAGGTCGGCGGCGTCCTTGGCCTCCTCCAGCTTGTCGGCGGCGGCACGCTCGGAAGTGATGTCGCGGCAGAACCAGGCGCAATGGCGTTCGCCCGGCATGGTGCCGGCGACGGCGAGGACGCGGTTGGCGTACCAGTGTGGACCGTCGGAATCCTCGAACTCGACGGTTCGGCCGCTGGCCAGAGCCTGATCGAAATAGGCCCGACGATGGGCGGCCAGCGACTTGGGCAGCAGGTCGAACAGGTTGGCCCCGGCCAGGTCCTCGGCGGTCTTGCCGAAATACTGCTCGCCCTTGGCGTTGATGGTGATCAGGCGGCCGTCGGCCTCCAGCAGCGCGGCGAGGTCGTGGCTGGCGTCCAGCAGCGCCTCGTTGGTGCGGCGCGACGCCTCCAGGGCCAGCTGGGTCTGCTGGCGCTCGACCGCATGGCGGATGACACGGGGCAGCAATTCCAGCCCGGCCAGGGACTTGACCACGTAGTCCTGGGCGCCGGCGCGGATGGCGTCCTGGGCGACGCGCTCGTCGTCGAGGCCGGTCAGCACCACCAGGGCGATGTCGGGGGCGGCCCGCTTGATCCGCAACACCGTCTCGATGCCCGAGGAATCGGGAAGCCCCAAGTCGGCCAGGATGCATTCGTAGCCGTCCAGCGGCCGCACCAGCGCGTCGGCAAGGCTGGCGCGGCAGTCGGCCGCCCAGGAGACCATGGCCTCGGCGAGCTTGATCTCGATGAGGCGCTGGTCGCCCGGATTGTCCTCGATGACCAGGAGTCGTTTGGACGCGGAGCCGACGATCATGGGGCGAAGATGCAGCATCCAACGGCCAAAGTAAACTTCGGCGGCGCGCCGGCCGTCAGAGAAGAATCCCCACCACCGCGGCGGTCATGCGGCACGCGGGGGTGCCCGCCACGATGGAACCGCGGACAACGCCCAGGCGATGGCGACCAGGCCGGCGGACCCGACGTCCCCTGAGGCACGGCGGGTCAGGCGACGCGCTGCTTGGCCAGCCATTCCATGACGGTGGGCACCATGGCCTTGCAGGTCAGCGCGAAGGACGTCATCAGCTTGTCCTTCTCCTGGCTCATGTGGATCAGGTTGTCGACCACCTTGCGCAGGATGTCCTTGGAAAAATTGGGGATCGCCAGGATCTGGCCCAGGCGGTCGCCGAAGGCGGCGCGCAGCGAGGTCACCAGCACCTCGATCTTGTCGATGTTCAGGCGCTGGATCTCGGCCAGGTTCTCGGCGGCGACGTAGCACAGCACGTCACCCAGGATGCGGGCAGTGGGCTTGTCCAGCGACGCCACCACGTTGAAGAAGGCTGAGTCGCGGGCGAAGAACGCCCAGGCCTTGTCGCCCAGGGCCTTGCGGTAGAATTCGTACATGTCGCGGTTCCACACCGCGACGCCGGCGATGGCCTGCGGCCGGTCGGCCAGGATCTCGGCGAAGTCCTCGCCGGCCGCCTGCTTGACCTTGCGCAGCATGCCGGGATCGAACTGGGACAGCGCCTCCACATGGGCGGCGGTGGGCAGCGCCACCAGGTCCTCGCCGATCTCCATCAGCTGCTGGTAGGTCAGCTGGCGATAGGCGTTGAGCAAGGGCAACTGCCAGCCGAAGGCGACGTAGCGGGTGATCTCGCGGATCTTGCGCTCCTCCACCGGGTCGGTGGTCTCGCGGCTGACTTCCTCGGTCTTCTTGATCAAGCCGAGGAAGCTCTTCTTAGTGACGGTCTCGGTGACGGTGGAGATGGTCTTCTCGGACTCCATCACCTTCTTGGCGCAAGTGCGCACCAGCAGCTGCTGGATCTGGTCCAGCGACACGCCGCAGGCGGTGGGGGTGTCGTTGTCGCGGATGGGCCCGCCCTTGGCGTCCTTCACGATGTCGTCGCAGGAGTCGCGGTGGGCGGTGAAGGTCTTGATGAAGCTTTCCAGCAGTTCGGGCTGGGAGATCAGGTTCTGGTAGGTGGCGCCCGCATCGACCAGCCCCTGCTCCTGCAGGCGGGCGAGCACCTTCTTCAGGCCGTCGATGACCGCCTTCTTGGTGTCGTTGTCGATATCCACCGGCGGCGGAAGGGTAGGAACGCCCATGGCACCCGAACTCTAAGCAAATTTCAAAGCGGCTCTAGGTGTAACCCCATCCCGGGCACAGGGCAACACCGGAAGGCCTTAGGGCCGGAGCAGCGCCCAGGTGACTTCGTGCTTGTTGTGGAACAGGTGCAGCAGACGCGCGCCCGGTATTTCGCCGAAGGCGCGCAAGGATTCGAAATCGGTTTCGCCCTGGAACTTGACGGTACAGACGAAATTGCGCGCCGCGCCGGCCTCGATCCAGCGGCGCACCAGGGCCAGCAGGCGCGACGGATAGCAGATGACGTCCGAGAACAGCCAGTCGACCGGCCCAGCCTGGCGGGGATCGAGGCCGAAGGCGCTGCCGGCGAGCACGGTGACCCCGGGCATCGCCGCCACCCGCGGATCCAGCGGCGCCTTGTCCACCGCCGTCACCCGCGCCCCCAGCCCGGCCAGCACCCAGGTCCAGCCGCCGGGGCAGGCACCCAGGTCGAGGCAGGTCTCGCCGGGGGCGGGGTGGACACCCAGGACGGTGAAGGCCTCCCAAAGCTTGAGATAGGCGCGGTTGGGCGGCCCCGCCTTGTCCTCGACGAAGCGGACTTCGCCGTTGGGGAACGGGCTGGAGCACCGCGCCGAGGCCAGCAGGGTGTGCTCGTCGAGCAGGGTGAACGATCCCAAGGGCGCCGTCGGCGCCGGCTGGCCGAACACCAAAGGCCGGGCCGAGACCTTGGGCAGCTTGTCCACCATCAGCGCGGTGCGCCGGTGCAGGGTGGGGGCATAGGGCCACCAGTTGCGCTGGACGGCCTTGAGCGCCCTGGCGCCCTCGCCGATGGAGGCGATGGGGATGCGCACCGGGTCGAACCACACATTCTGCGCCCACGCCACCGCCCGCGCCGGCCCCGGCGCCAGCATCAGCCTGCCGTGCTGCTCGGCCACGTCGCCCAGTTCGGCGCGCAGGTCGTCCTCGAAGCCCTCGGGGGCAAGATAGGCGGTGAGGGTCATTCGTTCAGGAGATTGCGGCGCAGGGCCTGGTCGAGTTTCACGGCATCGGCGCCCGACACCTTGCCGATGGTCCGCAGGATCAACGCGCGATCGAGAGTGAACAACTTGAGCCGGACCACCGACGGCACCGCCAGCCCGGTGGCGGCGCCAGGAGAAATCGCCACGTCCGACGGCCAGCGCGTCCTGGCCCCGGTGGTGACCATGGCCAGCACCACATGGTCGTGGGTGAGGTTGAAATCCGTCGACGACACCACCAGCGCCGGCCGCCGCTTGGCGCCCTCGCGCTCCGAGAAGGGGAAGGGCACCACCACCAGGTCGAAGCGCTCAAAGGTCACGATAGGCCGCCTCATCCTCGTCGGACAGCCACTCGCCCAAGGTCGCCTCGACGCCCCTCAGGTAATCGTCGTCCTGACTGCGGCGAATCTTGCGGACCACCACATGATCGCCCTCGACCACGAACTCCAGCAGGTCGCCTTCCTTGATGCCGGCACGCTCGCGCACCGCCTTGGGAATCGTCGTCTGGCCCTTGGCCGTCACCCGCGCCAGATCCATGCCCCACCTTCCTTTCCAGTAAGAAAGTAAGGAATCCGGGAAGGGGGCGCAAGGGGGCTCACCCCGCCTCATCCTTCTTCCGCTGGTGCATCTGCTGGCCCAGTTCGTCGAGGAAGGCCTGTTCCTTGCGGTCGCGCTCTTCCTGTTCGCGGCGTTCGCGTTCCTTCTGGGTGATCTCGTAGGTCTTCTGCTCGCGATAGGCCTCGGCCAGGGCGTCGCGGGCGGCCTCGATCTGCGCGCGCAGGGCGGCCAGCGAGCGCAGCAGGTTCTCGCGGCGGTCCATCCAGGCGCGGTGGTAGGCGCCGTAGAGATAGCCGACGCCGGTGGAGTCCTGGGCGGCGACGCGCTGCTCCTCCTTGAGGCGGTGGTCGTGGCTGTCGATCTCGGCCAGCACCTGGTCCTCGGCGTTCTGCAGCGCCACCAGCACGCGGCGCTTCTCGTCCACGTTGAACTTGGACAGCCGGATCAGCGTCTTCAGGCCCTTGGCCTTGGCCATGGACTAGCGGCTCCCCATGCCGTCGCCCTCGAACTCCATGCCGAGGATGCGGGCCAGTTCGGCATAGCAGGTGCCGAGGTCGGTGGCCTCGTCCTTGCGCTGGGTCAGGAAGGCCTCGATCATCGGATAGTAGTGCATGGCCTCGTCGACCGCCGGGTCGGTGCCGCGCCGGTAGGCGCCGAGGCGGATCAGTTCGGCCATGTCCTCGTAGGTGGCGAGCAGGCGCCGGGCGCGGCTGACCAGGGCGTTCTCCTGGTCGTTGTTGCAGGCGGGCATGACGCGCGACACGCTGCGCAGGATGTTGACCGCCGGATAGCGGCCGCGGTCGGCGATGCCGCGATCGAGCACGATATGGCCGTCGAGGATGCCTCGCACCGCGTCGGCGATGGGCTCGTTGTGGTCGTCGGCGTCCACCAGCACAGTGAAGATGCCGGTGATCGAGCCCCCCTGCCCCTCGATGCCCGGGCCGGCCCGCTCCAGCAGGCGGGGCAGCTCGGCGAACACCGTGGGGGTGTAGCCCTTGGAGGCCGGCGGCTCGCCCGCCGACAGGCTGATCTCGCGCTGGGCCATGGCGAAGCGGGTCACCGAGTCCATCATGCACAGCACGTCGAGGCCCTGGTCGCGGAAGTGCTCGGCCACCGACAACGTCATGTAGGCCGCCTGGCGGCGCATCAGCGGGCTTTCGTCCGAGGTCGACACCACCACGACCGACCGCTTCATGCCCTCCTCGCCGAGGTCGTCCTCGATGAACTCGCGCGCCTCGCGGCCGCGCTCGCCGATCAGCCCGATCACCGAGACGTCGCACGAGGTGTTGCGGGCCATCATCGACAGGATCGACGACTTGCCGACGCCGGACCCGGCGAAAATGCCCATGCGCTGCCCCCGGCACATGGTCAGGAAGGCGTTGACCGAACGCACCCCGAGGTCGACCTTGCCACGCACGCGCGAGCGCGAATGGGCCGAGGGCGGCCGGTTGCGGATGGGCACGGCGGCATCGCCCATGGGCAACGGCCCCAGTCCGTCCACCGGCTGGCCGAAGGCGTTGACCACCCGGCCCAGCCAACCGCTGTCGGGATAGATCACCGGCTCGGAATCGCCCACCTCGGTGCGGCAGCCCAACCCGACGCCGTCGATGGCGACGAACGGCATCAGCAACGCGCGGCCCGAGCGGAATCCCACCACCTCGCAAGGCACGCGGCGGCCGTCGCGGGCAATCACCTCGCAACGGTCGCCCACCGAGATCTGGCGCTGGACGCCGCCCGCCTCGATCAGCATGCCCTGGACGGCGGCCACCCGCCCATAAACCCGGATGCCCGACAGCCGGTCGATGTCGCCGAGGACGTTCTTGACCAGGAATTTCAACCTTCGGGCTCCATTTTCCGCGCTTCGGAGGTATGCTTCCGGGCCGTCCGGATGACCGCTAACCCCTTGTCGTGGGGGGATTGTCATGCCGGGCGCCTTGAAGTCGCCAAAATACCCCCTTATGGTTAACTCAATCTCAATACACGGCGAAATCGGGATAACTCAGATGCGCGTGCTGGTGGTTGAAGACGACCGGATGATGGCCCAGGTCATCGAGACGATGCTCAAGGCCGAAGGCATGGTCGTCGACACGACGGCTCTGGGCGAGGATGGCCTCGAGATCGGCAAGCTCTACGACTACGACATCATCCTCCTCGACCTCATGCTGCCCGACATGGACGGCTACGAGGTGCTGCGCCGCCTGCGCTCGTCACGGGTGGAGACCCCGGTCCTGATCCTGTCGGGCCTGACCGAGCCCGACAAGAAGATCAAGGGCCTGGGCTTCGGCGCCGACGACTACCTGACCAAGCCCTTCGACCGCGGCGAGCTGGTGGCCCGCATCCAGGCCATCGTGCGCCGCTCCAAGGGCCACGCGCAATCCATCATCCGCACCGGCAAGCTGTCGGTGAACCTGGACACCCGCACCGTCGAGGTGGAGGGCGAGCCGCTGCACCTGACCGCCAAGGAATACGGAATCCTGGAACTCTTGAGCCTGCGCAAGGGCCAGACGCTGACCAAGGAGCAATTCCTCAACCACCTCTACGGCGGCATCGACGAACCAGAGCTGAAGATCATCGACGTCTTCATCTGCAAGCTCCGCAAGAAGCTGGCCACGGCCACCGGCGGCGACAACTACATCGAGACGGTGTGGGGCCGCGGCTACGTGCTGCGCGACCCCGACGGCGCCAGCCCGTCGCGGGCGGCCGACACCGGCCACGGCGTGGCGGCGCATTGACTTCCCCCCTCCCCCCGCGCGGAACGCCTGGGGGGAGGCGGAGGGCTTCCCTCACCCCCCTGTCGGCAGCCTGACCGTCACCCAGGTGCCTTCCGCCGCCGAGCTGCGGAGCTCGACGCGGCCGCCGTGCAGTTCCACGAAGCGCTTGACCAGCGCCAGGCCGAGGCCGGCGCCCTGGCTGCCGTCCTCGTGGCTGATGGACACGAAGCTGTCGAAGACGCGGGCCTGGTCGGCCTGGGCGATGCCGGGCCCGGAATCGCCCACGGTCAGCGCCAGCTCGCCGCCCTGCCGCTCGGCGCGGATGGTGACGGCGCCCCCCACCGGGGTGTACTTCACCGCGTTGCCGACCAGGTTGAACAGCACCTGCTTGAGGCGGCGTTCGTCGGCGACGATCCAGCCGATGTCCAGCGGGCAGTCGAAGGCCAGCGCGATCTTCTTCTCGCGCACCCGCTCGCGGACCAGCGACAGCACCCCGCCCAGCAGGGGATGGACGTCGACGGTGTCCAGTTCCAGCGTCATCTGGCCGGCCTCGATGGCGGCGAGGTCGAGGATGTCGGAGACCAGCCCGGCCAGGGTCTGGCCCGCCTCGGTGATGGCGCGGGCGTATTCATGCTGGCGCTTGTTGAGCTTGCCGGCGTATTCGGCCGACAGCATCTCGGCAAAGCCGATGATGGTGGTCAGCGGCTTGCGGACCTCGGCCGAGACGTTGGCGATGAATTCGCTCTTCAGCAGGTCGGCGGCGGCCAGGGCCTCGTTGCGCTCGATCAGCGCCCGCTCGACGCGGGCCGAATCGGTGACGTCGAGGAAGGTCAGCAGGATGGCGCCGTCGGGCAGCGGCACGCTGGTGCAGTCGACGATGGTGTCGTCCTGGCGCTCAAGCCGCTCCTCGGCCGGGCTGCGCTGGTTGGCCAGGGCCATCAGGCGCTCGCGGGCGGGGCTCCAGGCCGAGGCGCGGTCGGGCCGGCCCTCGAAGAACGGCTTCAGGCGCTCGACGATCTCCATCAGGTGCGGCCCGCCGGCCAGGTCGTCGGCGGACAGCCCCCAGATGGCGGCGAAGGACGGATTGGACAGCTTCAACCGGCCGTCGCCGCCGAACACCGCGATGCCCTCGTGCAGGTGGTCCAGGGTCTCGCGCTGCACCGCCATGGCGGTGTTGAACGACCGCTCCATGGCCAGGGTGTCGGTGACGTCCTCGTAGGTGAAGATCAGCCCGCCATAAGGATGCGGCGAGGTTAGCCGGCGCAAGGTGCGGCCGTCGGGCAGGTGCATCAGCGCCTCGACGGGGTCGATCAGCGAGATGAACCGCTTGAGCTCCTCCTCCTTGTAGGCGCGGTAGTCGGCCACCTCGGGCAGCAGGCGGCGGTCGCGCAAGGAGTCCATCACCGCGCCATAGGTGGGCTGGGTCGCCAGCCAGTCGCGCTCCAGCCGCCACAGCCGCGCGAAGGCGGTGTTGAAGAAGGCCAGCCGGGTGTCGGTGGAGAAGATGGCGATGGCGGTGGCCAGGCGCTCCAGCACCTCCACATGGGCGGTGACGTGCTGGTCCAACTGCGCCCGCAGCTCTTCCTCGCGGGTCTGGTCGAGGGCGAAACCGGCGGTAAGCAGGTTGTCGCCCACCGACACCGGCACCTCGGTGATGCTGGCCAGGCGGCGCTCGCCGCCCAGCACCAGATGGAAGCTCTCCGATCGCGGCTCGCCGGCGGCGCGCGCGCGCGCGGCAAGGGCGCGGGCCTCGCGGACGCTGGCGTCAGCGGCCAGCTCGATGCCGGCGGCGACCACCGCCTCGGCCCCCTCGGCGTCGACGGCGCGGGCATAGGCCTGGTTGACGGCCACCAGCGACAGGTCGTCGTCACGCAGCCACACCGGCATGGGCAGGGCGTCCAGCAGCACCTTGATATAGGCAGTGTCCGAGGCCAGCGCCTGCAGCGAGCGGGCCAGGTCCTCGACCACGGCGGCGCCGTCGGTGACGTCAGCCATCCACACCAGGTCAGCCATGTGCTCGCCGTCGGCCCCGGCCACCCGCATGCCGGTGGCCCGCACCCGCCGCCCGCCCTCGGGCAGCGGCAGTTCGATTTCGAAGGCGTCGCCGTCGCCCCGCAGCGCCGCCAGGCGGTCGTCCAGGGTGCGGGCGTCGGCGGGGGCGAAGGCCTCCAACACCTCGGGCCAACCGGAATCGATGCCCTTGGGCAGGCCCAGCAGCACCGCCAGCCGCCGTGAGCATGTCTCGCGCGGGTCGGGGCCGGCGGTGAAGGCGTAGTAGCCGTCGGGGGCCGCCGACAGGCATTCGTGCAGGCGGCGGGCGTCGGCGTCCTTGTCGGCGGCGCGGCGTTCCAGCCGGGCGATGCGCCAGCGCTGCAACGCCACCAATGGCAGCGCGATGGGCAGGATCACGGCGGCGCCGACCGCCATGGACACCGGGTCGAAACCGGCCAGGTCGGACCCCTCCAGCCCCCGCGCCAGCGCGGCGGGCGCGGTCGCGGTGGCGAACGCCGTCAGCGCGGCCAAGGACCCTCGCATCCGATCTCCTGTCTCCCCGTGCACCCGGCGGAGAGTGCCCCCCATTGGAGGGAAAGACAAGGGGCAGACACCGGCGAAACGGGATAGCCGCCCCAATCCGATTGCCGCCGGGCACCCAAGCTGCTAAACCGGGCGCCGCCTGCGCGCAAGGGGAACGGATGCTCCAGAAGACCTATGACTGGATGATGGACAAGGCCGGCCATCGCCACGCCGTGTGGTGGCTGGCGGCGATTTCCTTCATCGAGAGCTCGTTCTTCCCCATTCCGCCCGACGTGATGCTGATCCCCATGGTCCTGGCGGCGCCGACGCGATGGTTCCGCCTGGCCGCCGTGTGCACCCTGGCCTCGGTGGCCGGCGGCTATCTCGGCTATGCCATCGGCTATTTCCTGATGGACACCGTGGGCATGGCGATCCTGACCGTGTTCCACGCGGTCGAGAAGTTCCAGGGCCTCAAGCCGGTCATCGACGAATGGGGCGTGTGGTTCATCATCGCCAAGGGCATGACCCCCTTCCCCTACAAGGTGGTCACCATCGCCGCCGGTGCATTCCACTTCAACCTGGCCGAATTCACCGTCGCCTCCATCGTTTCGCGCGGCATCCGCTTCGTCCTGGTCGCCGTGCTGCTGTGGAAGTTCGGCCCGCCCATCCGGGTGTTCGTGGAAAAGCGCCTGAAGCTGGTGATGACCGCGACACTGGTGCTGATCGTGGCCGGCTTCGCCATGCTGAAGCTGCTGTAGGGATTGACGGAGACCCGGCGGAGTTAAGGCCCCCTACTTCTCCACCGGCCGGCCTTCGGCCATCCAGGCCTTGATGCCCTTCTCGACGTTGTAGAGCTTGCGATAGCCGAGCTGGCGGGCCAGCGCCTGGGAGAGGGCGCGGGTACGGTTGCCGGTGCGGCAGATCAGGGCGACCTCGTCGTCGGGGCCGGCGACCTGGGACAGGCGCTGGACGAAGTCGGGGGCCAAGCGGCCGTTCTCGTCGAAGGCCATGATCCGGTGCGAGCCGGCCAGCACGCCGGTCTGCTTCCATTCGGGCGGCGTGCGGATGTCCACCACCGGGACGCCCTTGGCCATCAGAGCGGCCAGCGTCTCGTTGTCCACGTTGGCGACGTCCTGGGCCCAGGCCGGAGCGGCGGCGACCAGCGCGGCGACCGGCAGAAGGAAGAAACGGGTCATTCCAGCCCCACCACGCCGCGGGCGAAGTCCTCGGCCGAGAACGGCCGCAGGTCGTCCACCTTCTCGCCGACGCCGATGGCGTGGACAGGCAGGTGGAACTTCTCGGCCAGGGCGACCACCACGCCGCCGCGCGCGGTGCCGTCCAGCTTGGTCACCACCAGGCCGGTGACGCCGACCATCTCCTGGAAGGCCTCGACCTGGGAATGGGCGTTCTGGCCGACGGTGGCGTCGAGGACCAGCAGCACGTCATGGGGCGCGGTCTCGTCGTGCTTCTTGATGACGCGCACCACCTTGGCCAGTTCCTCCATCAGCCCGGTCTTATTCTGCAGGCGGCCGGCGGTGTCGATGAACAGCACGTCGTCGCCGCGCGCCCGCGCCTCCTTCATGGCGTCGAACACCAGGCCGGCGGCGTCGGCGCCGGTGTCGCGCGCGATGACCGGGCAACCGGTCCGCTCGCCCCACACCTTGAGCTGCTCGACGGCGGCGGCGCGGAAGGTATCGCCGGCGGCCAGGCTGACGTTGCGGCCCTCGTCCTTGTAGCGCTTGGCCAGCTTGCCGATGGTGGTGGTCTTGCCCGAGCCGTTGACCCCCACCACCAGCACCACATGCGGGCGCAGTTCGGGGTCCAGTTCCAGCGGGCGGGCCACCGGCTCCAGGATCTCGGCGATCTCCTCGGCCAGGGCGGCCTTGATCTCCTCGGCGGTGACGTCCTGGCCGAACTTGGACTTGGCGAGGCGCCTGGTGACGCGGGCGGCGGTGGCGACACCCAGGTCGGCGGTGATCAGCAGCTCCTCCAGCTCTTCCAGCGCCTCGTCGTCCAGCTTGCGCTTGGTGAACAGGTCGGCCAGGCCCTGGGTCAGGCGCGACGACGACTTGGACAGGCCCGCCTTCATGCGGCCGAACCATCCGACCTTGGCCGGCTCGCTCAGCTCGGCCATGGCGGCGTCGCGCTCGGCCACCACCTCGGTGAGGTGGGAATCGTCGGTCTCGGGCTCCGCCTCGGGTTCGGGCACCGGCTCGTCCACGGGCGCGGGGACCGCCTCGGGGGCCAGCTCCTGCTCCTCCACCGTCTCCTTGCCGCCCCACAGCCGCCCGAAAAAGCCCTTCTTGGTCATGCCGTCTCCGCCTTCAACGTCGTCCCGTCAATGCCCGTCACCCGGGCCCGCACCACACGGCCTTGCTCGCCGGCCACGCGGACCGGCAGATAATGCTCGCAAAAGCCCTGGCCGTCCTGCTCGATCAGCACCGACACCTCGCGGCCCAGGCGGGTGCCCAGGAACGCGGCCATGGCGGCCTCGCCCTTGGCGCGCAGGCGGGCGGCGCGCTCCTTGACCACGTCGCCGGGCACCTTGGGCATGCGCGCCGCCGGGGTGCCGGGGCGCGAACTGAACGGGAAGACGTGGAGATGGGTCAGGCCGGCCTCGTCGACCAGTTCCAGCGAGCGGCGGAACATTTCCTCGTCCTCGGTGGGGAAGCCGGCGATGATGTCGGCCCCCAGCGCGATGTCACCACGCAGGTCGCGCAGGCGGGCGGCCAAAGCCAGCACGTCGGCGCGGGCGTGGCGGCGCTTCATGCGCTTGAGCACCATGTCGTCGCCGGCCTGGACCGAGAGATGGAAATGCGGCATCAGCCGCTCCTCCTCGGCCACCGCCCGCAGCAGGTCGTCGTCCACCTCCACCGGGTCCAGCGAGGACAGCCGAAGGCGCGGCAGCTCGGGAACGGCGGCCAGCAGGCGGCGGACCATCTGGCCGAAGCCGGGCGCGCCCGGCAGGTCGCCGCCATAGGCGGTGACGTCGACGCCGGTCAGCACCACCTCGGCGAAGCCCTGCTCCACCAGCGCGCGGACCTGGTCGACGACGCGGCCCATGGGGACGCTGCGGTTGGGGCCGCGCCCGAAGGGGATGATGCAGAAGGTGCAGCGGTGGTCGCAGCCCTGCTGGACCTCGACGAAGGCCCGTGCCCGGCCTTCGAAGCCGGACACCAGATGCTCGGCGGTCTCGCGCACCTGCATGATGTCGGTGACCACGATGCGCTCGGCCGGCGGCTCGGCGAACACTTTGGGCTCCATCTTCTCGACATTGCCCAGCACCTGGTCGACCTCGGGCATGGCGGCGAACTTGGCCGGGTCCACCTGCACCGCGCAGCCGGTGACCACGATGCGGGCGCCGGGGTTGTCGCGGCGCAGCTTGCGGATGGACTGGCGGGCCTGGCGCTCGGCCTCGGCGGTCACCGCGCAGGTATTGACGATGATGGTCTCGACCCCTGAGGCCGCCGCCTCGGCATGCTCACGCATCACCTCGGATTCGTAGGCGTTGAGGCGGCAGCCGAAGGTAATCACCCTTGTCATGAGGCCCTCAAACGCCGGGCGGGGCGCATCCCCGCCCCTTGGCTTCCCTCCGCTGGCGCTCCGGCGCGCTCAACGCGCATAGTCCTCGCTACGCTCGTCCGGATCACAGCAAACTCGCGTCCAGCGTCCCGGTGAAGGACAGCGCCACCGGCCCGGTCATCAGCACGTGGTCGTCCTTGAGCCATTCGATGGACAAGGTGCCGCCGTCCAGCACCACCTCGGCCGCGCGGCCGGTCAGGCCCCGGCGGGCGGCGGCGACCAGGGTGGCGCAGGCGCCTGACCCGCAGGCGGCGGTGATGCCGGCTGAACGCTCCCACACCCGCATGCGGATGCGGCCGTCGCCCAGGACCTGGGCGACCTCGATATTGGCGCGCTCGGGAAAGAACGCGTGATTCTCCAGCACCGGCCCCAGGGCGGCCAGGTCCACCGCCTCGGCGTCCTCGACGAAGAACACCGCGTGCGGGTTGCCCATGCTGACCCCCACCGGGTCCTGGAGCGCACCGACGCCGATGCCCATGTGCAGGGTGTCCACCGCCTCGGCCACCGGCACCTCGCGCCAGTCCAGCCGGGCCGGTCCCATGTCCACCGCCACCATCATGTCGCCGCGCGATTCGGCGTCCAGCAGGCCGGCGCGGGTCTCGATGACCACCTTGTCGACCCCCTTGTCGCGCATCAGCAGCCAGGCGACGCAGCGGGTGGCGTTGCCGCAGGCCCCCGATTCGGAACCGTCGGGGTTGAAGATGCTCATCCAGGCGTCGGAGACGGCGTTGCGGGCCGGCTCGATGACGATCAACTGGTCGCAGCCGACGCCGCGCCGGCGGTCGGCGACGGCGCGGATGGTTTCGGGCGACAGGGCGAGCGGGCGCGGACGGGCGTCGAGAATGACGAAGTCGTTCCCGAGCCCGTGCATCTTGACGAAGGGGATGCCGACGGTGTTCATGCCTGCGGTTATATGGGGGCGGGAGCGCCCGAGTCCAGCAAGGAGAAGCCGCCATGGGAGCCTGCAAGACATGCGGCGGAGCCGTCGCCGACCCCGCCGCCGAGACCTGTTCGCCCCGCTGCCGGGTGGACCTGGACAAGCGGCGCATCGCCTGGGACCGCGACGCCCGCAATGTCGGCCGCAATGGCTATTACGACCGCCGCTACCAGGAATTGGTGCGCAAGCACGACAAGCACGGCGCCAAGGTCATCCTGGCCGAATGGGAAGCCGCCAAGGAACGCCTCGGCGCGCGGCCCTGACGATCAATCCTCCTCGTACCAGCCGCGCTCGGCGTCGCGGTGGCAGGCCGGACAGTTGGACGCGGTCAGCACCTTGGGGTCCTTCCACACCCGCTCGGGGAAGCGGTGCTCGTGCTGGAACCACCGCGTCCTGGTGATGGCGAGGGTGAACTCGCCGCGGTCCCGCTTGCGCTCGCGCCCCGCCCCGGCCACCAGCACCTGGCGGATGGCCGCGACCTTGTCGGCGGGCAGCGAGGCGTCGTCGCCGAAATGGTCTGACAGGGTGTCCATGATGCGGTCCCATGAGTGCGCCGGCAGGAAGGCGGGCTGGAACGCCATGTGGCATTCGCCGCATTCCTTGAGCACCAGCGGGTCGGTGACCGGCGGCACCCGGTCGTCGTCGGCCAGGGCGGGGGTGGCGGCGACCAGCAGCGTGAGGACAAGGCGCTTCATTTCACTGACCCTTCATGAAGGTGATGTAGTCGCCCTTCTCGCGGGCGGTGCACTCGCGGCCCAGCACGCTTTTGCAGTCGCGACCGAACTGCTTCTCCACCTCGTCGAGGTCGGTGAACCGCTTGGGATTGGCCGACACCGCCACCGGCTCGATGGGCCGCCCGGTCTTGGCGTTGCGGCCCTGCCGGCGGGGATTTTCGGTGTGGCAGGCGGTGCAGGACGGCGTGCGCTCGTCGCCGCCGGCCCATTTGGTGCGGAACAGCGCCTCGCCGCGCTCGGCCGAGAAGCCGGCGAAGGCGGGGTCGGCGGCGCGGGCCCGGGTGGCGAAATGGTCGAGCACGGCGGCGCGGGGGTCGGCCGCCTGGGCCTGGCCGGCCGCCAGCGCCACCACCACCGCCGAGGCGGTCGCCAGCCTGGCCAGCAGGCGCTTGCCGCCATGCACGAACAGGATGAAGCCGACATGGACGAAGACCGCCATCAACGAGGCCTCGGACAGCGCCTCGTGCGGGTCCTCCAACCACACCACCACATCGGCCACGGCGCCGGTGGCGGCGGCGAGGCCGACGGAGGCCAGCACCGCCGCGCCCAGCCAGGCGTAAAGCGGGTTGCGGCCGCGCCGGTTGCCCATCCATTCCAGCGTCCGCGCCATCGACGGCCGGGGCAGGCGCAGGGGCGAGCCGCCGGGGGCCAGCAGGCCGAGGACGAGGCGGATTGCCGCCGCCGCCAGCACCGCGTAGCCCGAGAAGACGTGCATGGCATAGGTGTCCTCGTCGCCGGTGAGATAGGCGACAAGGAAGCCGCCCGCCATCACCGCATGCCACAGGCGCAGGATGGCGAGGTCCAGCCGGGGTGGCTTGCGCGCGCTCATGAATCGCTCCTTAATCATCATCGTGGTCGTGGGAGAGGCGGGGCAGGTCGCCGGTGGTGACGGTGGCATAGGCGGCGGCGCCGGCGGCGATCAGCAGCGCGGCGGCCAGGCCTTGCAGGATCATCTTGCGCAGCATCGGGCTCTCCTCGGTTTCGATGGGAGCCCACCTTAGCGGGGCGCGCCTGAACCGGACCTGACCCCACGGTTCAGCCACGGTTCAGATTGGCGGTCATAGGCTTTCCGGCATGAAACGCATCCTCGCCATCCTTCTGCCCCTCGCCCTCGCCGCCCCCACCCTGGCCGGCGAGCGTGATCACGACCGCGTCCGCCGCGCCGCCGAGGCTGGACAGGTGCTGCCGCTCAGGACCATCCTCGACCGCGCCGAGAAGGAGCAGCCCGGCCAACTGCTGGAGGCCGAGCTGGAACACGAGCACGGCCGGCTGGTCTATGAACTGAAGCTGCTGACCCCGGACGGCCGCGTGGTGGAGCGCCTGTTCGATGCCGCCACCGGCGAGCCTCTGACCGAGAAGGAACGCCGCCGATGAGGGTGCTGGTGGTCGAGGACGAGCCGGCGCTGGCACTCAGGCTGCAAAAGGCCCTGGAAGCCGCCGGCTACGCCGTGGACCTGGCCTATGACGGCGAGGACGGCTGGCATCTGGGCGACACCGAGCCTTTCGACGCCGTGGTCCTCGACCTCGGCCTGCCCAAGCTGGACGGCCTGTCGGTGCTGAAGCGCTGGCGCGAGGACGGGCGGACCATGCCGGTGCTGATCCTGACCGCGCGCTCGCGGTGGTCGGAGAAGATGGCCGGCTTCGATTCCGGGGCCGACGACTACGTCACCAAGCCCTTCGAGATGGAGGAGATCGTCTACCGCGTCCGCGCTCTGATCCGCCGCGCCGCCGGCCATGCCCAGCCCGAGTTGGCCTGCGGGCCGTTGCGGCTGGACACCAACGGCGGCCGTGCCAGCCTCGACGGCATGCCGGTGGCGCTGACCGCGCAGGAATTCCGCATCCTGTCCTACCTCATGCACCACGTGGGCAAGGTGGTCAGCCGCACCGAATTGACCGAGCATGTCTACGACCGTCATTTCGACAGCGATTCGAACGTATTGGAGGTTCTGGTTGGACGCATCCGACGCAAGCTGCCCGCCGGCATGATCCAGACCGTGCGCGGCCAGGGCTACCGGCTCGGACCGCCGGACCCGGCATGAGCGCCCCGCGCGTCCCGTCTCTGACCGTCAGGCTGGTCGCCGCCGCGCTGCTGTGGACGGCCCTGTTGCTCGGCGGCGGCGGGCTGGTCCTGGTCGGGGCCTTCCACGACACCGTCGAGCGCCAGTTCGGGCACCGCCTCGATGCCCTGCTGAAGGCCCAGATCGCCGCGCTGCGGGTGGAGGCGGACGGCGGCCTGACGGTGGCGCGGCCACTGGGCGACCCCCGTTTCGAGCGCATCTTCTCGGGCTGGTACTGGCAGGTGACGCCGCCGGCCGGCGACCTGCTGCGCTCGCGCTCACTGTGGGATTCCACCCTGCCCACCCATCCCGCCGCCCACGCGGTCCGCACCGAACGGGCTACCGGCCCCAATGGCGAGAGGCTGCTGGTGGTCGAGCGCGACGTCACCCTCGCCGGGATCGCCGCCCCCGTCCACGTGCTGGTCGCCGGCGACCTGGGCGAGATCGCCGCCGAGACCAACCGCTTTGACTCCCTGCTCGCCGCCGCGCTGGCGCTGATGGGGCTGGGCCTTGCCGGCGCGGTGGTGGTGCAGGTCCGCTTCGGGCTGCGGCCGCTGAGGGTGCTGGGGGCCGATCTCCAGGCGGTGCGCGACGGCGAGCGGGCTCGCCTCGCCGGCCGCTATCCGCGCGAGGTGGCCCCGCTGGCCGAGGCCATGAACCAGGTGCTCGACCACGACGCGGTGTTGATCGAACGCGCCCGCACCCATGTGGGCAACCTGGCCCACGGCCTGAAGACGCCGCTGGCGGTGCTGGCGGCCGAAGCCTCGGGCACCCCCGACCCAGGCACCGTCCGCGCCCAGGTCCAGGCCATGACCCGGCTGGTCGAGCACCACCTCGCCCGCGCCGCGGCGGTGGCCGGTGCCGGCCGGGCGCTGGGCCGCAAGGTGGCGGTGGCCCCGGTGACGGCCGACATTGCCCGGGTGCTCGAGCGGGTGCATGCCGACAGGGGGCTGGCCTTCATCGTGGCGGTCGCGGACGACGCCGCCTTCCGGGGCGAGCGCGAGGACCTGGAGGAGATCATCGGCAACCTGGGCGACAACGCCGCCAAATGGGCGCGCTCGACCGTGCGGGTCACGGCGCGCGGAATGCTGACCCTGGAGGTGGAAGACGACGGCCCCGGCCTCACCCCCGACCAGGCCGAGGACGCCGCCCGCAGGGGCACGCGGCTGGACGAACAGGTGCCCGGCTGGGGCCTGGGCCTGGCGATCGTCGCCGACATCGCCGCTCTCAACGCCGGAACGGTGGCCTTCGGCCGCTCCGATCTGGGCGGGCTGAAGGTGACGGTGAGCTTCGGGGGGTGACCCCTACTCGTCCGCCGCGTCGCCGCCGCCGGGCTTGGCGCGGCGGCGCACCGTCTTGGGGTCGGCGGTGATGGGGCGGTAGATCTCGACCCGGGCGCCGTCCTCGACCACGGTGTCCAGCGTCACCGGCTTGCCGAAGATGCCGACCTTCTGGGCTTCCAGGTCGATCTCGGGGAACTGGACCAGGATGCCGGAGGTGCGGATCGCGGTCTCGACCGTGGTCCCCTCGGGGACCTCGACGGTGATCCAGCTTTGCTTGGCGGGGGTGGCGTAGGCGATTCCGACCTTCATGGGCGTCACTCGGCGGCGTGGCAGACGGAAGTGGCGGAGGTGTCGACCTTCTTGCCGGCGCGGGCGTCGATGATGCGCTTGAGCGCGATCAGCACGCCCACGGCGACGAAGCCCCCGGGCGGCAGGATCATCACCAGCGCGCCGGGATAGTCGGCCGGGGTCAGCTTCATCTCCAGGAAGGTGAAGG
Source organism: Pseudomonadota bacterium (assembly GCA_040751765.1). Classification (GTDB taxonomy): domain Bacteria; phylum Pseudomonadota; class Alphaproteobacteria; order Rhodospirillales; family Magnetospirillaceae; genus CALABS01. The sequence goes on along the minus strand of JBFMHS010000409.1, from coordinate 15,316 downwards.
CCGGCCCCAGCAGGCCCGAGGCATTGGCGAACAGGGTACCGGTGCCGATCACCTCACGCAGGCCCCCGACGACGACCAGGGCCAGGGTGAAACCGACGCCCATGGCGAGGCCGTCGACGATGGACGGCGCCAGCGGGTTCTTGGAAGCGAAGCTCTCGGCGCGGCCGAGCACCAGGCAGTTGACCACGATCAGCGGGATGAACAGGCCCAGCACCTTGTACAGCTCGTGCAGCCAGGCGTTCATCGCCATGTCGACCACGGTGACCATGGTGGCGATGATCAGCACGAAGGCCGGGATGCGGACCTCGGCGGTGATGAAGCGGCGCAACGCCGACACCAGCAGGTTGGCGGCGGTCACCACCGCCAGGGTCGCCAGCCCCATGCCCAGGCCGTTGGTGGCCGTCGAAGTCACGGCCAGGGTGGGGCACAGGCCCAGCATCTGGCCGAACACCACGTTGTTGTCCCACAGTCCCTGGCGGATGATGGTGCGGTACTGGGCCATCAGCGGACCTCCAGCATCTCGGTCTTGTGGGCGGCGAAGAACTTCAGGCCGTCACGGATGGCGTTCACGGTGGCGCGCGGGGTGATGGTGGCGCCGGCGAACTGGTCGAAGGGGCCGCCGTCCTTCTTGACCGCCCACTTGTCCTCGGGCGGGTCGCCCAGGAACAGGCCGGTGAAGCGGGTGATCCAGTCGGACTTGGCGACCTCGATCTTGTCGCCCAGGCCGGGGGTCTCGGCATGCTTGACCACGCGGACACCCAGGATGCGGCCCTCGACGTCGACGCCCAGGATGACGCGGATCTCGCCGGCATAGCCGTTGGCGCTTGACTCGAAGGCGACGCCGGTGACCTTGCCGGCCTTGAGCGCGCGATAGACCTTGCGGCCCTCGACGCTGGCGGCGTCGGCGACCGGGTTGTTGTCGTGGATGGTCGCCGGGATGACCTGGGTCAGCGAGGCCTGCAAATCCTCGATGGCGCGCAAGCGGATTTCCTCGGCGGTGAACATGTTGCCGCTGGCCAGCAGACCGGCGGCGGCCAGCGAGAAGCCGCCCAGCACCACGGCGTGGATCAGGGTGTCACGCGCGTTCATTTGCCCCCCTTGACCGGCAGCGGCTCGCCGCGGCGGGTGCGGCCGAACACGCGCGGCCGGAACCCGCGGTCGATCAGCGGCGTCATGGCGTTCATCAGCAGCACGGCGAAGGCCACGCCCTCGGGATAGCCGGCATAGGTGCGGATGATCCAGGTCAGCAGGCCGACGCCGATGCCGTAGACGATCTGTCCCTGCCTGGCCACCGGCGAGGTGACGTAGTCGGTGGCGATGAAGAAGGCGCCCAGGAAGGTGGCGCCCGACAACAGGTGAAACAGGCCGTCGGCGTGGCGGGCGGGATCGAGGGCGTTGAACACCGTGCCCAGCACGAAGATGGTGCCCAGCATGGCCGCCGGGATGTGCCAGGTGATGATCCTTTTGGCCAGCAGGAAGGCGCCGCCCAGCAGGATCAGGATCGCCGAGGTCTCGCCGAACGAGCCCGGAATGGTGCCCAGCATTAGGTCCATCAGCTCGGGAGCCTTGGCCATGCTGTCGGTGACCGGGATGCCGCGCGACAGTTCGGTCTTGACGTGGCCCAGCGCCGAGGCCGCCGACAGCGCGTCGACGTCGAAGCGTCCGCCGAAGGTGATTGCCAGCGACTCGAGGAACCCGGGCGAGCCGGCCTGGCCGATGGGGGCCGGGCGGGTGAAGATGGTCATCTGCACCGGGAACGAGATCAGCAGCGCCACGCGGGCGACCATGGCCGGGTTGAACACGTTCTGACCGATGCCGCCGAACATGTGCTTGCCGAAGGCGATGGCGACGAAGGACCCCACCGCGCCGATCCACCACGGCGCCCACGGCGGCAGGCTCATGGCCAGCAGCCAGCCGGTCAGCGCCGCCGAACCGTCCCACAGGGTCGGCGACAGCGGCCGGCCGAGCAGGCGCAGGCAGCCGGCTTCGGTGGCCAGGGCGGCGGCCAGGGTGACGGCGAACAGCAACAGCGCCGGCCAGCCGAACAGCCAGATGTTGAAGGCGGTGGCGGGCAGCAGGGCGGCCAGGACCAGGGTCATGGTCCGCTGCACGCTGGTGGGGGCGTGGGCGAAGGGCCCGCTCTTGTCGATCACGACGGTCATGCGCTGGCCTTGTCCTCGCTGGCCTTGTCCTCGCTGACGGGAGCCTCGGCGGGCTTGGCGGCCTCGGCGGCGGCCTTGGCCGCCTTGGCCGCCTCGGCGGCGGCCTTCTTGGCGGCCAGCGCCTCGCGCTTGGCCTTGGCCAGGCGCTCCATGCGCTCGGCCCGCGCCTCGACCAGCTTCTTCACCAGGTCGCGCTTGCGCTTGTCACGCTCCAGCGCGTTGATGCGGCCCTTGGCGTAGTTGAAATAATGGACCAGCGGGATGTGCGACGGGCAGACATAGGAGCAGCTGCCGCAGGAGACGCAGTCCAGCACGCCGGCGGCCTGGGCGCCGTCCAGGTTGTCCTTGCGGATGAAGGCGGCCATCTCCACCGGCACCAGGCCGCAGGGACAGGCGGTGACGCAGGTGCCGCAGCGGATGCAGGGCTGGGCCGCCTTCTCGTTGGTCTCGGCGTGGGTCAGCGCCAGGATGCCGCTGGTGCCCTTGATCACCGGGACCTCGGTGGTGGGCAGCGGCTGGCCCATCATCGGGCCGCCGGAGATGATGCGCCGGGGCTGTTCGGTCAGGCCGCCGCAGAAGGCGATCAGCTCCGAGACCTGGACGCCCAGCGGCACCTCGATGTTCTTGGGCTCGGCGATGGCCGAGCCGGACACGGTGACCAGGCGGCTGATCAGCGGCCGTCCCGACCGGATGGCCTGCGACACGGCGCGGGCGGTGGCGACGTTGTGGACCACCACGCCGATATCGGCGGTCAGCTTGCGGGCCGGGGTCTCGCGCCCGGTCAGCGCCAGGGTCAGGTGGCGTTCCGAGCCCATGGGGTAGCGCACCGGGACGCCGACCACCCGGATGTCGCCGCCCAGTCCGGCGGCGGCCCGGGTCATGGCCGCCAGGGCCTGCGGCTTGTTGTCCTCGATGGCGATGAGGACCGTCTGGACCTCCAGCGCGTAGGCCATGATGCGCACGCCGTCCATGACCTCGTCGGCGTGCTCGCGCATCAGGCGGTCGTCACAGGTCAGGTAGGGCTCGCACTCGGCGCCGTTGACCAGCAGGATGTCCAGCTTGTAGCGCGAGCGCAGGTCCAGCTTGACCGCCGACGGGAAGGTGGCGCCGCCCAGGCCGACGATGCCGGCCTCGGCCACACGCCTGGCGATGTCGGCCGGGGTCAGCGACAGGTGGTCGGCCACCGGCTCGGGCAGCGGCGCCCACTCATCCTCGCCGTCGGGCTCGATGACGATGGTGCGCTGGGGCAGCCCCGACGGATGCGGAGCGGTGTGGTTGCCGATATCGGCCACCACGCCCGAGGTGGGGGCGTGCACCGGCGCCGACACCGCGCCGGCGCCGCGGGCGATCATCTGGCCCTTGAGCACGCGGTCGCCGATGGCGACCAGCGGCTCGGCGGGGGCGCCGATATGCTGCTGCAGCGGCATGTACAGGCGCTTGGGCAGCGGAAAGGGCACGGTGGCCTTCTCCGAGCTCAGCTCCTTGCGGTAGTCGGGATGGACGCCGCCCCGAACGCGGAACAGCTTCATCTCAGTGCACCATCCGCGAGACCGGCTTGTGCCAGTGCCAGCTGGCCAGGGTCACCGGCACCGGCCGCAACTCGACGGCCTCGGTCGGGCAGACCTCGGCGCATTTGCCGCAGCCGTGGCAGACGTCGGTGATGACGGTATGCATCTGCTTGGGCGCGCCGACGATGGCATCCGACGAGCACTCCTGGAAGCAGCGCATGCAGCCGATGCAGATGTCCTCGTTGATGAAGGCGATTTCGGGCTCCATCTCCTCGGCGCCCGACAGGTCGATGGTGACGCCCAGCTTGGCGGCGATGGCCGCCGCCGTCTCGCGCCCGCCCGGCGGGCACATGGTCGGCTTGGCCTCGCCCGAGGCCAGCGCCGAGGCCGCCTGCTTGCAGCCGGCATACCCGCACTGACCGCATTGCGACCCGGGCAGCAGCGCCTCCAGCTCGGCCTCCAGCGGGTTCTCCTCCACGCGCAGGTAGCGCGCGGCGATGCCCAGCAGGGTGCCCAGGGTGGCTCCGAGAACGGCGAGACTTCCGACGGCGGCGAGCATGTCCCTAACCTCTTACTTGGCGCTGATGCCGGCGAACCCCATGAACGCCAGCGACAGCAGGCCCGCGACGATGAAGCCGATGGGCGCGCCCTCGAAGGCGGCGGGGACCTCGGCCAGCGCGACACGTTCGCGCAGGCCGGCGAAGATGACCAGGATCAAGGTGAAGCCGGCCGCCGACCCGAAGCCGTACAGCAGGCTTTGAACGAAGCTGTGGCCTTCCTGGACATTGAGCAGGGCAACACCCAGGATGGCGCAGTTGGTGGTGATCAGCGGCAGGTAGACGCCCAGCGTCTGGTACAGCGCCGGCGAGATCTTGCGGACCACCATCTCGGTGAACTGGACGACGGCGGCGATCACCAGGATGAAGGTGATGGTGCGCAGGAAGCCGAGGTCGAGGGGCAGCAGCAGGAACGCCTCGATGCCCCAGGCCAGGACCGAGGACAGCGTCATCACGAAGGTGGTCGCCATGCCCATGCCGATGGCGGTGTCCACCTTGTTCGACGTGCCCATGAACGGGCACAGGCCAAGGAACTTGACCAGCACCACGTTGTTGACCAGGGCCGTCCCGATCAGGAGGAGCAGAATTTCCTGCATAGTTTTTACTCAACACCCACGGTCTGCCCGCAAATTGGGCATAGTGTACCCCAACCGGCGCGGTTCCGCCATGAAAATCCCGCAATGCACAAGCGCGCGGCCGAGGGCCTCTGCTGCACCTGCGAAACGGATGGTTGTTACCACGAACGCCGAAAAATAAGAATTAAATTTCGTCTTCTCGGACAATAGACGCAACAAAACCTCGCGACAACGCCCCGACGGGTGGGCCTCTTCCCACCCCAAGACGCCAGAAACCTTGTGGTTTCTGACTGCGCCGCAATATGCGCTTTCTCTCAAGAAATGGCGGTTTTCCGCGCCTTCGCGACCCTGGACGATGGTCCGGGCGGCGCCGTGACCACCTTGCCGGAGGTCAAGCCTCCCCCTGCCCGGAGGAGCAGGCGTCGTCGGCCGACAGCCGCCGCAGCACCACCGGCGTCAAGTCGCCCGACCGCGCCATGCGGCCGGCCCGCCACCGCGCCAGCCCGATGCCGGCGACCAGGCCGACCACCGAGGCGGCGGCCGTGCCGGCGTCGCTGGCGCCCAGCAGCGAAGCCAGGACCGCCATCCCGACCACCAGGGCGATGGGGAGCAGATAGGCGACCGCCGAGGCGCGGGTCAGCACCGCCTGATCAAGGCCGACCACCACCCGGTCGCCGACGCGGGCATGGAAATCGTCGGCGACGGCGAAGCGCCGCTGGCCCTTGCCGGGGCGGATATAGGCGGTGCCGCAGCCGGCCTTGGCGGCGCAGCCGCCACAGGCGGCGGCCGGCTCGGGCTCCAGCCAGGCCTTGCCGTCCGCGACCGCCACCACCCGGGCGAACCCCTCGACGAGCTCGGCCATGGTCAGTGGAAATTGTAGGGGTCGTCGATCCACCGTTCGACCACCCGGGCGTCGGCCTCCGGCAGCGGAGCGATGCCGGCGCCGCCCTTCAGGAAGTCGTCGCGCACGTCGATGATGCAGCGGTAGTGGGCATAGTGGCGGGCCACCTGGAGGAAGTACCACGCCATGGGGAACCCGGCCTCGCGGTCGATGGCCAGCACCGAGCGGGCGGGATGGTAGTCCACCGCGTGCTCGCGCGCCGCCTGGAGGTCGGGCAGCTCAACCTTCAGCGAGGTGACCGGCTTGCCCTCCAGCACGTGCTCGCCGTCGGAATTGCGATAGGGAGTGACGCGCAGCGCCCACCGCTCGCAAAACGCCCCCGCCTTCCCGGCGCTGCTGGCCGCCCATTCGGCGGCGAAGCGCTTCAGGCGGGGATCGCCCTTGTGCTCGGAGACCAGTTCGGGCATCGCCGCGACATCGGTTACGCGGCGGAACAGATAGGCCGGCTGGGTCAGCGGAACCGCGTCGGGGATCGGCGGCAGCGCCTCCAGCTCGTTGATGGTGTCGGGGATCGAGTCGTCCTCGAACAGCGGCCGGCAAATCTTCTCCTGCACCGCGTCCACCTCGACCTGGACGAAATCCAGCGGGTCGGGGCCGGTGGCGGCGGTCAGGTAGACGCGGCGGCCGGTGTGGCGGGTGAAGCGCAGGCCGGCGTCGCCGTAGCGGGTGAACAGCGCGGTGACGTCGCCGCCGGTCTCGGCGGTGACCCAGTCCTCCAGGTCGTCGGCGACCTTGCGGCCGTGGGCATCGACCACGCCGCCCAGGCGGTACCAGTCGGCGTCGACGCAGGCCAGCTTGAGGTCGAGGCCGGTGAGCTGGCGTGCCGCCTTGACCAGCGAGGCGTGATTGGGCGTGGGGGCCAGCTCGCGACAGGCGGCGGCCAGGCGGTCGGTGTCGATGGTGGGGGCCATGGCGGCCGTTCCTTCGCGGGTCAGGACTCGATGGTGGCGATGGTGCCGTCGGCGGCCACGAATAGCGCGGTGACGCCGCCGGCGGCCTTGACGATGGCCTCGCGGCGCCCGGCCGGCGCCACCGCCAGGGCGGTGGACAGCGCGTCCGCGCGGGCCGCCGAATCGGCGATCACCGTCACCCCGGCCAGGGCCGGCGCGGTGGCGCCGGAGGCGGGGTCGATCAGATGGGTGAAACGGCCGGCGCCGTCGAAGGTGGTGCCATAGCCGCCCGAGGTCGCCACCGCCCGATCGACCACGTCGACGGTGGTGATGGAGCGGTCGGGCGCCGAGGGATCGGCGATGCCGATGCGCCAGGCCGAACCGTCGGGCTTGGCCGCCAGGGCCTTGGGCTCGCCCATGTCCACCAGCATGCGCTCGAGCCCGTGGGAGCGCAGCACCCCGGCGACGCGATCGGTGATGTACCCCTGGGCGATGCCATTGAGGGTGACGCCCATGCCGGGCTTCTCGAGGCGGATGGACGCAGCCTCGATCGACACCGCGCGCCAGTCCACCAGCGCGCGGGCGGCGGCGACCGCCTCCGCGGCGGGACCGGCCGGGTCGGGCTCGGCGGCGGTGAAGTGATCGAAATAGACCTGCCACAAAGGCTGAACGGTGGGATCGAAGGCGCCGCCGGTCAGCGCGGCGGTCTCCACTGCCCGGCCCATCAGCTCGACCAGCTCGGCCGGCGCCGCCTCCAGGCGGCCGGCACGGTTGAGCGTGGCCATGGCCGAATCGGCGCGGTACAGGCTGAAGATGCCCTCGAGGCGGCGCAGCTCGGCCACTGCCGCATCGATGGCGGCGCGCGCCGAAGCCTCGTCATGGTGATACAAGGACAGGCTGGCCGGGGCGCCCAGCGCGGTGCCTTCCCACTTGACCAGGCGGGCCTGGGCCTTGGTGGCGTGCAGCAGAAGGGGCACGCCGGCGGCGGCGGCAAGCACGGTGAGGACGCGGCGACGGGTGACGGTGACGCTCATCTGTGTGGACCCCGGGTGGGCTGAATTTAACCAATTCGGCCTACTATGCGACAAACCGGTTGCAGTGAGCAAGTGCAGCATAAATCGCCTAATACGCGGGCAAAACCAACGCCTTGCCCGCTGCCCGCTTTTTCGGCACCGCGGCGTGACAGCGCGCTTGCCGGCCGCCGCCCCCATATGGAACATCGGACCGACCAGCAAGGAGTGACCATGCGCCTTCAACTCGCCACCTGGCCCCAGGTCGAATCCTATCTCGCCCGCTCGCGGGCGGTGATCCTGCCCATCGGCTCCACCGAACAGCACGGCCCCACCGGCCTGGTCGGCACCGATGCCCTGTGCGCCGAGGCCATCGCCTGGCGGGTCGGCGAACGCCTGGGGGTGATGGTCGCCCCCACCCTCGCCGTCGGCATGGCCCAGCACCACATGGCCTTCCCCGGCTCCATGACCCTGCGGCCATCCACCCTGATGGCGGTAATGCGCGACTGCCTGCTGTCCCTGGTCAGCCACGGCTTCGACAGCGTGCTGGTGATCAACGGCCACGGCGGCAATTCCTGCACCGTGCTGGCCGCCTTCGCCGAGACCCAGATGGACCTGGACGCCCGGTCCCCGCGCCCCGGGCTGCGGACGCGGCTGCTGAACTGGTGGGAGCTGCCCCAGGTCGACGCGGTCTCGCGCGAGTTGTTCGGCGATGCCGTCGGCTGCCACGCCACCCCGCCCGAGGTGGCGGTGACCTGGGCCCTGCACCCCGGGACCGCCGACCCGCGCCCGCTGGAGCCGAGGGTCGGGCCGCGCGGCGGTTTCCACGGCGCCGCCGATTTCCGCGCCAGCTTCCCCGACGGCCGCATCGGCTCGGACCCGTCGCTGGCCAGCCCCGAGACCGGCGAACGCATCCTGGCGGTGGCGGTGGACGAGATCTGCCGGATGGCGGAAGGGTTCTTCGCGGCGGACTAGGCCTTCCGCGCCACCAGGAACAGCCTCCGGAACGGGAACAGGGTCCGCCCGTCGGGCCGGCGGGGATAGGCGGCACGCATCCGGTCGCGGTAGTCGGCCAGGAAGGCGGCGCGGTCGGGCTCGGCGAGGGCGTCGAGCAGCGGCTTGAGGGCGGTGCCGCGCGTCCACTCCACCACCGGGTCCTCCCCCTCCAGCACCTGAAGGTATTCCGTCTCCCAGAGGTCCAGTTCCGACACCAGCGGCGCCAGCGCGTCATGATAAAAGGCCGGCTCCGCCACCGGGCCGGGTCGCAGCAGCGGCTCCAACCGCTCCCTCCACGGGCCGGAGCGGACGGCGGCCACCATTTCGGTGTGCGACGGGGCGCCGTGGTTGCGCGGCATCTGCACCGCCAGCCAGCCGCCCGGGGCCAGCATCGCCATCAGGCGCGGGAACAGGGCTGCGTGGTCGTCGAGCCAGTGCAGGGCGGCGTTGGAAAACACCACGTCCAGCGGCCGGTCCGGCTCCCATGCCGCGATGTCGGCGCGCACCCAGGCCAGCCGGGCGGTGTCGGCGCCGGCCTCGTCCAGCATCTCGGCCGAGGAATCGACGCCGATCACCCGCGCCCTCGGCCAGCGCCGCGCCAGCAGCCGGGTGACGGTGCCGGTGCCGCAGCCCAGGTCGGCCACCACCGCCGGATCCTCGGCCCCGACCCGGGCCAGCAGGTCCTGCGCCGGACGCAAACGCGGCGCGGCGAAGCGGGTGTAGGTCTTAGGGTCCCAGGTCATCTGCGCCACACTCCCACCAGCGATTGACTCTCGGTGCCGCAACGACTATAAACCCGCCTTCCAATTTCCTAAGACCCGTTTGTCTGACCGGAGTACCTATCGTGAAGCGCACTTTCCAGCCGAGCAAGCTCGTCCGCGCCCGCCGCCACGGCTTCCGCGCGCGCATGGCCACCGTTGGCGGCCGCAAGGTCATCAACAGCCGCCGCGCCAAGGGCCGCAAGCGCCTGTCGGCCTAAGGGCCGTTCGGCCCTGGGGATGGCTTCGCGCCTGGTCAGGCTCAAGAAACGGGCCGATTTCCTGCGCGTCGCGGCCTTGCGGCGCAAATGGGCGGCTCCGGGCCTGATCCTGCAATCGGCCCCCACGCCGCCGGAGAGTCGAGCCGACGCCACCCGCGTCGGCTTTACCGTTTCCAAGAAGGTGGGCAACGCGGTGGAACGCAACCGCGCGCGGCGGCGCCTGAAGGCGGCCGCCGACGAGCTGCTGCCCGAGCTGGCCGCCGCCGATGTCGATCTGGTGGTCATCGGCCGCAGGGAAACGCTGAACCGGCCATATTCTCTTCTATTGCAGGATTTGCGAACCGCGCTAAAACGTGTCGGCGCGAGACGGCCGGAAACCCCCGACCCGTCCGCCACCAAGGAGGCGTAGGTGACCAATCCGATCAGCTTGCTGCTGCGCGGACTGATCCGCTTCTACCAGCTGGCCATTTCGCCGGTGCTGCCGGCCAGCTGCCGCTTCTATCCGTCGTGCTCGGCCTACGCGCTCGAGGCGGTGGACAAGCATGGACCGATCGCCGGCTCGTGGCTCGCGGTACGCCGCGTCTGCCGCTGCCACCCCTGGAACGACGGCGGGGTCGATCCCGTGCCGGACCCGAAGACCCGGACTAGGATGTCATGAACGAACAGCGTAACCTGATCCTCGCCATCGTCCTGTCGGCCGCCATCCTGTTCGGCTTCCAGTGGCTGTTCCCGACCACCCCGACCCAGGCGCCGGTGTCCGCCGACCAGGCCGCCACCTCGGTGCCGCCGGTGCCGCAGGGAACCGCCCAGGCCGACGCCCCCGCCGCCGCCAAGCCGGCCACCCCGGCCGAGACCCGCGCCGCCGCCCTGGCCCAGGCCAAGCGGGTGCCCATCCGCACCCCGCGCCTGCACGGCTCGATCTCGCTGGCCGGCGCCCGCGTCGACGACCTGACCTTGGCCAACTACCACGAGACCCCCGACCGCGGCAGCCCCGAGATCACGCTGCTGTCGCCGGCCGCCGCGCCGCAGCCCTATTACGCCGAATTCGGCTGGGTGCCCGCCGACCCGGCGGTCAAGACGCCGAAGGCCGATACGCTGTGGCAGCCCGTCGAGGGCTCGGCCGCCGAACTGACCGCCGGCGGCAAGCTGACCCTTGCCTGGGACAACGGCGAAGGCCTGCGCTTCATGCGCACCTACACGGTGGACGAGAACTACATGTTCACCGTCCAGCAGCGCGTGGAGAACATCGGGACCAAGCCGGTCACCCTGCATCCCTACGCCCTGGTGTCGCGCACCGGCACCCCGACCACCGAGGGCATGTACATCCTGCACGAGGGCCCGCTGGGCGTGCTGGGCGGCACGCTGAAGGAGGTCGACTACGACGAGTTGGCCAAGGACGGCGTCATCCGCGAGAAGACCACCGGCGGCTGGCTGGGCATCACCGACAAGTACTGGCTGACCGCCCTGATCCCGACCCAGAAGGAGGAGGTCACCGGCCGCTTCGTGCACCAGCGCACCGACACCGGCGACCGTTACCAGGTGGACTTCACCGGCGGCCCGCGCGTGGCCGAACCGGGCCAGTCCATCGAGGCCGGCTTCAACCTGTTCGCCGGCGCCAAGGAAGTCAGCCTGCTGGACGCGTATGCCGAGAAATACGGCGTCGAGCGCTTCGACCTGGCCATCGACTTCGGCTGGTTCTACTTCCTGACCAAGCCCTTCTTCTATCTGCTGACCATGCTGAACGGCATGCTGGGCAACATGGGCCTGGCGATTCTGGCGCTGACCGTGGTCATCAAGGCGATCATGTTCCCCCTGGCGAACAAGTCCTATGTCGCCATGACCAAGATGAAGAAGCTGCAGCCGCAGATCCAGGCCATGCAGCAGCGCTACGGCGACGACAAGATGCGCATGCAGCAGGAGATGATGGCCCTCTACAAGCGCGAGAAGGTCAATCCGGTCTCGGGCTGCCTGCCCATCCTGATCCAGATTCCGGTGTTCTTCGCCCTCTACAAGGTGCTGTTCGTGGCCATCGAGATGCGTCACGCGCCCTTCTACGGCTGGATCAAGGACCTGTCGGCGCCCGATCCGACCTCCATCTTCAACCTGTTCGGCCTGATCCCGTGGGATCCGCCGACCTTCCTGATGATCGGCGTCTGGCCGCTGATCATGGGCGTCACCATGTGGCTGCAGCAGAAGCTGAACCCGCAGCCGGCCGACCCCGTGCAGGCCAAGATGTTCCAGATCCTGCCCATCGTGTTCACCTTCATGCTGGCGACCTTCGCCTCGGGCCTGGTGATCTATTGGGCGTGGAGCAACACCCTGTCGATCCTGCAGCAGTGGATCATCATGCGCAGGGCGGGAGTGAAGGCCTGACCCCCGCGGCGCCCACCCCGGAAGAGGAAGCGGCCGGCCTGATCGAGGCCGGCCGGCTCCTGTTCGCGCGCGACATCACCTTCCTGCGCGGCATCGAGAGCCTCGACGCCCTGCCACCCTTCGGCCTGCCCGAGGTCGCCTTCGCCGGCCGCTCCAACGTCGGCAAGTCGTCGCTGATCAACGCCATCTGCGGCCGCTCGACGGTGGCGCGCACCTCCAACACCCCCGGCCGCACCCAGCAGCTCAACTTCTTCGACGTTTCGGGCCGCATGATCCTGGTGGACATGCCCGGCTACGGCTTCGCCCAGGCGCCCAAGGACATGGTGGAGCGGTGGACGCGGCTGATCGGCCACTACCTGTCGGGCCGCCCCAGCTTGCGCCGCTGCATGGTGCTGGTGGATTCGCGCCACGGCCTCAAGGATGTGGACCGCGACATGATGAAGCTGCTCGACAAGGCGGCGGTGGTCTACCAGGTGGTGCTGACCAAGGCCGACAAGCTGAAGGCGTCCGAACTCGAGGCGGTGACCAAGCGCGTCGAGGACGAGATCAGGAAGCGCGTCGCCGCCCATCCCAATCTGATCGTCACCAGTTCCGAGAAGAACGTCGGCATCGCCGAGTTGCGTGCCGAACTGGTCCAGCTCGCCAACCCGGAGCCCGCCAAATGAGCGACGACACCCCCGACATCCTGCACGACCGCAAGGCCTGGCTGGAGCGCGCCAAGACGCTGTCCGAATCGCTGCCCTTCATGCGCCAGTACTCGGACGAAACCATCGTGGTGAAATACGGCGGCCACGCCATGGAATCCGAGGACCTGTCGCGCCTGTTCGCCCGCGACGTGGTGCTGCTCAAGCAGGTCGGCGTCAACCCGGTGGTGGTCCATGGCGGCGGCCCGCAGATCGACCAGATGCTGAAGAAGCTGGACATCCAGACCCCGCGCGTCGACGGGTTGCGCTACACCGACGAGGCCACCGTCGAGGTGGTCGAGATGGTGCTGTCGGGCAAGATCAACAAGCAGATCGTCTCGGCCATCAACGAGGCCGGCGGCTTCGCGGTGGGCCTGTCGGGCAAGGACGGACACCTGATCCGCGCCCGCAAGCTGCGCCGGACCAAAAAGGACCCCGACAGCAACATCGAGAAGATCCTCGACCTCGGCTTCGTCGGCGAGCCGGCCGAAATCACTCCGCACATCCTGGATTTCTTCCAGGAATCCGACATCATCCCGGTGATCGCGCCGGTGGGCATGGGCGGGGCCGGCGAGACCTACAACATCAACGCCGACACCGCCGCCGGGGCCATCGCCGCCGCCTCGGGCGCCCGGCGCCTCCTGATGCTGACCGACGTGGCCGGCGTGCTGGACAAGTCGGGCAACCTGATCCCCGAGATGACCGCCAGCCAGGTCGCCGACTACATCCAGGACGGCACCATCTCGGGCGGCATGATCCCCAAGGTCGAGACCTGCCTGGAGGCGGTCGCCCAGGGCGTCGAGGCCGCCGTCATCCTCGACGGCCGCGTCCCCCACGCGGTGCTGCTGGAACTGTTCACCCCCCACGGCGTCGGCACGCTGATCAAGGCGGACTGAGGTTTCGCGCCCTCGCCCGCCCGCGGGCGAGGGTCGGACCGCCTACTCCCCCGCCGCCCGCTGGGCGAGGCGGAAGGGGTGCGCCGGGTAGACGCCGAGGATGCGGACCTCGTGGCTGAAGAAGTCCAGTTCCTCCAGCGCCAGGCGCAGGTTGCGGTGGGCGGGGTGGCCCTCGACGTCCACGTAGAACTGCGCCGCCACGAACTCGCCGCCGACCAGATAGCTTTCCAGCTTGGTGATGTTCACCCCGTTGGTGGCGAAGCCGCCCAGCGACTTGAACAGCGCCGCCGGCACGTTGCGGACCCGGAACACGAAGGTGGTGACGCAGGGCTGGTTGGGGTTGGGCTCCATGGCCTCGCGGGCGATGACCACGAAGCGGGTGGTGTTGTGCTCGGCGTCCTCGATGTTCGCCCGCAGCGACACCAGGCCATAGGTCTCGCCCGCCAGTTCCGAGGCGATGGCGCCCATGGTGCGGTCGCCGGCCTCGGCGACTTCCTTGGCGGCGCCGGCGGTGTCGTGGCCGACGATGGCGCGGACGTTGAGCTGGCGGATCAGGTTGCGGCACTGGCCCAGGGCGTGGACGTGGCTTTTGACCGCCACCAGGTCGCCGATCTCGGCCCCGGGCAGGGCCAGGAGGTGGTGATTGATGCGCTCGAAGTGCTCGGCGATGATGTGCAGGCCCGAATAGGGCATCAGATGGTGCACGTCGGCCACCCGGCCCGCCACCGAATTGTCGATGGGGATCATGGCATAGCGCGCCCGGCCCTCGCGCACGGCGGCGAAGGCGTCCTCGAAGGTCTGGCAGGGCAGCGGCGCCATGCTGGGATAGGCATTGCGGCAGGCCAGGTGCGAATACGCGCCGGGCAGCCCCTGGAAGGCGATCGCGCGGCTGGGGTCGGGCTGGGTGGTCATGGCGCCGTCGGGCTTGAGGAGGTCAGGCGCCGGAGGCGATCATCGCCCGCGCCTTTTCGAGATCGGCGGGAGTATCGACACCCAGCGGAACCGTGTCAACCAAGGCGGCATCGATGCGCATGCCGTTCTCAAGCGCCCGCAGCTGCTCCAGCTTCTCGCGTTTCTCCAGCACGCCCTGGGGCAGCTTGACGAAGCGCTCCAGCGCCGGCCGGGTGTAGGCGTAAAGGCCGATGTGATGGTAGTGCGGCCCCGGATTGGCGGGCACGGTGGCGCGGCTGAAATACAGCGCGCGGGCGACGCGGGCGCCGTCGGCGAAACCCACCACCGCCTTGACCACGTTGGGATTGGTCCGCTCCTCCTCGTCCCGGATCTCGGCGACCAGGGTGGCGACGTCGACGGCCGGGTCCTGGAGCGGGTCGAACACCGCGCGGATCACCATGGGATCGATGGTCGGCAGGTCGCCCTGGACGTTGACCACCGCCCCGAACTGGCGCTCGGGGTCGCATTTCTCCAGCGCCTCCCACACCCGGTCGGACCCCGAGGGATGGTCGGGATCGGTCAGCACCGCCGTGCCGCCATGGGCGGTCACCGCGTCGGCCACCACCTGCTCGGCGCAGGCCACCACCACCGGCCCGATGCCGGCCTTCACCGCGCGGCGCCAGACATGGACGATCATCGGCTCGCCGTGGATGTCGGCCAGCGGCTTGTCGGGCAGACGGGTGGCGGCGAGACGGGCGGGAATGACCACGACGGGATTGAGGGCGGGCAGCATAGGGGGTCTCCACGGGTGCGCGGCGGGACAGCTTGACCTTATATCGGCCGGGAGGGGCGAGGAAACCACCTTTCGCCCACCCCCCACCCGCCCATCCGGGGC
>JBFMHS010000408.1:0-8452 GCA_040751765.1 Pseudomonadota bacterium | reverse complement strand
CAGCTGGCGCAGGCCCTCGATCTCGTCGCGCAGCAGCGCCAGCTGCCGCTCCTTCGAGGTCTCGAGGCCGGAACGGCCGTCGCGCTGGGCCTCCAACTGGGCGATGCGGGCCTCGAGGATGTCGCGGCCGCCCTTGAGGGTGGCCTGGCGCTGGGCGAAGCGGTCCTCCTCGCGGGCGAGGATTTCGGAGATCTTGGCGTCGTCGGTTCGGCCGGCCAGGCTTTCCGGGAAGGCGATCGCGGCACGGCCGTCGCGCTCGGCCAGCAGGCGGGCGCGCTGGGCGGTCTTGGCGTCCAGCTGGTCCTTCAGCGTCGCCATCTGCGCCTCGGCGCCGGCATCCTGGAGGCGGGCCAGCACGGTGCCGGCGGCCACCGTGTCGCCTTCCCTGACCAGAACCTCGGCGACGATGCCGCCCTCGCGGTGCTGCACGGTCTTGCGCTTGGACTCGACGGTGACCACGCCCTGGGTGACCACGGCGCTGTCCAAGGGCGCCAGCGACGCCCAGGCAGCGAAGCCACCCAGGGCGATGCCGATCACCGTCAGGCCGGCGATCATCGGCTTGCGGAAGTCGGTGGAGGGGACCGGCAGGTCGGCATGGGCGTCGCGGACCGGCATGGCGGGGAGATTGCGGATGGTGCTCATGGGATGTTCCTCGCTCACGAACGGGCGGCGTTGGCGACGGCCTTCGGGGCCGGAGACTGATTGGCGACCACCTGCGGCCGCGCCAGGCGCGACAGCACCTCGTCGCGGCTGCCGAACAGTTCGACCTCGCCGGCGTTCAGCACCAGGATCTTGTCGACCGAGGCCAGGATGGACAGGCGGTGGGTCACCACCACCGTGGTGGCACGGCGCTCCTTGAGACCGAGCACCGCCTCGACCAGGGCCTGCTCGCCGGCGGTGTCCAGGTTGGAGTTGGGCTCGTCCAGGACCACGAAGGCCGGGTCGCCGTAGAGTGCCCGGGCCAGGGCGATGCGCTGGCGCTGGCCGCCCGACAGCACCCGGCCGCCGTCGCCGATGCGGGTGTCGTAGCCGTCGGGCAGGCCCAGGATGATCTCGTGGACGCCGGCGCGGGCGGCGGCCTCGACCACGCGGGCGGCGTCGATGTCGCCGAAGCGGGCGATGTTCTCGGCGACGGTGCCATCGAACAGCTCGACGTCCTGGGGCAGATAGCCCAGCGCCGGCCCGACCTCGTCGCGGGGCCAGTCGCCCAGATTGGCGCCGTCGAGGCGCACCACGCCGGCCCCGGCCGGCCACACGCCCATCAGCACGCGGGCCAGGGTGGACTTGCCGGCTGCCGACGGGCCGACCACGCCCAGCACTTCGCCGGGCTCGAGCTTGAACGACACGCCCTTGAGCACGGCGGTGCTGCTGCCCGGCGGAACGGCGTAGACCCGCTCGACACTGACGGCACCCTGCGGACGGGGCAATTCCATGCGGGCCGGGCCCTGGGCGGTCTTGGCCAGCAGTTCGTCCAGGCGGGCGTAGGCGCCGCGGAAGCCGACGAAGCTCTTCCAGTGGCCGACCGCCATCTCGATGGGGGCCAGCGCCCGGCCCATCAGGATCGAGCCGGCGATGATGGCGCCGCCGGTGACCGCGTTCTCCAGCGCCAGCCAGGCGCCGACGCCCAGGATCGCCGACTGCAGGAACATGCGGATGAACTTGGACACCGCCAGCAGGGTGCCGGCGCGGTCGGCGGCCTGGGCCTGCAAGGCCAGCGCGGTGCGGTGGCGCGCCATCCAGCGCTCGGACACGCCGGGCATCATGCCCATGGCGTGCAGGACCTCGGAATTGCGCAAGCTGGCTTCGGCGAAGGCGGCGGCGTTGGCCGTCACCGCCGAGGCATCCTTGAGCGCCTTGCGGGTGGAGATTTCGTTGACCACCGCCAGCGCGAAGATGATGACGCCACCGGCCAGGGTCACCGCGCCCAGCAGCGGGTGCAGGATGAAGGCGGCGATGATGAACAGGGGCGCCCACGGCGCATCGCAGAACACCACCAGCGCCGGGCCGGTGGCGAAGTCGCGAACCGAATCGAGGTCACGCAGCACCTGCCCGGACGCCGACCCGGGCTGCTTGCGGGCCGCCTCGAACACGCCGGCGAAGGCGCGGCCGGCCAGTTCCATGTCGAGGCGGGCGCCCGCCCGCACCAGCACGCGCGAGCGCACCGCCTCGACGAAGCCCAGGATCGCCAGCAGGAAGGCGGCGATCAGGGTCAGCATGACCAGTGTGGATTCGCTGCGGCTCGCCAGCACCCGGTCGTAGACCTGGAGCATGTAGAGCGGCGCCACGAACAGCAGCAGGTTGGCGACCAGGGAGAACACCGCCGTGGCGGTGATCGCGCTCTTGCAGGTGGCGAGCGCCTTGCGGATCGGGCTTCGGGGCTGGTCTTGGAAGGAGGCCATCTGTCGACCGTTCCTCTCGCTGTGAATGCGGGTGAGGAGCGGGAGCCTGCGTCCAGCCTATTAATGAAAAGTTACCTCGGTCTGGGTAGGATGTTAATATCTATTAATGAATATGGCGCCAAGGCTGGCTATGTCGATATGGATACGGAGGGGACATAGCCAATGGGCGATGGTGTATTGGGTATTGGTTTAAAACGGGATTAATTGGCACTGCAAAAAATGTGGCGGATCGTGGCGAATGTGGCGACTGCAACTATGGTGGTGGCAGGAAAATATTAAGTTTCGTTACCGCATCGTCACGTCACACCACCAGCTTGCGGGCCAGGAAGCCCTCGGCAAAGGGAGCATTGCAGGCGACGCCGCGCAGGCGCATCAGGCCCAGGAACGTGCCCGCGTCGAACCACGCGCGGCCGCGCTGGCTCTCGAAGCAGGACAACAGCGCGGCCACCTTGCGCTCGGCCAGGTCGCGATCAACCGGCACCAGCAGGTTGGGGTTGCCCAGGTCGCCTTCGTATTTGGGGATCTCGTATTCGAGGATCGGATGGTCGCGGAAGCTGTTCCAGGTCAGCTCGGCCACCGTGCGGTGGTCCTGGTGGGCGTCGTCCTTGGCGTGGGTGAGGATCAGCGACGGCTGGAAGCCGGCCTTGATCCGCTCGAACTCCTCCTTCACCGCTCCCCACTGGGCGGGCAGGAAGCTCTCGCGGAAGGAGTGCAGGTCGACACGGTGGTCGCGGACCCCCGCCAGGAACAGCCGGGCGGAGCGCCGCGCCTCCTCGTGGCGGCGCGGCGAGCCGGTGAACACCACCCAGCGCACCTCCAGGTTCGGCACCGTGGCCGCCAGGCGCAGGATGGTGGCGCCGCAGCCGATCTCGATGTCGTCGCAATGGGCTCCCAGGCACAGAACGCGGAAGGGCTCCGGGCCGTCGGTGTCGAACCTGAGCGGGTGCATGGCGTCTACCCCTGCGCCACCTTGCGAAGGCTGCCCAGATCGCGCTCCTCGCGATACGAGGCCAGCGTGCGCGCCAGTCCCTCGCGCACCATCACCCGCGCCTCGAAGCCGGTCAGGCGGTGCAGCTTGGCGAGGTCGGGGCAACGGCGTTGCGGATTGTCGACCAGATAGGCGGCCTCGGCGCTGACGCGGAACTCGACCGTCATGGACGGGTCGCCGCTCGCCGCGGCCATGGCGTGGGCGGCGTCGGCGATGGACACCTCTTCGGCGTTGCCGACGTTGAAGGCCTCGCCGTCCGCCTCGGGCATCATCAGCAGCATCAGGCACGCTTCGGTGAAGTCCGAGACGTAGCAGAACGACCGGGTGGCGCGGCCGTCGGAATACAGCACCAGCGGCCCGCCGGCCAGGGCGGCGCGCACCAGGTCGGGAATGATGCGGCCGTCGTCCAGGCGCTGGCCGGGGCCGTAGACGTTGAACGGACGCACCACCTTCACCGGTGTGCGGTGGAGGCGGAAATAGGTTGCGCACAGGGTCTCGCCCAGCCGCTTGCTCTCGTCGTAGCAGGCGCGCGGGCCGGTGAAGCTGACGTTGCCCTTGTAGTCCTCGGGCGTGGGCACCACCGCCGGGTCGCCGTAGACCTCGGAGGACGAGAAGGACAGCATGCCCCGCGCCCCCTGGTGGCACAGGTCCAGCATGTTCCAGGTGCCCTGGACGTTGGCCGCGATCACCTCCAGCGGATTGGCGCGGTAGATGGACGGCGAGCCGATGGACGCGGCGTGGATGATCCAGTCGGGCTGGAGCGGCGGGATCAACGGCTTGGAGACGTCGCCGGCGCGGCAGGTGATCCACGGCCGCGACAACAGGTGCGAGATCCGCTCGGGCGGCCCGACCATGAAGTTGTCCATGGCGACGACGCGGGCCGGGCGGCCGGGATGGCGTTCGTTGAAGGCGTCCAGAACGTCGAGGAAGAAGCCGCCGAGAAAGCCGGCGGCGCCGGTGACCAGCACGGTCGAGCCGGCCAGCGGGTCGAGCAGGCGGCCGAGATTGTCGACCACACCCTGGGCGTCCTGTCGGATGACGTCGGTGATCATGCTCACTCCCTTGCCATGGAATTGTCGGGGCCGGCGCCGGCACGCAGTACGGTCAGCCAGTTCGGCAGGTCGAGCCCGTCCAGCAGCAGCCGGCCGTCATAGACCAGCGGGCGTGCCATGCGGGCGGCGAAGGTGGTCCAGTCCCAGTCGCGATAGTCGCGCCAGGCGGTGGCGATGACCGCCGCCTCGGCGCCGGCCAGCGCCGCGTCGGCGGAGTCGGCGATGGCGATGTCGGGTGGCAGCAGGGCGCGGGCGCGTTGGCGGACGATCGGCAGCGGGTCGTGGACGGTGACCTCGGCTCCGCAACCGGCCAGCCGCCGCGCCAGCCTGAGCCCGGGCGAATGGCGCAAATCGTCGGTGCCGGGCTTGAAGGCCATGCCCAGCACGGTCAGGCGCCGGCCGGCCAGGGTGCCGATGGCGGCCTCCAGCCGGCGGGCCACCGTATCGACGCGGCCGGCGTTGACGGCGGTCACCGCCTCGATCAAGGGGGCGGGGACGCCGACGGAACGGGCATGGGCCGCCAGGGCGAGCAGGTCCTTGGGGAAGCAACTGCCACCGAAGCCGATGCCGCCCATCAGGAAGCGGGTGGCGCCGGCGCGGCCGCCGCCGGGGCCGTCGAGCATGCGGTCCAGATGCACCGCGCGCATCACCGCCTCGTGGTCGACGCCGGGGATGCCTTCGCAGATGGCGGCGATCTGGTTGGCGTAGGAGATCAGGGTCGCCTGCAGCCCGTTGGCGGCGTACTTGACCATCTCCGCCTCGCGGGGGGACATGGACAGCAGGGGGGCCGGGAAGGGGCGGTAGAGCTCCTCCAGCACCCTGGCCGAGCGCATGTCGAACGCGCCGACGACGATGCGGTCGGCGTCCAGGAAGTCGCGCACCGCCGAGCCCTGGCTCAGGAACTCGGGGTTCATGGCCAGGCCGAAATCCTCGCCGGCACGGCCGCCAGCGGCGGTCTCGGCCGCGCGGCGGACCAAGGTGTCGGTGGTCCCCGGCGGCACCGTGCTCTTGACGGTGAGCACCGGAAAGCCGCCCCGGCCCTTGAGCGCCACGCCCAGCTGCCGTGCCGCCGTCTCCACGGCCGACAGGTCGGGGGAACCATCGGCCCGCGCCGGAGTGCCGACGCAGATCATCGCCACCTCTGCGCCGTCGGCGGCCGCCTCCAGGTCGTCGGTGGCTGTCAGGGTGCCGCTCGCCACCCCTTCCTTGACCAGTTCGGGCAGGCCGTCCTCGACGATGGGTGTCTCGCCGCGCGCCACCTGGACGGCGCGGTCACGGTCGGAGTCGACGCAGGTCACCCGGTGCCCGACCGACGCCAGGCAAGCGCCGGTGACCAGGCCCACGTAACCGGCTCCCACGATGACGACGCGCATGCCTCCTCCCGTACCGCGTGGATCCGTCTCGAACTTGGGCCTTTCGCGGGCCGGGAGAAATCGATCAGGGGGATAACACCATCGGCCTTGCGGGGAGGGGGGCGGCCTTTCGGTGCATCGCCGGATGTCCGGTTTCCCCGGCGGCGGTCCCTGGCCTATGTGCATAGGCGAGACGACCGTTCCCCATGCTGAAAGGACTACGGCCGTGAAAGATTCCGACTTCACTGACAGCCGGGCGACCGGCCGCTGCCAGGTGGGCACCGGCTGCCGCTTCTGCGGCGGCGCGCTGGCCGAGGTGGTCGACCTCGGCATGTCGCCCCTGTGCGAAAGCTTCCGCGCCGCCGACGAGCTGAACCGCATGGAGCCGTTCTATCCGCTGAAGGTGCGGGTGTGCGAAAGCTGCTGGCTGATGCAGCTCGAGGAATATGTCAGCCCGAGGGAAATCTTCAGCGAATACGCTTACTTCTCCTCGTATTCCGACGCCTATGTGGAGCATGCCCGCGCCTATGTGGAGGCCATCGTCCGCAGGCTGGGCCTCAACCGCTCCAGCCACGTGGTCGAGCTGGCCTCCAACGACGGCTATCTGCTGCGCCACTTCCAGCCGCATGGCGTGCCGGTGCTGGGGGTCGAGCCGGCGGCCAACGTGGCTCGCGCCGCCATCAACCGGGGCGTGCCGACGGTCATCGAGTTCTTCTCGGCCCGCACCGCCCAGCGCATGAAGAAGGCCGACTTGGTGATCGGCAACAACGTGCTGGCCCAGGTACCGCACATCAACGACTTCGTCGAGGGCATCCGCATCCTGCTCAAGCCCGCCGGTGTGGCGACCATCGAGGTGCCGCATCTGCTCACGCTGATCACCGAGAACCAGTACGACACCATCTACCACGAGCACTTCTCGTACTTCTCCCTGGGCACCGCCGAGCGCATCTTCGCCGCCCACGGCCTGAGGGTGTTCGATGTCGAGGAGATCTGGACCCATGGCGGCTCGCTGCGCCTCTACCTCTGCCACGCCGGCGCCGACCGGCCGACAACAGGGGCGGTGGCCGCGGTCAAGGCGCGCGAGGTCGAGGCGGCGCTCGACCGTCCCCTGGGGTATTCTCGCTTCGCCGGCCAGGTGAAGCAGTCCAAGTGGAGCCTGGTCGATTTCCTGATCCGCGCCAAGTGGTACGGCAAATCCATCGTCGCCTATGGCGCCCCCGGCAAGGGCAACACCCTGCTGAACTATTGCGGCATCCGCACCGATTTCATCGACTACGCGGTGGACCGCAATCCCTACAAGCACGGCCGCTACACGCCGGGCACCCACATCCCCATCCATCCCCCCGAGCGGATCAAGGAGACCCGGCCCGACTACCTGCTGATCCTGCCGTGGAACCTCAAGCACGAGATCATGGCCGCCCACGGCTACATCCGCGACTGGGGCGGACAGTTCGTGGTGCCGATCCCCGACGTGGCGGTGTTTCCCTGACCTGGAGGCGAAGGCATGAAGGTCGTCCTGTTCTGCGGCGGGCTGGGGATGCGCATGCGCGATTATTCCCACCACGTCCCCAAGCCCATGGCGATGCTGCGCAACCGGCCCATCCTGTGGCACGTGATGCGTTGGTACGCCCATTGGGGCCACAAGGATTTCATCCTCTGCCTCGGCTACCGGGGCGAGGTCATCAAGGAGTACTTCCTGGGCTACAACGAGGCCCTGTCCAACGACTTCGTGCTGTCCGAGGGCGGCCGGTCGGTGAAACTGCTGTCCGAGGACATCCACGACTGGCGCATCACCTTCGTCGACACCGGGCTGGCGGCCAATATCGGCCAGCGGCTGCGGGCGGTGGCGCCCTATCTGGAGGGCGAGGAGACCTTCCTCGCCAACTACTCCGACGGCCTGTCGGACGTGCCGCTGCCCAGGGTGATCGAGCGCCATCGCGCCACCGGCGCCGCCGCCACCTTCCTGGCGGTGCGGCCCAGTTCCAGCTTCCACGTCGCCGCCATCCGCGACGACGGCACGGTGGCAGGCATCCACGACATCAAGTCCACCGAGATGTGGATCAATGGCGGCTATTTCGTGCTGTCGCGGCGGGTCTTCGACGTGCTGGGCGAGGGTGAGGAACTGGTGGTCGAGCCGTTCCAGCGCCTGATCGACCGCCAGCAACTGGCCGCCTATCGCCATGACGGCTTCTGGCGGGCGGTGGACACCTTCAAGGACCTGACCGAGATGGAGGCGCTGCTGGGCGCCGGCGCCGGCCCTTGGGAATGCTGGCGCCGGACCGAACCGCCGGTGCCGGTCGCGCGGGTGGTCGCCGCCGAATAGGGAACCTTCGCCCTCCGCCGGTGTGTACTCCCTGCACGATGACGGAGGGCCGAATGGCGATCGAGATCGTCGAGCGGGCGGACTCCTTCCGCCTGATATCCGACGGACGGGGCCGCTTCGCGGTGGTCGAGGCGCGCGCCGGCCACGTCTATTCCGTCCACGGCCACCACCGCCGCGAGGCCGTGGATTCCGAGCGCGGCATGCAGGAGGTGGTGGGGAAGGACGGCTGGTTCGACGAGGCCGCCGCCCGCCGTTGCCTGGAGGAGGCCTCCAAGGGCGGCGACACATACGCCCGCAAAATCTGGTAACCGGGAGCATAAGTGGTGCCGGCCGCGCAT
>JBFMHS010000407.1:0-4770 GCA_040751765.1 Pseudomonadota bacterium | reverse complement strand
GGAAGTGCCTAATGACACCCCTGAAGATGGTGTGAATCCAGGTGTCGCATCTGCAACACTCCGGCCATCCCTGATACACCACGAGAGAAACTGCTGTGTATTTTCAAAATAGCGGCGACGATGGAATTACCAGGGACATGCTCTCCCGCCTGGACCCCGACCTGTTGGCGGGGCTGGTCATGGAGCAGGCGGACAAGGATCCCGCGCTGCTGGCCCGCCTGCGGCCTTTGGTGGCGGCACGCGGTGGCCGGCGGGGCGAGGACAATGCCGGCCTGCCGCCCATGGTCGGCGACAGCCCGGCCATGCTGCGGCTGTACGACACCATCCGCAAGGTGGCGGGGACCGACGCCCCGGTGCTGGTCACCGGCGAAAGCGGCACCGGCAAGGAACTGGCCGCCATCGCCATCCACGAACGCTCGCCGCGGGCCCAGGGGCCGTTCGTGCCCATCAACTGCGCGGCGCTGCCGAAGACCCTGATCGCGTCCGAGTTGTTCGGCCACGAGAAGGGGGCCTTCACCGGCGCCGACCAGCGGCGCATCGGCCGCATCCAGGCCGCCGACAGAGGCACCTTGTTCCTGGACGAGATCGGCGACCTGCCCATGGACCTCCAGGCCCATCTGCTGCGCTTCCTCCAGGAAAACACCATCGACCGGGTCGGCGGACATCATCCCATCAAGGTGGACGTGCGGGTCATCGCCGCCACAAACGTGCCACTGCGCAAGGCGGTGGCCGACGGCCGCTTCCGCGAGGACCTGTTCTTCCGCCTCAACGTGCTGACCCTGGAGATGCCGCCGTTGCGCGATCGCGGCGCCGACGTCGACCGGCTGGCCGCGCACTTCGTCGCCAAGTTCGCCAGCGAGGGCGGCAAGCTCATCCACGGACTGGCGCCGGACGCGCTGGCGCTGGTCCGCCGCCACGGCTGGCCGGGCAACGTCCGCGAGTTGATCGCCACCATGCGCCGGGCGGTGGTGATGGCCGACGGGCCCTGGGTGCGGCCCGAGGACCTAGGCCTGCCCGAGGATGCCCGCACCGGTGCCGCCACCTCGCTGGAGGCCGCCCGGCGCGAGACCGAGGAAGCCTTGATCCGCCAGGCCCTGGCCGCCCACCGCCAGAACATCAAGCGCACCGCCGAGCACCTGGGTGTGTCGCGGGTCACCCTGTATCGCATGCTGGAGAGATACGGCATCGACCACCGCGGGTGAGTCCGACGATTCAAAAAAAAGGCCTTCCGGTCGCCCGGAAGGCCCAGTTCATCCGCCTGGAGACGGGAACGGCTAGTGCTTGAACTTCTCGTTCAGCTGTTTCTCGACCTCGTAGGCACCGTCGGGCAGTTGGTGGGCGATGCCCTTGTGGCAGTCGATGCAGGTCTGGCCGGCCTCGGCCGCCTCGGTGTGGCGGTCGCGGGCCCGCTTGGCCTGGCGGGTCAGGTCGAAGGAGTCGAAATTGTGGCAGTTGCGGCACTCGCGCGAGTCCGTGGCTTTCATCGTGGTCCACACGTTGGTGGCCAGTTGCAGGCGCTTGGCCTCGAACTTCTCGGGCGTGTCGATGGAGCCCAGAACCTTGTGCACCACCTCGTTGGAGGCCTGGATCTTGCGCTTGATCTTATGCACCCAGTCCTTCGGCACGTGGCAGTCGGGGCAGGTCGCGCGCACACCCGAGCGGTTGGCGTCGTGGATGGTGCCCTTGTACTCGGCGTAGACGTTGTTCTCCATCTCGTGGCACGAGATGCAGAAGGTCTCGGTGTTGGTCATCTCCATGGCCCAGTTGAAGCCGCCCCAGAACGTGATGCCGGTGGCGAAGCCGACCACCAGGATGGTCCCCAGGGACCAGCGCGCGGTGGGTTTCTTCAACAGGTTCCAGGTCCTTTGGAGGAAACCCCCTTCGGCCTGGCCGGGCGCGCCCGGGCGATCGATGTTCATGGCCTAGCCCTCCCGCGCGCTCAGCGACCGGCCGTTGCCGGCTTGAATTCGTTGTCGACCAGCGGCTTCGCGTCCACCTGAGGCACGTGGCACTGGGTGCAGAAATAGCGGTTGCCGTTGATGACGTCCTGGCGGACGCCGTTGCGGTCCATGTAGTGGAAGTCCGAGATCTTCGGCGCCTTCTCGGTGTCCGAATAGGGCCATTCGTGGCAGCGCAGGCACTGGTTGACCTTGAGGTCGACCTGGTACTTGTCCACTTCGTGTGGGACCAGCGGCGGCTGCTGGCGATAGGCGCGCTCGAGCTTGATGCCCTGCTGCACGCGGTAGATCTCGGGCGCGGCGTCGGGCGTGTTCACCGCCGAGCCGCGAATGGATTTCACTTCCTCGGCCACGGCGCCCATGCCCAAAGCAAGGCCGAGCGCGACGGCGATAGCCATGATCTTGGTCTTCACAGCGGTCACTCCCCTTCCATAACTCCGTTCCAGGCGGGCGAACCGATCAGCTCGCCCGGGCAATGATGTCGGCCGGTCCCGCCCCGCCGCCGACGCCCGGGGCGTCAGACGGCGAATTGCGGAAGCGGGAACCGAACCGGAAAACGTCCTTGGTGCACACGTCGATGCAGCGGCCGCAATTGGTGCAGTCGCGCGACAGGATGACCGGGCCCACGCCCTTGTCCTTGCCCCGGAGCGCCGGCGCGATGACCTGGCGCTCGGGACAGACGGTAAAGCAATCCATGCAGTTGTCGCAGGCGTCGCGGCCAGAGGCGGTCACCCGGACCAGGCTCTTCTCGCCGACCAACCCGTAGAAGGCGCCCACAGGGCACAGATGCCCGCACCAACCGTGCTTGGCGACGCCCAGGTCGAACAGGAACACCGCCACGGTGACGGCCAGCGCCGCGCCCCAGGTGAACAGCCCTCCATAGACCAGCCCGCGATGGAGCATGGTCACCGGGTTGACGAACTCCCACACGATGGCGCCCGACGTCACCGAGCCCAGCAGCACGCCGGCCAGCAGCCACAGGCGCAGGCGGCGGTCCACGCTCAGCCCTTCCTTGATCCCGAGGTGGCGCCGCAGCCAGCCGGCGAGGTCGGTGACGACATTGACCGGGCAGACGAAGGCGCAGTAGGTGCGGCCGCCAAGAACGGCATAGGCCGCGACCACGATGGCGACGCCGACCAGCGCCGACACCTCCATGACGTGGCCGGCCAGCACCGCCTGAAGCGCCATCAGAGGATCGGTCAGCGGCAGCACGCCAAGGGTCAGGCTGGCCGCCAGGGTGCCCTTGGTGATCCACACCCCGAGCAGAGGGCCGGTGAGGAACAGCGCCAGGAAGCCGAGCTGGGCGGCGCGGCGGATCAGCAGCCACTTGTGGGCGCCGAGCCAGCCCTTGGCGGCGATGGCGGCGCGCGCTGGCGACCGGGTGGTCGGCGCGGTCATGGCTTGAACTCCTTGAAGCCGCCGTTGGGAAGCCGCTCGGGGCCCACCGCCGGCGGGTCGGGCATGCGGTCGGGCAGGTCGATGATGCCCTCGATCAGGCCCTTGCCCTCCTTCTCCTTTTCCCTCCAACCCAGGCGGTAGTGCTTGCCCAGTTCACCCACCGCCAACTGGGTCGGCAGCACCTTGATGGCCGCCTCGTCCAGCACGCACGCCTTTTCGCACTTGCCGCAGCCGGTGCACTTGTCGGTGTGGACGGTGGGGATGAAGATGGCATGCTTGCCGGTGCGCTCGTTGTGCAGGCGCTCCAGCGTGATGGCGTGGTCGATCAGCGGGCAGACGCGATAGCAGACGTCGCAGCGCAGGCCGAGATAGTTGAGGCAGGTCTCGTGGCCCACCAGCACCGCCGTGCCCATGCGGGCCTCGGCGATGTCGGTCAGACCCTTGTCCAGCGCGCCCGTGGGACAGGCGACGACGCACGGAATGTGCTCGCACATCTCGCACGGGATGTCGCGGGCGAAGAAATACGGGGTGCCGACCGGCTGGCCGTCGCCGGCCTCGGCCAGTTTCAGGGTGTCGTAAGGGCAGTCGCGCACGCACAGGCCGCAGCGCACGCAGGCGGCCAGGAAATCAGCGTCATCCAAGGCGCCCGGAGGACGCAGGGCCACGGCGCCGGCACGGCGATGCGCCGGCACCGCGACCAGCAGCGCGAGGAGCCCCGCACCGCAAGCCGCGCGCACGCCGCCGGCGAGGAAACCCCGCCTGCTCACCGTGTCCTTGTCGTCCCTGGTCCCGACCATGGTTCCCGCGCCTCCGGGAGCCGGGGCGGCGACGCGCGTTCCAAGCGCCGCCGTCCCGGCCCAGCTACACTCAGGCCTTCTCGACCTTGACCGCGCACTTCTTGAAGTCCGTCTCCTTCGAGATCGGACAGGTGGCGTCCAGGGTCAGCTTGTTGGCCAGCACCGACTCGTCGAAGAACGGGATGAAGATCAGTCCCTCGGGAGTCTTGTTGCGGCCGCGGGTGTCGATGCGCAGCGCGATCTCGCCGCGCCGGCTCTTGACCTTGGCCACGTCGCCGTTCCTGAGGCCACGCTTCTTGGCATCGTTGGGATGCATGAAGCAGACGGCGTTGGGGACGGCCTTGTGCAGTTCAGGCACGCGCCGGGTCATGGAGCCCGAGTGCCAATGCTCCAGCACGCGGCCGGTGCACAGCCACAGGTCGTATTCGGCGTCGGGCATCTCCGGCGGGTCCTGGTACGGCAGGGCGATGATCCACGCCTTGCCGTCGGGCTTGCCGTAGAACTTCACGCCCTCGCCAGCCTTGACGTAGGGGTCGTAGCCCTCGCGGAAGCGCCACAGGGTCTCCTTGCCCTCGACCACCGGCCAGCGCAGGCCGCGGGCCTTGTGGTAGAGGTCG
>JBFMHS010000406.1:0-2678 GCA_040751765.1 Pseudomonadota bacterium | reverse complement strand
CCTCATGGCGCACGGCCTTTGGCGACGCTTGGCCCGGACCAGCTTCGGCGAGGCAGGGGTCATTCTCGCGCTCTGCCTGGCCCTGACGGCGGTCGCCTGGTGGGCGGTCGAGCGCCAGGCCCAGGCCTTCGCCGAGCAGCGCTTCGCCGCCGTCACCAGGGATGTCGCCGAGAGCGTCGTCAAGCGCATGGGCGACTACGAGCAGATCCTGCGCGGCGCCGCCGCCCTGACGGAGGCCAGCAGCGAGGTGACCCGCGCCGAATGGCGGGCTTATGTGGAGCGGCTGGCCGTCCATGACCGCTATCCCGGCATCCAGGGCATCGGGGTGGCCCTCCGTGTCCCGGCCGCCGACCTGGAGACCCATGAACGCGCGATCCGCGCCGAGGTCTTTCCCGGCTATGCGGTCAACCCGCCCGGGGCCCGTGGCGAGTACTATCCCATCGTCTTCCTGGAGCCCTTCGACGAGCGCAACCGGCGCGCCTTCGGCTTCGACATGTTCGCCGAGCCGGTGCGCAAAGCCGCCATGAGCCGGGCCCGTGAGACCGGCTTGCCGTCGATCAGCGGCCGGGTGACGCTGGTCCAGGAGATCGACCGCGATATCCAGCACGGCACCTTGCTCTACCTGCCGGCGGACGCGCCCGACGGAAACGTCGAGGGATTCGTCTACAGCCCGTTCCGCATGGGCGACCTCATGAACGGCATCCTCGCCGACCGCCTGGACCAGGTTGCGGTCCGCCTCCACGACGGCCGGATCGGTGAAGATTCCCTGCTGTTCGAACACGGCGGCGACCCCGCGACCCGCTTCCGCCAGCAAATCGGCATCGAGATCTTTGGCCGCGATTGGCTGTTGACCGTTGCCGCCCTGCCGCCGCTGGAAGCCGAGCTGCGCTCGGAATTCCCCATGATGGTGCTGGTGTCGGGCGTCGTCGTCAGCCTGTTGCTGATGTGGCTGGCCCAGTCCAAGGTGCGCGAGCGCCAACGCAGCCTGGCGCTGGAGCGCAGCAACCACGACCTCGCGCAGGCCCGCCTGCTGGCCGAGATCGCCCGCGGCCAGGCAGAAGCTGCCAATGCCGCCAAATCCAAGTTCCTGGCCGCCGCCAGCCACGACATCCGCCAGCCGGTGCAGTCGATGATGCTGCTGATCGAGGTATTGGCCCAGCAGCTGGCCGGCCATCCCGCCCAACGCCTGGTCGAACCGCTGGACAAGTCGCTGGACGCCTTGCGCATGCTGCTCAACGGACTGCTCGACATCTCGAAGCTGGAGGCAGGGGTGGTCGACACCCGCATCGAGCCGGTGGCGCTGGGGCCGCTGCTGGACCGGCTGGCCGGCGAATACACCATCCGCGCCAGGGAAAAGGGCGTCGCGCTGCGACTGGTCGGAACCCGCGCCTGGGCGCTGTCGGACAAGGCCCAGCTGGAGCGTATCCTGCGCAACCTGCTGGAGAACGCCCTGCGCTACACCGCCGCCGGCACCATCCTCGTGGGCTGCCGTCGGCGGGGCGCCCAGTTGCGCATCGAGGTGCACGACACCGGCATCGGCATCCCCGCCGATCAGATCGAGCACATTTTCACCGAGTTCCATCAGGTCGGAAATCCCGAGCGCGACCGCTCGCAGGGGCTGGGGCTGGGGCTGGCCATCGTGCGGCGGCTGGCCCAGATGCTGGGCCACGAGGTGGCAGTGCGCTCGCGGCTGGGCCGGGGCTCGTGCTTCCAGGTCGCCATGCCCGCCGCCCCGACGCCGGCGCCCCACACCGTGACCGCGCCCGTCGGCGGCCGGGCGGGCAACGGCGTCACCGTGCTGGTCATCGACGACGAGGCCATGTTGCGCGAGGGTTTCCGCGACCTGCTGGAAGGCTGGGGCTTCTCGGTCGCCATCGCCGGGTCCGAGGAGGACGCGGTGGCCGCCATCGCAGCCCGCGATCTCAGCCCCGGCTTGATCCTGGCCGACTACCGCCTGCGCGGCGGCGAGACCGGCATCGGCGCCATCGCCCGCATCCGCCGGGTGACCGGCCGCCATGTGCCGGCCGTGCTGGTCACCGGCGACACCGACCCGGCGCGCATCGTCGAAGCCGAGCAGGGCGATCACCGCCTGCTCCACAAGCCGGTGGCGCCCGCCGACCTGCGTGCCGCCGTCGATGAGGCGCTGGCCCAGCAGCCGGCTTGACAACCACCCGTCTTGCCGGCCGCCCTCCCATGGCTTAGGGTCAGTGGTAGGACCAATCGGAGGCCGGGATGCAGGTGGTGTTGGACGTGGCCCTGCCGGTGTTCGCCATCGTGGTGGCGGGCTATGCCGGCGGCCGCACCGTGCTGGGGCAGACCGCCTCGCAGGCGCTGTCGGCTTTCGTCTATTGGTTCGCCCTGCCGGCGGTGCTGTTCCTGGGCATGGCCCGCCAGCCGCTGGACCAGATCTTCAACCTGCCCTTCATCGGCGCCTTCCTGGGCGCCATGCTGGTGGTCTACGCCCTGGGCGGCCTGATCGGCCGCCTGCTGCGCCGAGACCGCGCCGAGATTCACGCCATGCAGGCGCTGAACGCCTGCTTCTCCAACACCGGCTACATGGGCATCCCGCTGTTCCTGGCGGCCTACGGCCCCGACCGGCTGCTGCCGGCGATCATCGCCACGGTCATCATGAGCGCGGTGATGGTGGGGGTGGCGGTGATCGTGCTGGAACTGGTGCG
>JBFMHS010000405.1:0-2192 GCA_040751765.1 Pseudomonadota bacterium | reverse complement strand
TGATCCCGAAGGTCGCCGAATTGCGCCCCGGCACCATACTGGAGGTGCTGGCCGCCGCCGACGCCTTTCACCGCCCCGAGCGACTGGAGGCGCTCCTGATTGTCGCCGAGGCCGATCGTCGCGGCCGGCTCGGGCGGGAGGAGGAGGCGTTTCCCGAGGCGTCCCGCTGGAGGCAGGCCCTGGCCGCCGCCAACACCGTCACCGCCCGTGACCTGATCGCCAGCGGCCATCAGGCGGGTCCAGGGCTTGCCGCGGTGTTGTTCCAGCGCCGCGCGGAAGCGATCCGCGGTGCCCTGTCACGATGAGGCCGCAATGATCGGGCTCGATCTTGAAGGCGAGGAGGCCTACGCGTTTTGTCTACATTCGTCGGACGACCGCCACACGACCATTCGGGTCGCCCGGACCGGCGACTGGATCATGCTGACCGCATGGCTCGCCACCGGCTCCTGGTTCGACCCCTGGCTGGGGCGGCGCAAGGTGCTGCGCCACCTGACGCGCGAGGAGTGGGCGGCATTGATCGAAGCGCTGGAACGAGTCGATTTCTGGTCCCTTCCTGAGAATGATCGGCGAATCGGGTTGGATGGCGAAACCTGGGACGTCGAGGGCATGTTTGGAAGCCGTCGGCAGCGGATTTCCCGCTGGTGCCCGGAAGACGACGCCATCGTCGAATTGGGGTGGCTGTTCCTCCATCTCGCTTGGCGTGGTGTTGGTTACGGTTGAGCCCCGGCGTCGATGGTCTGAGCCGCCTGCGGATCCCGCCAGATGGCTTCCAGCAGAGACCATTGTTGCGGCCCGAAGGATGATACCAGCCGGCGAACCGGCAGGGGGATCAGGGAGAAATAGGCGGCAATGGCTGCGCGCGAGTCGTACCACGAATCGTCACGCGGACCGTGGGGAAGCAGCCATGTTCCGTGGCGCCCCAGGACCGGCCAATTTGGTTCGAAGGGGATCCGGGCGGCAACTGGATCCTCCGCCGGCAATGGAACGGTCCAGCACCCGAATGTCTTGTCCCAACGTCCATAAAGGCGACGCCATCCGTCACCCTCCTCGACCAGAACATCATCCTCAAGTCGCCAGCTTATGGCGAGAGGGGCCTCCGTGGTCGCGATGGGCAAGAGGGGGACGTTCATGTCGTCACCTTAGCGCCCGGGGGTGACAGAATGGGACATGTTTTGTTCCGGTGAAGCGTACCGCTCCGAATACACTATCTTCCCCGACGCGCCTGTCGCCAGTCCCACGGTGCCATGAACGGGCCAGCCCATAACCCTTGGCCTGCGCGGCGGGCATGGTCCTCGTCGGCCACGTAGTCCGCGCTGTAGCGGCGATAGGCCAGGGCCCAGCCGTTTCGAGCCATCCAGGACTCAATGTCGATGCCATCGACCATGCAGGAGGCGATGATCCTGCGGTAACGGTCACGGCCCATTTCCTTGCATGTCACCAAGCGGCCGCTGAGGCGATTGGTCAGAGCGTTGGCGGAGGCCTTGCCGCACGCCCATTCCCCTTCGGAGCCGCCGCAGCGCTGATGGCGTTCCGGCGCGTCGATGCCGTGAAAGCGGATGCGGGTTCCACCGATGTCGAGGGTATCGCCGTCGATGACCGACGCCTGCCCTTGGACGGTTCCAGCCCAGGCCGGGACGCAAGTAGAAAGGGCGATGGTGATGACCAGCGGGACGAAACGCATCGCGCGCTCCGGTTGACGATCCGGCCTTCATTCCATCATCGACATGTGTCAGAATTGGTCCTGTTCGATGGTCAAAGGGGGGCGGCGTGCGCTACGAGAAGGCCGACAATCTGCTTCAGTTGGCGCTGGAGATGCAGGCGGCGCGCGGCGGATTGTCGCTGAAGGACATCGAGGCGAAGTTCGGCGTCGGTCGGCGCACCGCCATGCGCATGCGCGACGCGGTGTTGCGGAACTTCCCCCAATGCGAGGAGGTCGAGACCGACGAGCGCATCAAGCGCTGGCGCATCCCCTCCGGCACGCTCGACCGTCTGATCAACTTCACCGCCGACGAATTGGCGGCATTGGAAGGCGCCGTCCGGCTGTTCGACCGCGACAACCGCGAGGATGAGGCCGCCTGCCTGTCCGACCTGTCCGGCAAGCTCCGCGCCCTATTGAAGCCGGATGTCGCCCGCAAGGTCGAGCCCGACCTGGAAGCGCTGCTGGAGGCGGAAGGACTGGCCATGCGCCCGGG
>JBFMHS010000404.1:0-5721 GCA_040751765.1 Pseudomonadota bacterium | reverse complement strand
GCACCCCAGACCTGGTTGCCATCGCTCATTTGATGCGCCTGTACGCGGTCTTGCCCACCACCTCGAACCGGTCCGACACCCCGATCAGGGATTCCGAGTGCCCAAGATACAACAGGCCGCCCATGGCCAATACGTCGGCATAGCGGTTGAACAGAACTTTCTGTGTCGGCTTGTCGAAATAGATGGCGACGTTGCGGCAAAAAATGGCGTCGAAGCCGCCCTTCATGGGCCAGTCCTCGTGCAGGTTCAGCTGCTTGAAGCGGATCATCCGCTTCAGCTCGTCGGCCATCTGGACATGGTCCGCATCGCCGGGAATGCGGCGCAGGAAGCGCTTGCGGTAGCCATCGGGGATGTGCTTGACCGCCTCGACCTTGTAGACCCCGGCCTGGGCGCGGTCGAGCACGTTGGTGTCGATGTCGGTGGCCAGGATCAGCGCATCCCAGCCCTCGCCGCCCTTGAGCACGTCGGCCATGGTCATGGCGATGGAATAGGGCTCCTCGCCCGACGAGCAGCCCGCCGACCAGATGCGCACGCGCGGCCGGCGCGGCCGCTCGACCAGGCGGGGCGCCAGCACCAGGTCGCGCAGGTAGTCGAAGTGGTGCGGCTCACGGAAGAAATGGGTGATGTTGGTGGTGATGGCGTTGACGAGGTTCTCGACCTCGGCATGGGCGGTGGGGCCCTTCAAAAGCTCGACATATTCCGCGAAGCTCTTCAGGCCCAGCGCGCGCAGGCGCTTGACCAGGCGGCCGCACACCATCTGGCGCTTGTGCTCGGAAAGCACGATGCCGGTCTCGCGCGACATGAAGGCCGCCAGGAAGCGGAATTCCTCGTCACCCAGTTCGAACTCGCGCCGATGCGAATGATCCGACCAGCTGTCGCCGACGCTCTGCTGCACCCGCTTGCTCCCCCACGCAAAACCCCGCCGGCCAGGGGCCGGCGGGGTTAGTCATACCAGAACTTTCGTTTGCATCAAAACTCCGCCCAATCGTCATCCTTGGCGGGCGCCTTCGCCGTCGCCTTGGAGGCCGGCGGCTGGGCGTCGCCGGCGTGCTGTCGGTCGTGCAGCTTGGCCAGATGTGAGCGCTCGGCGGCGGGCTTGGCGACGGGTTTGACCACCGCCTTGGGCTTGATGGCGGCCTTGACCACCGGCTTGGCCGTGGCGGCGGTCGACCGGGTGGCGCGGGCGGCGGCACCCGACTGCTTGATATCGCTGGCCAGGGAGTCGAGCATCCCCATCACCTCGTTCGAGGCGCGGTCCAGTTCGGCCAGGGCGGCATCGGTGCCGGCGCGGTCGCCGCTGGCGAGGCAGGCCAGCGCCTGCTTGCCGGCGTCGTGGACCCGCTTGTGCGGGTTCTCGAGCG
Organism: Pseudomonadota bacterium; assembly: GCA_040751765.1. Classification (GTDB taxonomy): domain Bacteria; phylum Pseudomonadota; class Alphaproteobacteria; order Rhodospirillales; family Magnetospirillaceae; genus CALABS01. The sequence continues at coordinate 4,360 of JBFMHS010000404.1, read as the reverse complement.
CTGAATAGGACGGGCTGCTCTTCACCGCCGGTTCGGAGACGCCGTCGTACCATTTGCCGAGGCGGCAGTTGTGATGGTCGGCCAGCTTGTCGGCAGTCAGCTTGTTCTTGCCTTGAACCGCGTCGAGGACGTTCTGGCGAAAGGTGACGTGATCGATCTTGGTGCTGAGCACCAGCGAGGCGTGATGGGCCAGCGAGTGGCTGGCATTGGCGTCGACGACGAAGAAGGCCATCAGCTCCTCGAGCCCGGCGGCAGCCTCCTCCAGCGAATGGGCGGCGGCGGTGGATTCCTCGACCAGCGCGGCGTTCTGCTGGGTCATCTCGTCCATCTGGCTGACCGCCTCGTTGACCTGGTCGATGCCGGTGGCCTGCTCGGCGCTGGCTGCGGCGATCTCGGCGACGATGTCGGCCACGCGCTTCACGCTGCCCAGGATCTCTTCCAGCGTGGTGCCGGCGCCCTTGACCAGCTCGGCGCCCTGCTTGACCTCGCCGGTCGACTCGGTGATCAGGGTCTTGATCTCCTTCGACGCCTGGGCGCTGCGCTGGGCCAGGTTGCGCACCTCTTGGGCAACCACGGCGAACCCCTTGCCGGCGTCGCCGGCCCGCGCCGCCTCGACGGCGGCGTTGAGGGCGAGGAGGTTGGTCTGGAAGGCGATCTCGTCGATCATGCCGACGATGTCGCCGATCTTCTGGCTGGAGGCCTCGATGCGGGCCATGGCGGCCACGGCGTCGGAAACCACCTGCCCGCCCGAGGCGGCCACCTCGCGGGCACCGGCGGCGAGCTGGTTGGCCTGCTGGGCGTTGGCGGCGTTCTGGCGCACCGTGGCGGCCAGTTCCTCCATGGAGGCGGCGGTCTCCTCCAGCGCGCTGGCCTGCTGCTCCGAGCGCTCCGAAAGGTCCTGGCTGCCTGCCGCCACCTCCGCAGACGAGGAGGCGATCTGCTTGGCGGCCGAGTTGATGTTGTTGACGATTTCGAACAGCTTGTTGGCGGTGGCGTTGACATCGCCCTTCAGCTTGCCGAACACGCCGGCGTAATCCTTGGTGATGCGCTTGGTCAGGTTGCCCTCGGCCACCGACCCCAGGACCTCGCCGACATCGGCCAGGGCGACGCTGGTCTGCTCCAGCAGGGTGTTGACGCCCTGGCACAGGTCGAGCAGGAAGCCGTCCTTGCCGTTCAGGTCGATGCGGCGGTCCATGTCGCCCTCGCCGGCGGCCTTGGCGACGGTGGTGACTTCGCCGACGATGGCGGTCTCGCGGGCCTTTTGCTCCTCCTCGGCCTTGCGCTGGGCTTCCTGCCTCGCCTTCTCCTCTTCCTCCATGCGGACCTTCTCGACGGCGTTCCTCTTGAACACCTCGACGGCCTTGGCCATCAGGCCGATCTCGTCGTGGCGGTCGAGCGCCGGGATCTCGACGTCCAGCCTGCCGCCGGCCAGGTCGGTCATGGATTCGGTCATGCGGTTGACCGGAACCAGGATCGAGCGGGCGATCAGGAAGGCGGCGACCAGGCCGATGGCCAGCGCGATGGCCGACATCAGGCCGTTGCTGACCTCCTGGGTGGAGACGGTGGAAAGGGTGTCGTCGCGCAGGGCGTCGAGCACCTCGATCTGATGCTTCTTGGCCTCGCCGACGCGCTGGCCGAACTCGGCGGCGAGCTTGGCGTTGGTGTCGTTGACCAGGAAATTGTACTCCTTGGTCACCTCGTACTGACGCGCGAATGCCTCGCGGTACTTGGCCAGCACGCCAAGCACCTTCTCCAGTTCGGCGCGGTCGGCGGGATGGGCCTCGGCGCGGGCGGCGGCCTCCACCGCCTCGGCGGCCGCATTGACGGCGCCCAGCGCGGCCACCGCCTCCTTGTCCTCCATGCGGCCCTGGTAGCGCAGGACGGCCAGGCGGGCCCGGCTGAAATTCTCCTGGGCCTTGGTGGCCATGCCCAGGGTTTCGAAATCTCTTTCCTGGACCTTGGCGGCGATCAGGCGGACGAATTCCTCGGAACCCTCCCGGCCCAGCACGTCGGTGCCCTCGCGCACCAGCTTCTCGCGTTCATGGCGCAGGTCGACGACCTTGCGGAAATTGGCCATGTACTGTTCGAACAGCCTCTGCATCGCCTGGAGCTGCTCGCGGGCGTCGGCGTCACGAACCGAGGCCAGGGCGTCGGCAAGTCCCTTGCGCAGCAGGCCGTCCAACTCGTCGACCCGCTTCAGGGCGGTGTCGGCACCGGTGTTGGTGAACAGCATGGCGTTACGGCGCAGGCCGACGACATTGCGCTCGATGTCCTGGATGTTCAGGGTGTTGCTGGTGACGCGGGCGTAGTTCTGGACATTGCCGCCGACCGATCGGAAGCCGACGAACGAGAACCCGCCGACCACCAGCAGGAACGCCAGGATCAGCAGGAAGCCGCCGTAGATGCGGCCCTTGACGGTCAATCCGGATGTCTTCCCCATTGTCCCTTCCCCCAGGAATGCTTCAGGCCGCGTGGCCGGTCAGGTCGAGATGCGTGTCGCCGTCGAACAAGCGGTCGAGGTCGAGGAGCGCGACCATGCGGCCGTCGACGGTGACGAGCCCCGCCAGCAAGGCGGAATCCGCCCTTTGCTCGATCTCGGGCACCGGCTGGATGTCGGTGTTGGAAACGGTGATGATGTCGGCCACCGCGTCCACCAGGATGCCCAGCACCTTGTGGCGGACGGCGACGACGATGATGACGTGGCGCGCCGAGGCCTCGGTCAGCCCCTCGTCGAAGCGGGCGCGCAGGTCGAAGATGGGAATGATGGCGCCGCGCAAGTTGATGACCCCGCGCATGTAGGGCGGGGTGTTGGGCAGCGCGGTGGTTGCCGTCCAGCCCTTGATCTCGCGGATTGCCATGATGTCGACGCCGTATTCCTCGTCACCGATGGTGAACGAGATGAACTGGCGGACCTCTCCGTTGGCCGTGGCGGCACCGTGGTCGTTGGACTGAAGTGTCTGCATGCCGTGTCACCCGGAATTGAGGGACGCGGCATAAATTTTACATCAATTTCGAGCGAAGCCCACAAAGGATTTGTGATTTTTGGCCGAGCCGCCTCCTGCGAAGGTATTGGTTCGGCTATTCGGCGGCCATTCGGGCGCCGTCGTTCGCCTTGCCCAGCGACTCGCCCAACTGCCTCAGCGCGGCGACGTCCAGGATCAGCGCGACCCGGCCGTCGCCCAGGATGGTGGCGGCCGAGATGCCATCGACGGGGCGGAAATTGGCATCCAGCGACTTGATGACCACCTGTTGCTGGCCCAGCAGTTCGTCGACCAACAGGCCGATGCGGTCGCCGCCCTCGGTCTCCACCACCACCACCAAGCCGCGGGTCGGGTCGGTGATGGCGTTGCGGACGCCGAAGATCTGGTGCAGCGGCAGCAGGCGGATGTATTCGCCCCGCAGCGTCAGCACGTCGCCGACATTGACCAGGGCGCGGGCCTGCTGGGCGGTCGGGCGCAGGGATTCGACGATGTTGGTCAGTGGCAGGACGTAGCGTTCCTGGCCCACCGCCACCAGCATGCCGTCCATCACCGCCAGGGTCAGCGGCAGCGACAGGATGATGCGGCAACCGACGCCGGGGCTGTTCTGCACCACCACGCGGCCGCCAACGTCCTGGATGTTCTTGCGCACCACGTCCATGCCGACGCCGCGCCCCGACACGTCGGAAACCTCGGCGGCGGTCGAGAAGCCGGGGGCAAAGATCAGCATGTCGATCTGCTCGTCGGTCAGCGGCTGGCCGCGTTCGACCAGGCCCTTCTCGATGGCCTTTTCCAGCACCCGCTGGCGGTTGATGCCGCGGCCGTCGTCGGCGATCTCGATGATGATGCGTCCCGAGCGGTGCTCGGCGCCCAGATGGATCGTCCCCTCGGGCGTCTTGCCCATGGCGATGCGCTCTTCGGGCGTCTCGATGCCATGGTCCAGCGAGTTGCGGATCAGATGGGTCATCGGGTCGGACAACTGCTCGATGACGGTCTTGTCCACCTCGGTGTTCTCGCCGCTCATCACCAGCCGGGCCTGCTTGCCCAGCTTGGACGACAGGTCGCGGACCAGGCGCGGCGCCTTGGAGAACAACGCCTTGACCGGCTGGGCGCGGATGGCCATCACGCTTTCCTGGAGCTCGCGGGTGTGGTGCGACAGCTCTTGCAGGCCCTGGATCAGCTCGGGATGGCTCTCCACCGTGAAGCCGGTGGCCTGCTGGCCCAGCATGGCCTGGGTGATGACCAACTCGCCGACCATGTTGACCAGGCGGTCGATCTTGTCGAGGTCGACGCGGATCGAGGCGGTGTGCACGGCGCCACCGGAGGCGGCTGCGGCCGCGGCGGCCGGCGCGGCGGCGGGCTTGGCGGCTGCGGCCGGCTGC
>JBFMHS010000403.1:0-12469 GCA_040751765.1 Pseudomonadota bacterium | reverse complement strand
GTCATCGTCCTCAAGGGCACCAGCGAATACTGCATGGCGCCCAAGGGCGACTGGCGCAAATTCGCCCGCCGCAACCTGCCCGAGGAAACCGAGATGGCCGAGGCCGAGGCCGCCCAGCCCTGGGATGGCGACACCCCCGCCGGCTCGCCCCCGCCGGTCCAGGAGATCCTGCCGCCATGACCGCCCGCGCCACCATTCTCGACGGCATTCGCCGCTCGCTCCGCCGTGACCGGCTGGCCCCCGCCGACCGTGACGCCCTGGCACGCCGGCTGGCCGCGCCGCGCCCGGTGGTGGTGCCCGAAAGCGGCCGGGGCACGCCGGCCGAGCTGGTGGAGCGTTTCGCCGCCATGGCGGTGGAGACCCAGGCTAGCCTGGACCGGGTCGGCCCGGTCGACGAGGTTCCGGCCGCCGTCGCCCGCTTCCTGGCCGAGGCCGGGCTGCCCCCCGCCGTCGTGGTATCGCCCGATCTGGCCGGGTCCGACTGGGCCGGCGCCGGTCTGGAGGCGCACGCCGGCGCCGCCCGGCCCGCCGACCTGGTGTCGGTGACGCCGTGCTTCCGGGCGGTGGCCGAGACCGGAACCATGGTCGTCGCCTCCTCGCCCGGCCGGCCGACCACCCTGCACTTCCTGCCCGACATCCATGTGGTGGTGGTCGAGGCGTCAAGGGTGGTGGGCGCCTACGAGGACGCCTGGCGCGACCTGCGCGCCGCCGGCGCCTGGCCGCGCACGGTGACCTGGATCACCGGCCCATCGCGCACCGCCGACATCGAGCAGAGCCTGCTGCTGGGCGCCCACGGCCCGCGCCGGCTCCACGTCGTGCTGGTCGATGGCGCGTGACCTGAAGCTGCGCGACCTCGCCGATCACCGCCCGCGCCGGCGGGTGGTCACCCCCGACGAGGCACGGGTGTGGAAGGCGGTGGTGCGCGACGTCGCCCCCCTGCCCGGCAAAGCGGTCGAGGCGCAGCCCGATCCGCCCGAGCCGCCCCCCCTCCCCTCGGCTCCCGCCCCGGTCGCCCCGCCGCCGCGCGAGGCGCCGCCACCGCGCCCGCGCCCGCCGCTGCCCGATCTGTCCCACGGCGCCGCCATCGGCCTCGACCGGCGCACGGCCGAGCGCATGAAGGGCGGCGAGATGGTCATCGACGCCCGCATCGACCTGCACGGCATGACCCAGGACGCCGCCCACGCCGCCTTGACCGGCTTCGTCGCCCATTCCTTCGACATCGGCCGCCGCTGCGTGCTGGTCATCACCGGCAAGGGGCGCGAGGGCGGCGGCGTCTTGCGCGCCCAGGTGCCGCGCTGGCTGAACCAGAGCCCGCTGCGGGAACGCATCCTCGGCTTCTCCTACGCCCGTCCCCAGCACGGCGGCGACGGCGCGTTATACGTGCTGGTGAAAAGGCGGCGGGGATGAGGCGATGACTCCCTTCGGCGCCCGGGTGCGGCAATTGCGCGACGTCAAGGGAATCGCGCTCAAGGACATGGCCGCCGACCTCCATGTCTCGGCCGCCTACCTGTCGGCCCTCGAGCACGGCAAGCGCGGCCGGCCGGCGCCCGGCCTGGTGATGCAGATCGCCGGCTATCTCGGCTGCATCTGGGACGAGGCCGAGGAGCTCAAGTCCCTGGCCGAGCTCAGCCACCCCAAGGTCACCATCGACACCGCCGGCCTGTCCCCCGACCGCACCGAACTGGCCAACCGCCTGGCCCTGCGCATCGGCGAGCTGCCGGACGCGGCGGTGGCGGCGATGCTGCAAATGGTGCGGAAATAGGGACGCTTAGCCCTCTATTTTGAAGCTGCGCTTTCCCTCGCGCACGATCACGCCCTCCGTCTCCAGCACCCTCAGGGTGCGGTAAAAGGCTTCGTGGGTCAGGCCGATCTCGGCGGCCACCGTGGTCAGCGGGCGGTCGAGGGTGATGGGGCCGGACGCCGCCCCGGCCTGGGCAAGATAGGTGAGGATGCGGTCGCGGGCCGATTTCAGCCGCAGCAGCTCGGCGCGGGCGCGGGTCTTCTCCAGCTGGTTGGCGAGATAGGCCGAGAAGGCCAGGTTGAGGTCGGGGTGGGCGCGCAGATACAACAGGATCGGCCGGCGCGGCAGCACCTCGACGACCGACATCCGCTCGGCCACCGCCTCGTCCACATGGGCGTCGCGGAACAGCGCGCCCTCGCCGAACAGCTCGCCGGGATAGGCGGTGTGCAGCGCCTGGCCGCCGGCCCTCAGCCGCACCCGGCCGCGCACCAGGCGATAGAGGGCGTCGGCCGGGTCGCCCAGCCGGTACACCGTCTCCCCCGACGCCAACCGCCGCCGCTTGCCGGCGCCCCCCAGCAGCTTGATCCAGTTCTCGGCCATGACCCCTCCCGGTCGATGACCCTGATCATACATCCTGGGGCGACGTCGATCAAAGGATGTACTTCGCCAGATCCGCCTTCTTGGCCAGGGCGCCGACCTTATCGCCGACCATCTCGGGGGTGATCTCGACGCGGGTGCCGGGGGGCTGGTCGGGGGCGGTGAAGCTGATGTCCTCGAGCAGGCGTTCCATCACCGTCTGGAGGCGGCGGGCGCCGATATTCTCCACCGAGCGGTTGATCTCGGCGGCCAGGTCGGCGATGGCGCCGACGGCGGCGTCGGTGAAGGCCAGCTCGATCTCCTCGGTGCCCATCAGCGCCACGTACTGCTTGATCAGGCTGGCCTCGGGCTCGGTGAGGATGCGCACGAAGTCGTCGCGCGTCAGGGCGTTCAGTTCGACGCGGATCGGCAGGCGGCCCTGCAACTCGGGCAGAAGGTCGCTGGGCTTGGCCAGATGGAAGGCGCCCGAGGCGATGAACAGGACGTGGTCGGTCTTCACGTTGCCATGCTTGGTGGCGACGGTGGTGCCCTCGATCAGCGGCAGCAGGTCGCGCTGCACGCCCTCGCGGCTGACGTCGCCGCCGATCCGGTGTTCCTCGGAGCGGGCACAGATCTTGTCGATCTCGTCGATGAAGACGATGCCGTTGTTCTCCACCGACCAGATGGCCTCCTTGACCACCGTCTCCTGGTCCAGAAGCCTGTCGGATTCCTCGTCCACCAGCACCCGGGCGGCGTCGGCCACCTTCATGCGGCGCGGCTTGGTGCGGGTTCCGCCGAAGGCCTTCCCGAACATGTCGGACAGGTTGATCATGCCCATGCTGGCGCCGGGCATGCCGGGGATGTCCATGGTGGGCATGGTCATGCCGCCGGTGTCGGTGACGTGGATCTCGACTTCCTTGTCCTCCAGCGCGCCCTCACGCAGCATCTTGCGGAACTTCTGGCGGGTCTCGGCGCTGGCGGTCTCGCCGACCAGGGCGTCGAGCAGGCGCTCCTCGGCCTCCACCTCGGCCTTGGCGGCGACCTGCTTCTTCAGGCGTTCGCGGGTCATGCCGATGCTGATCTCGACCAGGTCGCGGACGATCTGCTCGACGTCGCGGCCGACATAGCCGACCTCGGTGAACTTGGTGGCCTCGACCTTGAGGAAGGGCGCCTGGGCCAGCCGCGCCAGCCGGCGGGCGATCTCGGTCTTGCCGACGCCGGTGGGCCCGATCATCAGGATGTTCTTGGGCAGCACCTCCTCGCGCAGGCCCTCGGGCAGCTGCTGGCGGCGCCAGCGGTTCCTGAGCGCGATGGCGACGGCGCGCTTGGCCTCGTGCTGGCCGACGATGTAGCGGTCGAGTTCGGAGACGATCTCGCGGGGGGAGAAGGCGGTCATCACAGGGTTTCCACGACGATGTTGCCGTTGGTGTAGACGCAGATGTCGGCGGCGATCTTCATCGCCCGCCGCGCGATGGTCTCGGCGTCGAGGCCATCGACGTCGATCAGGGCGCGGGCGGCGGCCAGGGCGTAGTTACCCCCCGAACCGATGGCGATGATGCCGTCCTCGGGCTCCAGCACGTCGCCCTGGCCGGTCAGCACCAGCGACACCTCGGAATCAGCCACCGCCATCATCGCTTCGAGGCGGCGAAGGTAGCGGTCGGTGCGCCAGTCCTTGGCCAGCTCGACGCAGGCCCGGGTCAGCTGGCCGGGATGCTTCTCCAGCTTGCCCTCCAGCCGCTCCAGCAGGGTGAACGCGTCGGCGGTGGCTCCGGCGAAGCCGACCAGGATGCGGCCGCCGCCGATCCGGCGCACCTTGCGGGCATTGCCCTTGATGACCGTCTGGCCCAGGCTGACCTGGCCGTCACCGGCGATCACCACCTGGTCGCCCTTGCGGACGCAGACGATAGTGGTGCCGTGCCAGCTGGGGATGGAGTCCGACATGCGCTTTCCGGCGGTTGTTCGAGTTCGGGCGGCGATGATGGCAGCCACGCGGGCTGGCCGCAATCCCGTGCGCCGTAGATAAGGCGCATATCGCGGAAGGGAAGGGGCGGCCGCCTCTGGTATCACGGTCGCAATCCTGTTATTTCAGGGGTCATTCAGCAGGAGGCCCCCATGCGCCAGGCGAGCATCGAGCGCAAGACCACCGAAACCACCGTGACCGCCACCGTCGACCTCGACGGAACCGGCCGCTACACGGTCGCCACCGGCATCGGCTTCCTCGACCACATGCTGGAGCAGCTGTCGCGGCATTCGCTGATCGACCTCGCGGTGTCGGCGGACGGCGACCTGCACATCGACTTCCACCACACCACCGAGGATTCGGGCATCACCGTCGGCCAAGCGGTGGCCAAGGCGCTGGGCGACCGCAAGGGCATCCGTCGCTACGGCTCGGCCCTGGTGCCCATGGACGAGACCCTGGTCCGGGTGGCGCTGGACCTGTCCAACCGGCCCTATCTGGTGTGGAAGGTGGCGTTCGTGCGCGACAAGGTCGGCGACATGGACACCGAGCTGTTCAAGGAGTGGTTCCAGGCTTTCGCCCAGGCCGCCGGCGCCACGCTGCACGTCGAATGCCTGTACGGCGAGAACAACCACCACATCGTCGAGGCCTGCTTCAAGGCCCTGGCCCGCGCCCTGCGCGAGGCGGTGGAGATCGACCCCCGCAAGGCCGACGCGGTCCCGTCGACCAAGGGCACGCTGGGGGGCTCGCTCTAGATGCTGGTCGCCATCGTCGACTACGGCTCCGGCAACCTGCGCTCGGCAGCCAAGGCCTTCGAGCGGGTGGTGGCCGAGCAGGGCCTGGGCGCCGAGATCGCCGTCACCGCCGACGCCTCGGTGGTGGCACGGGCCGACCGCGTGGTGCTGCCGGGCGTCGGCGCCTTCGGGGACTGCCGCGCCGGCCTCGACGCCCTGCCGGGCATGGTCGCCGCCCTTGCCGAGGCGGTGCTTGGCCGGGGGCGGCCGTTCCTGGGCATCTGCGTCGGCATGCAGCTGCTGGCCACCACCGGGCGCGAGCATGGCGAGCACGCCGGCCTGGGCTGGATTCCGGGCGAGGTGGTGCCGCTGACCCCGGCCGATCCTGGCCTCAAGGTGCCGCACATGGGCTGGAACGAGCTGCAGTTCGCCGCTGGCGCCCATCCGCTGCTCGATGGCCTGCCGGCGCGGGCCCATGCCTATTTCGTCCATTCCTACCGCTTCGCCTGCGCCGACGCCGGCCACCAGCGGGCGACCGTCGACTATGGCGGCCCGGTGGCGGCGGTGGTGGGGCGCGACAACATCGTCGGCACCCAGTTCCACCCCGAGAAGAGCCAGGCAACGGGGCTGAAGGTGATCGAGAATTTCCTGAAGTGGAAACCATAGGTTCATGCGACACGGATGAACACAGGCAGACACAGATATCGATCTGGGTTCATCTGTGTTCATCGGTGTCTCTGAATACGAAGTGAGACGCTGACCATGATTCTTTTCCCCGCCATCGACCTCAAGGACGGCGCCTGCGTGCGGCTCAAGCTGGGCCTCATGGAGGAGGCGACGGTGTTCAACACCGATCCCGGCGCGCAAGGGCGCGCCTTCGCCGACGCCGGGGCGGAATGGATTCACGTGGTCGACCTCAACGGCGCCTTCGCCGGCAAGCCGGTCAACGCGGCGGCGGTCGAAGCCATCCTGGCGGCGGTCACCGTGCCGGTGCAGCTGGGCGGCGGCATCCGCGACATGGCCACCATCGAGGCGTGGCTCGAGCGGGGCGTGCGCCGGGTGATCCTGGGCACGGTGGCGCTGCGCGACCCTGCCCTGGTCAAGGAGGCCTGCCGGCGTTTCCCCGGCCGGGTGGCGGTGGGCATCGACGCCAAGGGCGGCCGCGTCGCCGTCGAGGGTTGGGCCGAAACCTCGGACCTGACCGTCCTCGACCTGGCGCTGAAGTTCGAGGACGCCGGCGCCGCGGCCATCATCTACACCGACATCGACCGCGACGGCGTGCTGGCCGGCCCCAACGTGGAGGCGACGGCGGCGCTGGCCCGGGCCATCTCGACCCCGGTCATCGCCTCGGGCGGGGTGTCGTCGCTGGACGACCTGCGGGCGCTCAAGGCGGTGGCGTCGTCGGGGATTGCCGGCGTCATCTCCGGCCGCGCCATCTATGACGGCCGCATCGACGTGGCGGCGGCGATCAAGCTGCTGAAGGACTGATTCATGCTCAAAATGCGCGTCATCCCCTGCCTGGACGTCAAGGACGGTCGCGTCGTCAAGGGGGTCAACTTCGTCGACCTGGTCGATGCCGGCGATCCCGTCGAGCAGGCCAAGGTCTACGACAGGGCCGGCGCCGACGAGCTGACCTTCCTCGACATCACCGCCAGCCACGAGAACCGCGACACCATCTACGACGTGGTCCGCCGCACCGCCGAGGCCTGCTTCATGCCGCTGACCGTGGGCGGCGGCGTCCGCCAGGTCGAGGACATCCGCAAGCTGCTGCTGGCCGGCGCCGACAAGGTCAGCATCAACACGGCGGCCGTGCACCGTCCGGAATTCGTGCGCGAGGCGGCCGAGAAGTTTGGCAGCCAGTGCATCGTGGTCGCCATCGACGCCAAGCAGACCGGCCCCGGCAAGTTCGAGATCTTCACCCATGGCGGCCGCAATCCCACCGGCATCGACGCGGTGCAGTGGGCACGGCGAATGGCCGAATACGGCGCCGGCGAGATCCTGCTCACCTCCATGGACCGCGACGGCACCAAGCAGGGCTTCAACATCCCGCTGACCCGCGCCGTGGCCGATGCGGTGACCATCCCGGTGATCGCCTCGGGCGGGGTGGGCACCCTGGACCACCTGGTGGAAGGCATCCGCGACGGCCATGCCACCGCTGTGCTGGCTGCCTCGATCTTCCATTTCGGGCTCTATTCCATCGCCCAGGCCAAGGCCCACATGGCCGCCGCCGGCATTCCCGTCCGCCCGGTGTGAGGAGCAGGTCCATGACCCATGCCATCGACGGCCTGTTCGCCGTCATCTCGGGGCGCCAGGGCGCCAATCCGGAAACCTCGTACACCGCCAAGCTGTTCGCCAAGGGCCGCGGCAAGATCGCCCAGAAGGTGGGTGAGGAGGCGGTGGAAACGGTGATCGCCGCCGTGAGCCAGGGCCCCGACAAGCTGGTCTCGGAAAGCGCCGACCTGCTCTACCACCTGCTGGTGCTGTGGGCCGAGGCCGGGGTGAAGCCCGCGGATGTATGGGCGGAACTGGAACGGCGGTCGGGCACCTCGGGAATCGAGGAAAAGAACAGCAGAAAAAAATAATGTAGTTCACCACAGAGACACAGAGGGCACAGAGGTGGATTAACCATCCAGAGTGTTGAAAGGATGAACGATGGCCTATGATCCCAACAACATCTTCGCCCGCATCCTGCGCGGCGAGATTCCTTGCAAGAAGGTCCACGAGGACGACTTCGCCTTGGCCTTCCACGACATCAATCCCCAGGCCCCCGTGCATGTTCTGGTGATCCCCAAGGGCGCCTATGTGGACATGGACGACTTCACCGCCCGCGCCTCCGACGCCGAGATCGGCGGCTTCCTGCGTGCGGTCAGCAAGGTGGCGGAGATGGTCGGCGTCGCTGCGCCGGGCTGGCGCTTCATCGCCAATATCGGTGCCGACAGCCATTCCGAGGTCCCCCACCTGCACGTCCACGTTCTGGGTGGCCGCAAGCTGGGTCCGATGCTGGCGAAGTAGCTCAGGCCGCCGACAGGCCGCGATGGGTCTCGATCAGGGCGTCGCGGATCCGGTTGACTTGGGGAATGGACGGCGCCGGCAGATCGCCCATCGGGCGCAGCATCAACTTGCCCCAGGCGCGGGTGCCCTCGGGCCCGGCCAGCACGCGGGTGAGGTCCCTCAGCGCGGCGTGCAGGATCTTCAGGGTGCGGCCGTCGGAATAGAAGTGGTCCCAGGTCAGGTTGTTGCCGTGGATCACCAGCAGTGCCTGGATCACCGCCCGGCACTCGCGCTCGTAGCCCTCCAGCCTGTCACCCAGGGCATGCTCGACGAAGGCGAAATAGCTGGCCAGGTACGGGCGCGGAAAGGCGCCCTCGCCCATCAGCAGATGCTCGAAGGGACGAACCACCAGTCGCTGGAAGGGGTTCGAGCGGGCGCCCACGTTGCCCTTGGGCCGTGAATGCTCCTTGCGGCACCGGTCCTCCTGCAGCTGGTAGGCCTGGTCGAGTGGCAAGGTGCCGCGGCCCAGCAGGTCCAGCAGGCGGTCCACGTCGGCCACCGCCACCTTGCCGTCGCGGGCGTGATCGTGGATCAGCGCCTTGACGACGCTGATGACGATCTCGGAGATGGCATGGCAACCGCGCGTGCCGGTACAGGTGTCCATCCGGCAACTGTGCGTAATTTCCCGGACCGCCGCAAGCGGCTGATCAAGACTCGTTCAAATTTCCTGCCTGGCTCTCGCTCAGCGCCTTGGCCAGGTCGTAGACGCGATGGCGGATGCGGGGGTCGCGGATGCGATAATAGGCCCGCACCAGGTCCAGCGTCTCGCGGCCCATGACCGGGTCGGCTTCGGTGCCGGCGGTGGGAGGAAGCGGCGAGCGGACCAGCGGCACCGGCGCCGCCGCCATCAGCTCGGCGGCCATGCCGTCGAAGAAGAATGCTACCGGCACGTCGAGCACCCGGGCCACGTCGAACAGCCTGCTGGCGCTGATGCGGTTGAGGCAGCGCTCGTATTTCTGCACCTGCTGGAAGGTCAGCCCCAATGCCTCGCCCAGCTTTTCCTGGCTCATCCCCAGGACCATGCGCCGCATGCGCATGCGCCCGCCCACATGCAGGTCCACTGGGTTGGCCCCCCGGCGGGTATTAGCCGTCGTCATCGCTCCACCCCGATTAAGCGAAGTCGTCAGGGCACCCTATCCCATCGCGGCGGGCGGGTCCAGACGGGACGCGTAACCGAGCGGCCGCCATTTACATCGGCGCCGATTGCATGCATTCATGGGCCATGACCACCCACGCCCCCACCGTCGCCTTTTCCGGCATCGACTGCCTCGACATCGACGTCCAGGTCCAGATCGCGTCGGGCATGCCGGCCTTCACCATCGTCGGGTTGCCGGACAAGGCGGTGGGCGAGAGCCGCGAACGGGTGCGGGCGGCGTTCACCTCGCTGGGTCTGGCGCTGCCGCCGAAACGGATCACGGTCAATCTCGCCCCCGCCGACCTCTTGAAGGAGGGCAGCCATTTCGACCTGCCGGTTGCGCTGGGGCTGCTGGCCGGCATGGGGGTGCTGCCGCCCGACGAGGTGCGCGGCTACGTCAGCCTGGGCGAGCTGGGGCTCGACGGCTCGCTGGCTCCGGTGGCCGGGGTGTTGCCGGCGGCCATTTCCGCGAGCGCCGCCGGGCGCGGCCTGATCTGTCCCGCCGCCCAGGGCGCCGAAGCGGCGTGGGCCGGCGATCTCGACATCCTGGCGGCGCCCTCGCTGCTGTCGCTGATCAATCATTTCAAGGGCACCCAGGTGCTGGCGCGGCCGGCGCCGATGCTGGAAGAGGAGGGCGGCGCGCCCCTCGATCTGCGCGACATCAAGGGCCAGGAATCGGCGAAGCGGGCGCTGGAGGTGGCTGCCGCCGGCGCCCACAACCTGCTGATGATCGGTCCGCCCGGCTCGGGCAAGTCCATGCTGGCCTCGCGGCTTCCCGGCCTGCTGCCGCCGCTGGCCCCGGCCGAAGCGCTGGAAGTGAGCATGATCCACTCGGTGGCCGGCCAGCTGGAAGGAGGCCGGCTGCTGCGCCGCCGCCCCTTCCGTGACCCCCACCACTCCGCCTCGATCCCGTCGCTGGTCGGCGGCGGGCTGCGAGCGCGGCCCGGCGAGATCTCGCTGGCCCATCACGGGGTGCTGTTCCTCGACGAGCTGCCCGAGTTCCAGCGCGGCGCGCTGGAATCCCTGCGCCAGCCGCTGGAATCCGGCCGGGCAGCGGTGGCGCGGGCCAACGCCCACGTCACCTATCCGGCGCGGGTGCAGCTGGTGGCGGCGATGAATCCCTGCCGTTGCGGCTATCTGGGCGACGCGGCGCTGGCCTGCAACAAGGCGCCCCGCTGCGGCGCCGACTACCAGTCCAAGATCTCGGGGCCGTTGTTCGACCGTATCGACCTGCATGTGGAAGTGCCGGCGGTCAGTCCCATGGACCTGTCGCTGCCGCCGCCAGCCGAGGGGTCGGCCGAGGTGGCGGCCCGGGTTGCCGCCGCCCGCGCGGTGCAGGCGGATCGTTACCAGACCCTGGTGCCCGGGCGGGGCTGGACCACCAACGCCCAGGCCGACGGCGAGGTGCTGGAGAATGTGGCCGCCCCCGATGCCGCCGGCCGCCAGCTGCTGACCGAGGCGGCCGAGCGGATGCGGCTGTCGGCGCGCGGCTATCACCGGGTGCTGCGGGTGGCCCGCACCCTCGCCGACCTCGACGGAACCGATTCGGTGCGCCGCATCCATGTGGCCGAGGCCCTGTCCTACCGGCGGCTGGTGCCGGGTCGCCAGGGGTCGTGAACGGGTTCGTTTCGTGCCCGGTGCGCACAGCGGGCTGGCAATTCCGAACTTTTGGATTAAGCTCTTATTCGAACGTATAAGGCAATGGTGCGTCGATGCGACTGGCCGGCCGACGGATGGAAATGGTCCTGGTGGGTTTCTGGGCGCTGCTGACCGGGGCCTCGCTGGCGCATACCCTGTCCATGCTCGACAACCAAGTCCGCGAGGTCGCCGCCGCCCGCGCCCGCATGTTGTTCTCGATCATCGAGACCACCCGGCTGTGGAACGCCAGCCATGGCGGCCTCTACGCGCCGGTCACCGAGGCGACCCCGCCCAATCCCTATCTAGACGATCCTGGCCGCGACGTGATCATCGACGGGCAGCCCTATACCAAGATCAACCCGGCCTACATGACGCGCCAGATCTCCGAACTGGTGGAGCGCCAGAAAGGCATCTCGTTCCACATCACCAGCCTCAAGCCCATCCGCCCGGCCAACGCCCCCGACCCTTGGGAGGCCCATGCCCTGACCGCCTTCGAAACGGGGGCCGAGGAGATGCTGGACGAGACCGATTTCCACGGGCGGGCGGCCTTCCGCTACATGGCCAAGCTGCGGGTCACCCAGGCCTGCATGCCGTGCCACGCGCAGCAGGGATACAAGGTCGGCGACGTCCGCGGCGGCATCAGCGTCACCATGGCGGCCGACCATGTCCGCGACGAGGTCGCCCCGCAGCGGCGCCACGTGATCCTGCTGCACCTGGCGGGCTTCGGCCTGCTGTCGGGCGGCACCCTGATGCTACTGGGTCGCCTGCGCCACAGCTGGCGCCGGCTGGACGAGGCCCTGGCGGCGCGCGAGGCGGTCATCGCCGAGCGCACCGCGGCGCTGACCGCCGCCAATGCGGAACTGGAACGGTCCAACGCCGAGCTGGAAAACTTCGCCTATGTCGCCTCGCACGACCTGCAGGAACCGCTCCGGATGATGGGTGGCTACGCCCAGCTGATCGCCCGCCGCTACGGCGGGCAGATCGACGACGACGGCCGCGAGTTCCTGGGTTACATGGCCGAGGGCGCCGAGCGCATGAAGGCCATGATCGACGACCTGCTGGATTATTCCCGCGTCGACCGCGGCGAGCCGGCCCGGGCGGTGGTGGACATGAACCTGGCGCTCGACTCGGCCCTGGCCAACCTGGCCGCCGCCATCGCCGAGGCCGGCGCCGAGGTGGGCGCGCCGGCGCCGTTGCCGTCGGTGTGGGGTGAATCGGCCCTGCTCGCGCGGCTGATGCAGAACTTGGTCGGCAACGCGGTCAAGTACCACCGGCCGGGCGAGCGGCCGCGGGTGACGGTCACCGCCGAGCCCACCGAGTCCGGCTGGATCTTCACCGTCGCTGACAACGGCATCGGCATTCCGGCCGACTCGCGGGAACGGGTTTTCCAGATTTTCCAACGCCTTCACGCGCGCGGCAGCTATCCCGGCACCGGAATCGGCCTCGCCATCTGCAAGAAGATCGTCGAGCGCCACGGCGGCCGCATCTGGGTCGAGGATGGCCCTGGCGGCGGCTCCGCCTTCCGATTCACCCTGCCGGCGGCGTAATCGCGGCGGCGGGGATGTTTCTTCGGCGGAACAGCATCGCCGGCCTCAACTCGGATCGCAGTTAAATCCCAACCACGCCCGGAGTTGCGG
>JBFMHS010000402.1:0-7958 GCA_040751765.1 Pseudomonadota bacterium | reverse complement strand
GCCAGACCCAGAACCGTCCCTTCCAGCACTTGTCGGCCACGTCCTCGGGCAGGTCGTAGCTCAGCCAGGTCGAGGATTCGGCGATGATCTCGGCCTTGGCGGTGCCAATCTCCTCCTCCAGCTCGCGCAGGGCTGCCTGGCGCGGTTCCTCGCCCTCGTCGATGCCGCCCTGGGGGAACTGCCAGGCCGGCTGGGGGGTGTCGATGCGCCGGGCCACGAAGGCCAGGCCACCACGGTTGAGCAGGACGATGCCCACGCCGGGACGGTAGGGGCGCTGGGCATAGGGCAGGCGCTTGGTCATGACTTCCCCAAGGGTGGCGCCACGGCGACGGCAGTGGCGGGTGCCAGCCGGATGGCCTGGCCGGGCAGGCGCGCCAGGAAGGCGGCCAGGCGGTCGAGCGCCACCGGGCTGGCCGAGGCCACCACCAGGGCGGTGCCGGTCTTCTTGGCGGTGTCGGCGGCGAAGGCCAGGCGGGCGTCGATGGCCTCGCGGAACGGCTCGCGGTCGGCGACCTCGGTGACGCCGGCATGGGGTGGCGCGTCGTCGCCGACCGATCCGGTACCCACATAAAGCAGTCCCCGGTCCTTCAACGCGGCCAGCACCGGCTTCAGATGGGCCTCGGAGCGGGTGAACGGTCCTTCCTCGGCCACCACGCCCACATGGCCGGGCAGGCGCACAAGCACCTTCTCCAGCCGCGAGATGTTCTCCTCGGGGTCCAAGGAGGTCAGCAGGCCCCACGGCCCCGGATCGCGGTCGGGATAGCCCGACGGTTCGGTCGGCAGGGCGATCAGCACTTCATGGCCGGCGGCGCGGGCAGCCTTGACCAGCTTGTCGAGGCCGACGGCATAGGGGCTGAAGGCGAGGGTGACCTGGGGCGGCAGCTTGTGGATGGCGGCCTCGGTGGCCTCGCTCTGCAGCCCGAGGCCGGTCACCACCACCGCCAGGTTGGCCCAGCCCTCACGGGGCTGGAAGGGATGGGCGTAGACCCGCCAGGGCTGGCGGCCGTCCAGCGCCACGATGGGCAGCGGTCCTTCGGGGGTCTCGCGGAACAGCATGGGCTCGGGCGCCGGCGCCAGGGGGGTGGCTGCCTCGGCCCGCGCTGGCAGGGTGTCGAAGCTGGGGGGCGGCGCCGGGTCGCGGACCAGTGGCGCGGCCGGGAAGCGCGGGCCGGCCGGCTCGGGGGCCGCCACGGCGACCGCCGACGTCGGAGGCGCCTCGGCGGGCTTGCCGGCATCGGCGGTCGTGGCCGGGGCGGCGGGCGGCGCCAGCAAGGGGCCGGCGGCCGGCTGCTGCTGCTCAAGCGGCACGGGCGGTGGCGAGGTGGCGGCCGGCTCGGTGGCGGCGGGGCCGCCGCCGCGCCCGGGCATCTCCATGGCCAGGCGCGGCCCCTTGTAGTTGGGATCGGCGACGTCCAGCGCCCCGATGACGTCGCCCATGTCCAGGGTCGAGGCGAAATAGGCAGCGGTCCCCAGACCGCCGCCCAGAACCAGCACCACCAACCCGATGACGACGGGACGAAGATTGATCGGCGGACGCGACTGAGGTGGCGGCTCGGCCACCATCAGCCGGTCGAGGTCGATGTCCTCGTGCAGCTCCTCGTCGTCGTCGAGGGTGATCGACATGGCCGCCTTATTTCGCCGTCGTCCGGTACAGCGACAGCCCCCGGATCAGGTCGAGCGCACGGGCCAGCTGGTAGTCCGAGGCCGGATCGCCCAGCTTGATGGCCGCCGGCTGCGCCCCATCCTCGGTCGGAGCCTTGGCGTCGGGAGCGGTCGGCGCGGCGGGGGCCGCGGGCTTGGCATCCTTGCCGTCCTTGCCGTTCTCCGGGTTGCTCAAGGCGTTGCGCAGATGGGCCTCGGAGCGGCGGTCGCGCTCGGGGACCGTGATCGGTTCGACCTTGGACTGCAGCACCTTGATGTCGGGCTCGATGCCCACCGCCTGGATGGAGCGGCCCGACGGCGTATAGTAGCGCGCCGTGGTCAGGCGCATGGAGCCGTGGCCGGGCAGCGGCA
This sequence comes from Pseudomonadota bacterium, assembly GCA_040751765.1. Lineage (GTDB taxonomy): Bacteria > Pseudomonadota > Alphaproteobacteria > Rhodospirillales > Magnetospirillaceae > CALABS01. The sequence goes on along the minus strand of JBFMHS010000402.1, from coordinate 5,945 downwards.
TCAGGGTCTGCACCGACCCCTTGCCGAACGACCGCGAGCCCAGGACCAGGGCGCGGCGGTGGTCCTGCAGTGCGCCGGCCACGATCTCGGAAGCCGAGGCCGAGCCGTCGTTGATCAGCACCACCAGCGGCAGGCCGTCGGCCAGATCGCCGGGGCGGGCGTTGAAGCGCTGGGTGTCCTCGGCGCGGCGCGAGCGGGTCGAGACGATCTCGCCCTTGTCCAGGAAGTCGTCGGACACTGCGATGGCCTGGTCGAGCAGGCCGCCGGGATTGTTGCGCAGGTCGATGACGAAGCCGGCCAGGTCCTTGCCGATCTCCTTCTTCAGGCTGGCGATCTCGCGGCGCAGATCGGAATCGGTGGTCTGCGAGAACGAGGTGATGCGGACATAACCGATATTGCCCTGAACCTGGCTGCGCACCGAGCGGATCTTGATCACCGCGCGGGTCAGCTTCACGTCGAAGGGCGAGGTGCCGTTGCGGCGCACGGTCAGCTTGATGTCGGAATTGGCGGGGCCGCGCATGCGTTCCACCGCCTCGCCCAGGGTCAGGCCGAGCACCGGTTCGCCGTCAAGGTGAGTGATGAAGTCGCCCGGCTGCAGGCCGGCGCGGAAGGCCGGGGTGTCGTCGATGGGCGACACCACCTTGACCCAGCCGTTCTCCATGGTGACCTCGATGCCGAGGCCGCCGAACTCGCCCTTGGTCTGGATGTCCATGTCGCGCGAGTTCTTGGCGTTGAGGTAGCTGGAGTGCGGGTCCAGCGAGGTCAGCATGCCGTTCAGCGCCGCCTCGATCAGCTCTTCGTCGCTGACCGGCTCGACGTATTCCGAGCGGACCTTCTCGAAAACCTCGGCGAACAGCTCCATCAGCCGATAGGTCTCCTTCGGCTCGGCTGCGAGAGAGGGGGTGGGCGTGAGCGAAGAGGTCGCCAGCAGGGCGACAGCGCCCGCCGCGATCAGGGTCTTACGAATCATCCACGAACCTTACTTTTCTGTGCCGTGAGCCAAGGCAATGGGTTGACGGGCTGACCGTTGCGGCGCAGCTCGACGTAAAGGCTGGGACGGGCCTCGTCCTGCCCCATGACGCCGACGGGCTCGCCGCCCACCAGACGCTGGCCGACGTTTACGTCGATCCGGGCCATCCCCGCAAGCAGCGTATGATAGCCCTCGCCATGTTCGATGATCAAGAGCAGCCCATACCCCCGAAAGGGTCCGGCGAAGGCCACCTGACCATCGTATGGCGCCACGACCTGGGCGTTCTTGCGCGCGCCGATGGTGATGCCCTTGCTCACCACGCCCAGGTCATTGGTGGCACCGAAGCGGCCGGTCACCTTGCCGCGCGCCGGAAACGCCATCTTGCCCTGGGCCATGCTGAACGGCTTGTCGGCGTGCACCGGCTTGGCGGCGGCGGCTTCGCGGGCGGCGCGCTCGGCCTCGCGACTGGCCTTTTGCGCTTCCAGCTCCTTCTCCCGCGCTTCCGCCTGGGCCTTCAGCTCGGCCTCGCGGGCGGCGCGGGCGGCGGCCAGCTCGCGCTCCTTACGCTCCTTCTCCGCCCGGTCAGCCGCAAGCTTGGCTTCGCGCGCGGCCTTCTGGGCGGCGATCTCCGCCTCGCGCGCCGCCCTTTGCGCGGCGATCTCGGCTTCGCGGGCGGCCTTCTCGGCGGCGGCCTTGGCGGCGGCCTCGGCCAGGCGGCGCTGGCGCTCCTCCTCCAGGCGGTGGATCAGGTCGCGCAGATCCTCGGCCTCGGAAGCCAGGGTGCGCATGCGGCGCTCGGCCTCCTCGGTCTCGGCCACGGCGGCGGTCTGCAACTGGGATTTGCGCAGGTACAGGTCCTTGAGCCGGCCGTGCTCCTGGTCCAGCCGGGCGGCGGTGGCGCGGATGCGGCGCCGCTGCTCGCCGATGTCGGCGCGCAGCCGCGCCATCATGTCGATCTCGGTCCGCAGGTCGTTGACCGAGCGCTCGATCTGCGGCACCGCCGAGCGCAGCAGGATGGCCGAGCGCACGGTGTCGGCCGGGGTCTGTGGCTGGGCGATCAGCGCCTCGGTCGGGCGCCAGGCCAGCCTTTGCAGCGCGGTCAGCACGCCGGTCATCTGCGCCGAGCGCCGGCCCAACGCGCCGGTCTTCTCGGCCTCCAGGACCTTGAGGTCCTCCAACTGGGTCTCCAGCTCGGACAGCAGCTCCTCGCTCTCCTGGGCGGCCCGGGCGGCCGCCACCATGTCCGAGCGGATGCGGCCGATCTCCTCGGAAATCTCCAGCGCCTTGCGCTTGCGGTCCTGGTGCTCGGCGCGGCTCCTTTGGAGCTGCTCCTCCAGTTCCTTGAGCCGGCGGTCGGCGGAAGCGGGATCGGGCGCCTGGGCGGCAGCCGGAAACGCCGCCAAGCCCAGGGCCAGGAACAGGGCGAGGAGGCTAGCCCGCCGCACGCTTCCGCTCGGCCTCGACGACCAGCGAGTGGCCGGTCATCTCGCCCGGCTGGGGCAGGCCCAGCAGGTGCAGCAGGGTGGGGGCGACGTCGGCCAGCTTGCCGCTGGCGATGCCCGACACCCCGGCCGGCGGGTTGACCAGCACCACGTCGACCGGCCCGGTGGTGTGCGCGGTGTGTGGCTGCCGGGTGGCTGGATCGCTCATCATCTCGGCGTTGCCGTGGTCGGCGGTGACCAGCATGGTGCCGCCAGCCTCGACCACCGCATTTTCCAGGCGGCCAATGCAGAGGTCGACGCATTCGGCGGCCTTCATGGCGGCGTCCAGGATGCCGGAATGGCCGACCATGTCGCCGTTGGCGTAGTTGACCACGATGACGTCGTACCTGCCCGAGCCAACCGCCTCGACCAGCCGGTCGGTGACCTCGGGGGCGGACATCTCGGGCTGGAGGTCGTAGGTGGCGACCTTGGGGCTGGGCACCAGGATGCGGTCCTCGCCGGGGAAGACCTGCTCGCGCCCGCCGTTGAAGAAGAAGGTGACGTGGGCGTATTTCTCGGTCTCGGCGATCCTGAGCTGCGTCATTCCGGCCTCGCACACCACCGGGCCCAGGATGTGGGTCAGGTTTTCGGCGGGGAACAGGGTATCGAGGAAAGCGTTAAGATCCTTCGAATACTCGGTCATGCCCACATGGGCGGCGAATTTCACCACATGGGCGCGCTCGAAGCCGTCGAAGCCGGGGTCGACCAGCGCATGCAGGATCTCGCGGGCGCGGTCGGCGCGGAAATTGCCCATCAGCAGCCCGTCGCCGTCCTTCATGCCGGCATAGTCTCCGATCACCACCGGCAGCATGAATTCGTCGTTCTTTCCCGCCTCGTAGGAAGCCTGGATCGCCCCCACCGGATCGGCGGCGCGCGACGCCTGGGCGGCGGTCATGGCGTCATGGGCCAGGCGCACCCGGTCCCACCGCTTGTCGCGGTCCATGGCGTAGTAGCGCCCGGTCACGGTGGCGATGGCGACGTCGTGCCCGGCCACATCGGCCAGGAAGCGCTGCATGTAGTCCTTGGCGCTTTGCGGCGGGGTGTCGCGGCCGTCGAGGAAGGCGTGCACCCACACCTTGACGCCGTGGCAGGCCACCGCCCGGGCCAGGGCGGCCAGGTGGTCCTGGTGGGAATGGACGCCGCCGGGGCTCAACAGCCCCATCAGGTGCAGCGCCCCGCCGGTCGTCTTCAGCCGCCCGACCATGTCCAGCAGCACCGGGTTCCTGGCCAGCGAGCCGTCGGCGACGGCGGTGTCGATGCGCGGCAGGTCCTGCATCACCACCCGGCCGGCGCCGAGATTCATGTGCCCGACCTCGGAATTGCCCATCTGGCCATCGGGCAGGCCGACCGACAGACCCGAGGTCTGGAGCATGGCGTGCGGGTACTGGGTGAGGAAGCGGTCCCAGTTGGGAGTGTTCGCGAGTGCGATGGCGTTGTTCTCGCGCTCCTCCCGGTGGCCCCAACCATCCAGGATGCACAGGACGACGGGACGGGGGCGATCGGCGGATGTCTTCATAGCGACCACTATATTAGCCTGACGGATGCTGCACCGCCACACACGCGGCGGAGGGGGAGAGCCTATACCTTTTCGTGGCGGCCCACCATCCTATGGAGTGGGGGTCAGGTCCTCACGTCAAGCATTTCGGTGGCGGCGGCCATGCCTTCAACCCCGATAACCGCCAGCCGGCCATGCGCCACGTCCATGACGCAGGCGATGCGGGTGTCGGGACACAGGATCGGTGGTCGCAACCAGTCAAAGCCGTCACCGCCGCCCAGCATTCCCAGCATGGCGGCGTGGCGGGCGCGGCTGGCGCGGGTATAGGGGGCGGCGGCATCGAGGCGGCAGGTCAGGCGCGGCGTCTCGCCCTGGAGCCCGGGATAGTGCCAGTGGTTGGCGCAGGCCGCCGTGCCGGCATGGACATGGGCGCGGCCCGGCTCGCGCTCGATGACGCAGCCGCGCCCGTCGGGGGCGGCGACGGTGAAGAACACCGGCAGCGCCACCGCGGTGTCGCGCAGCAGCCGCACCGCCGCGTCGTAGTCCGGGGCGGTGTCGCAGACGGCGCGCAGCAGGTGCGCCGGCGGCAGCGCGCGCGAGGCGAGGAAGCGGGCGCGGTTCAGCGGCCATTCCAGCACTTGCGTCAGCCGGCCGTGGAAGGCCTTGGCCTGGTTGATGGCCACCGCGAAGCGGCCCGGCGCCAGCGCCGTCAGCATTCCTGCGAAGCCCGGCCAGGTCACCGACAGCGTGCGCCCCGCCGGCCCGCTGGTGTCCAGCACCGCCACATGGCGGCCCAGCCCGGCGAACGGCCAGTCCAGCGTCCTGAGCAGCCGCCCGTCCGCCGTCCCGGTTGTGCAGCCCCACTCGTAGCTGACGTTGAGCATGTGCAGCCCCGGCTCGCCGAGGATGTCGGCCAGCGCGTCCAGCTCGCCCAGGTACGGATTGGCGGTGCGCCGCAGCCACGCGCGTGACACCGCGTCGGCCGCCCGCACGCCAAGGGCGGAATACATCCGCCGCGCCTCGGCCACCAGCGCCTGGGCGGCGGGCAGTTGAGCGGAAAGCAGGTCGCGGGAGGTGCCGCTGACGAGGGGGATGGGATTCATGCAAGAAGCATAGCCGGGACCCGGTGCCCCGTCATTCCCGCGAAGGCGGAGGGGCGGAGGTGGGCCGCCGCCGGAGGGGTGCGATGGCCGATGAACGGCCTATTCCACCGCCGCCGCCAGTTCGGCGACCTGCTCGGCGGGCAGGTCGCCGCGGTGGGCGGCGGCCATCATCATGGTCAGGCAGCGGCGCTGGAAGGCCGGGCGGGTGGAGGCGGCCAGGGCGATGTCCAGCGCGGCGCGGGTGCCGTCGGGGCCGGCCTCGTCCAGCGCCGGCCAGCCGTCCTCGTCGACGATCAGCTCGAGCTCGCGGGCATTGTCCTCGTGGCAGGCGGCCACGCGTGGATCGTCCTCGCCAAGTTCCTCCGCCAGGCGGCGGGCGATGTCGGCGAGGACGATCAGCCGGTGCTTGAACGGATAGTCAGGGGATTTCACCCCCGCGCCCCCGACAGCAGGCCGCGGGCGATGACCTGGGCCTGGATCTCGGCGGCGCCCTCGAAGATGTTGAGGATGCGGGCGTCGCACAGGATGCGGCTGATCTGGTACTCCTCGGCATAGCCGTTGCCGCCGTGGACTTGCAGCGCGTTGTCGGCGTTGGACCACGCCACGCGGGCGGCCAGCAGCTTGGCCATGCCGGCCTCGATGTCGCAGCGATGGCCGCCGTCCTTCTCGCGGGCCGAGAAATAGGTCAGCTGGCGGGCGATCATGGTCTCGACCGCCATCCAGGCGATCTTGCAGGCCACGCGGGGGAAGGAATAGATGGGCTTGCCGAACTGGACGCGGTCCTTGGCGTATTGCAGGCCCACCTCCAGCGCGTTCTGGGCCACGCCGACGGCCCGGGCGGCGGTCTGGATGCGGGCGCTCTCGAAGGTCTCCATCAGCTGCTTGAAGCCCTGGCC
>JBFMHS010000401.1:0-3722 GCA_040751765.1 Pseudomonadota bacterium | reverse complement strand
GCCCATCGGGGGAATGGCGGCCAACGGGATGACCCAAGGTCTCGGTGCCTGAGGGGATCGGGCATTCGGAACCGTCGGTACGTTTCCAATGTAGGGCGCATCGCGGCGCGGCGAAATTGTTCCGACGGGTATTTCGGCCCCTTCGGACGGAGGACGGAGGCATCCGCGCGGTTCCAAAGGTATGAGCCGCCCTATCCCCCCGGACGGGGCTTGGCGGCGTGACGGTCGTCCTCGGGCGGCGGCGGGCACTCACGGCGGCGCCGATGGTCGTCGAGGGCCCGCTCCGCCTCCCACTTGCTGGGGTAGAGCCCGAGCTCGACATAGTGGCTGCCGAAGAACGGCGGCCGCGCCACCACCTCGCACTGGCGGTCCTTCTTCCATTGCAGCAGATGGTATTCCACCGCCCCCGCCTCGGCGGCGGCCAGCACCGCGACGGCCGTCAGCATCAGCAAGCGCATGCCTCGCCTCCCTGGTTGCCAGGGAGATGGGGAAGCGGACGGCGCGCGCAACGCATTCCGGTGGATTACCCCGCGGCGGCCAGGTCCTCGAGCGCCTCGCGGTCGCAGGTGAACACATTGGCGGCGACCTCGGTGACGACGTTGCCGCGCTTGAACTCGGCGACCATCCGACTGGCGGTCTCGGTGGTCACCGACAGGATGGCGCCGACGTCCTCGCGCGCCAGCATGTGGACCTTGCCGTCGCCCGGGGAGCACGGCAGCGCCGAAGCATCGAGCAGGTGCAGGAACAGGCGCGCCACCCGCTGGCGCGACGAGCCGGTGTTCAGCTCGGTCAGCCATTCATCCGCCTGGCGCAGGGAGTCGTGCCATTTGTTCATCAGCTGGCGGTGCAGGCGCGGGGTCTCGCGGCTGAGACGGTCGAGCACCTCGCGCGGGAGCCGGCAGACCAGGGCGGACTGGATCACCACCGCCGAATGCTCGTAGGGCCGCCCCACCAGCACCTCCAATCCCGCCACCGCGCCGGGCCGCAGCAGGCGGACGATGCGTTGGGTGCCGTCGGGCAGGTACTGCACCAGCTTGACCAGGCCCGAGCGGATGGTGAAGGCGGCCGCACCCTCGTCGCCGGCCTCGTACAGCACGCCGCCGGCCTCGATGCGCATGTCGTCGATGGGCAGGTGGATCAGCTGGAAGTCGGCTTCCTGGAGGTCGGCGAACAGCACAAGGTCGCGAATGCCGCAAGAGCGGCATTCCGCCTTTCCCATCCATGCCTGTTCGATCTGTCCCCGCCGCATCCGTGCGCGACACCCTGCCCTCTTTGACAATTGTCAATACCACTGAACCACGGCGCCGTCATGGAGAATTGCATCCCAGCTTTGACACAGGCAGGTTGGGCGCGGATGGGCTATTGGCACGCCGCCATGCCGACCGTCGAAACCGCCATCGCCGCCGCCTATGCCGTCTCGGGACTGGCCGGTGCGGCGCTCTACCTTCCGCAGCTGCGCCGTCTGCTGGCCAGCAGCGAGGCGCGCCGGGCCATGTCGCTGACGGCCTGGGGGGGCTGGCTGGCCATGGGGATGGTGACGGTGGCCTATGCGGCGGTGGTGCTTGGGGACGGTGCCATGACGGCGGTCAGCGGCGCCAATGCCGGCTTCCAGCTGGCGGTGGTCAGCCTGGTGGCGGGGCAGCGGGTCCGGGACCGACGCGCCCGACCCCCGGCAGCCTGAGGGCGGGGTCGAGCGGGTCGACACCCAGCGACAGTCCCAGCAGGTTGACCTCGATCCCCTCCTCGACAGCCAAGGTCACCCCCAGCACGCCCAGCAGCGACACCTGCACCCCGGTGCCGCTGGGCGCCGTGGTCACCGCCTCGCCGACCGGGACGAAATCCTTGCCCACCGCGTTGGCCGGCAGGTCCAGGCGCAGGTCGGGGACGCGGCGGGCCACCCAGGCGGTGAAGGTGTTGCTGTTGGGGCCGGGCCAGGTGCGGTAGGTGTGGCGCCAGGGATAATCGGCCACCGCCGCCTCGATCTGGCCGACCAGCGCCTCCGCGTCGGGGCCGCGCCGGTCGACCAGCAACATCGGACGCTTGCCGTACCACAGCCCGTCGGGCGCCGCCCAGTTCACCTTCACGGTGTCGCCGCCGCCCCAGCCGACCACGTCGAAGCGGGTATAGGCCGGCGCGCCGGCGGGCTTGACCACGATCCAGGTGTGGGTGGCGAAGATGCCGCGCCAAGCGAAGGCGGGGGCGGCATAGACCTGCACCACGGCGCGCGGTTCGGCGCCCGGGTCGGGAGCCAGGCCGGTAGGGTCCATGGGCGCCTGGTGCCACGGCAGCGGCGAGTGGCCGGCACCGGTCATGGCGTTGACGGCCAGCGGAGCCACCACGGCCAGGACGAGCAGCACGACCATCCACGTCACCATCAGCGACCCGCGACGCCTTGCGATCATGGCGCCAGTCTAGCCGCTCGCGGTCCCCGGGCGCGAGGAATTCCGGTCAGGCCGCCGCCTTGACCAGCATGCCGCTGAACATGCGCACCAGATGCTGGTCCAGCTTCTCGCGCACGTTCTCCTGCATCACCTCCAGCGCCTGGAACGGCCCCATGGCGGCGCGATGGGGGCGGCGTTCGGTCAGCGCGCAGAACACGTCGACGATGGCCGCCATGCGCGACAGGTCGTTGATCTGCTCGCCCTTCAGCTGGCGCGGATAGCCTGTGCCGTCCATGCGCTCGTGGTGTTCGCCGGCGATGGTGATGACCGCCTTGGGCACGTCGGAGTGCTTCTCCAGGTAGCGGACGGTGGCATCGACGTGGCTGTGGGCGATCTGCTCCTCGCGCTGGTCGAGGGCGCCGACCTTGTTCATCACGTCGTCGGGCAGCACGGTCTTGCCGATGTCGTGCACCAGCCCCGCCGAGGCCAAGGTCATCAGGGACGTGTCGTCCAGACCGATGGTATGGCCGAACAGGGCCAGCAGCGTGGACACCCGCAGCGAATGGACGAAGTGCAGGGCGTTGTGGTTGCTCAGCCCCTCGAAGATGTAGCGCTGGCCCTGTTCCTTGACCGCGTCGATCACCGGCGCGCAGGCCGAGGCCACGTCCTCGTAGGCCAGTGGCTCGCCGTTGCCCATCAACTGCGGCAGGGTGCTGAACACCGACAGCGAGCGCTTGAGCGCCTGGCGGGGCGCCTCCGGCAGGCGCTCCCAGCCCGCCTCCACCGCCCGGTTGCCCAGGCGGGCCACCGCGTCCAGGATCACCCGGCCGGCATGGGGCGGCGGCACCACCATGTCGGGTCCGTCGTCGGCCGCGCGCGGGCGCGACGACGCCGACGCCGCCAGCAGCACGATGGGAACCCCGGCGAAGGCCGGCTGGCCGCGCAGGTACTGGATGGCGCCGCGTCCGCCCGCCCCCTGCACCGCCTCGCCGATCAGGACGGCGGCGGGCGGGCGCGAGCACCGCCCCACCGCCGTCTCCACATCGGCGCAGTCGAGCGCCCGGTACAGGGGCCACAGCAACTTGGACATGGCATCGCGCAGGCGCGGATCGGGATCGATGACCGCCACCACCCTGCTGGGCGCCTCGTAGGCACGCAAACGGTCGGCCTCGGCGGAGGAAAGCATCGTCACGGCAAAACCCCTTCGTTCAGGACCCCCCCGGTCCACCAAACGAGGATATGCAAACGCCCATGTGCGCATCATCAAGAGAATGACGGAATTCTGAAATATGGGGCGCGGCGGCGCGGGCCGTGCTAGGAAGAGCGGCCCCGTTGGAGATG
>JBFMHS010000400.1:0-4935 GCA_040751765.1 Pseudomonadota bacterium | reverse complement strand
GGCCCTGGAGCGCGGCCTGATGGTGGGCGACCCGGTCACCCTCCAGACCGGTGATCCCAAGGTCTTCGCCGGTGGCGATGTGGTGCGCGGCCCGCGCATCGTGGTGGAGGCGGTGGCCGACGGCAAGCGCGCCGCCCTGTCCATCGACGACTACCTCGGCGGCCGGAGCTTCGATCCGGCGCGGGCGGAGCGCCGGCGACGCACCGACGCGGCGCCGCTTCCGACCCGGGCCGCCGCGCGCACCGTCAGCTGCCGCTCGGCCATCCCCATGGTGCCGGTGGAGGAGCGCGGCGATTCCTACCGGCCCATCGAGATCGGCCTGAGCGACGGCATGGCCCGCGACGAGGCGGAACGCTGCCTGCGCTGCGACATCTGCGCCGGCTGCGGCTTGTGCGAACTGGCCTGCGCCAGTGTCGGCGTCAACGCCATCCGTATGGTGCCCGCCGGCGCCGGCCGCCTGGCCTTCCATGACTTCCAGCGCCCGGCCGAGTTGTGCGTCGGATGCGGCGCCTGCGCCCAGGCCTGTCCCGAAGGCGCCATCCGCATGGAGGATGCCGACGGCTTCCGCACCATTGTCATCACCGGCACTCCGGTCAGCCGCAACCGGTTGGCTTGCTGCCCGGAATGCGGCGCCGAACATGCCACCGAGGCGTTCCGCGACTTCCTACGGCGGCGCCAGCTGCCGGCCCTGCACCGCCATGCCGAGTCCGGCCTCTGCCCCACCTGCGCCCGCGCCGCAACCGCCCGGCTGCGCGCCGTCGGCGGCTGATCCCTTGCGAGAGACCACCACCATGACCTTCCTCCGGGGCCTGTCCCCCAAGAAACTGATCGCGGCGGCCCTGTTCGCCGCCCTGGGAGCCTATTTCGCGTCCATCGTTCCCACCGTCGAGATCGCCTGGGTGGGCGCCATCCTGTTGCTGACGGTCTATCTGTTCGTCTTCGAGATCGTCGAGGTCGACGTCGCGGCCATCGCCATCATGATCCTGCTGGGGCTGACCGGCTTCCTGGCCCCGGTCATGGGGCTGGCCAAGGGCCTGGTGGCCGAGAAGGAGCTGTTCAAGGGCTTCGCCTCGAACGCGGTGATTTCCATCATCGCGGTGATGATCATCGGCTCGGGCCTGGACAAGACCGGCATCATGACCCGTGTGGCGCGGTTCCTCCTGAAATACGGCGGGCGGTCGGAGGGCCGGGTGGTGTCAACCGTTTCCGCTTCCGCCGCCTTCGTCTCGTCCTTCATGCAGAACGTGGGCACCGCCGCGCTGTTCCTGCCGGTGGTGTCGCGCATCTCGGCCCATACCGGGTTGCCGATGTCGCGGATGCTGATCCCCATGGGGTTCTGTGTCGTCCTGGGCGGCGTGTCGACCATGATCGGCACCAGTCCGCTGATCCTGCTCAACGACGTGATGATGGCCTCCAACAAGGCGCTGCCCCCCGACCAACAGATGGCGCCGTGGGGGCTGTTCTCGGTCACCCCGGTGGGCGCCGCCCTGGTGGCGGCGGGCATCCTCTACTTCCTGGTCGCCGGGCGCTTCGTTCTGCCCGCCCACAAGGGCGTCAAGAGCGACGCGCACAGCTCCAAGGACTACTTGGACAAGGTCTACGGCATCGGCTACGACCTCCACGAGGTCACCGTTGGAGCCGACAGCCCGCTGGTCGGCAAGACCATGCTGGAGATCGAGCAGGCCCATGCCATCCGCGTCGTCGCGGTGGAGAAGGGCGACGGCCCGCGCTTCGGCGCCCAGGGCGTCGACCGCAACCTGGGTGTCGAGGCCGGCAACGTGCTGGGCGTTCTGGTCGCCCCCGACCTGTTCGACCGGTTCGTCGAGAATGCCAAGGTCGTGGTCAAGCCCAAGCTCGACCTGTTCGCCGAGGTCCTCTCCCCGGCCAAGGCCGGCATCGCCGAGGTGGTGATTCCGCCGCGCTCGACCCTGATCGGCAAGACCGCGCGCGACATCTGGATGCGCAAGACCACCGGTCTGTCGCTGCTCGCCATCTATCGCGGTGATGCCACCATCTGCTCCGAGGGCGATGCCTGCAATGTGCGCGACACGCCGTTCCGCTCCGGTGACGCCCTGGTGGTGCACACCACATGGGCCAACCTCGCGCATCTGGAACGGAATCCCGACTACCTGGTGGTGACCACCAACTATCCCCACGAGGAGGATCGCCCGCACAAGGTCGTCCCGGCGCTGTTCTTCTTCGTCTTGTCCATCTCGCTGGCCCTGTTCAGCGACCTGCGCCTGTCCATCGCGTTGATGACCGGCGCGCTGGGCATGATCCTGACCGGCGTGCTGTCCGCCAACGAGGCCTATCGCGCCGTCAGTTGGAAGACGGTGTTCCTGCTGGCCGGCCTGATCCCGCTCGGCCTCGCCGTCGAGAACTCGGGGACCGCCGCCTTCATCGCCGAGCGGACGCTCAGCCTGCTGGGCGGGGTGCCCGCCTGGGGCCTCCAGGCGGCCATCGCCATCCTGGCCACGTTGTTCTCGCTGGTGATGTCCAACATCGGGGCCACCGTCCTGCTGGTGCCGCTGGCGGTCAACATGGCCATCGGCTCCGGCGCCGACCCGGCCCTGTTCGCCCTGACGGTGGGCATCGCCACCTCGAACTCGTTCCTGATCCCCACCCATCAGGTCAACGCACTGCTGATGGGGCCGGGCGGATACCGGGTGGCCGACTACATCAAGGCGGGCGGCGGCATGACCGTGTTGTTCCTGGTCGTGGCGCTGACGGTCATGAACGTGGTGTATTAGCCGCGTCCGCCAGCCGGCAGGGGGGCGCCGCGGGGTTTGCCCTTGCGATGGGGCTTGGGCTTCTTCCCGTCCTTGCCGGTCGCCGCCGATGACGGGGGCCTTGGTCCCCGGTGGACCCGCTCGGCTTCGGGCGGCGCCTCCGTCAGCGGCTCGATGCGGCCTTCCGGCTTCTCGATCTGGCGGATGGCGGCGAGGAAGCGGTCGGCCACGGCGGCGTCGAACTCGAAGCGGGTCTCGCGCTCCATGATGCGGATGGCGCCGATTTCCTGCTTGGTGATCCTGCCCTGGCGGCAGATCAGCGGGATCAGCCAGCGTGGGTCGGCGTTCTTCATGCGGCCGATATTGAGCCGGAACCAGGCCGACGGACGGCTTTCCCGCTCTCCACGCGGCCGTGCGGGTTCGCCGGAAGCGCGGGCCGGGATGGCCTGGCCGGGGTCGAACACCTCCTCGGCGGCCGGCAGCCGCGAGCGGTAGAGACGGACCAGGGCGGCGGCGACCTCCTCCGCCGAGCGGTTCTCCAGCAGGGCCCGCACGACGCCGCGATCCTCCTCGGCGATGTCCTCGTCGAGCAGGGGAAGCCGCAGCAGGCGTTGCTGGTCCAACTCGAGGATGTCCTCGGCCGAGGGCGGGCCGCTCCATTGCACCCTCAGGCCGGCTGCCTGGATCAGGCCTTCGGCGCGGCGGCGCCGCGACATCGGCACCAGCAGGACGCTGACGCCCTTGCGCCCGGCGCGCCCGGTGCGGCCGCTACGATGCTGCATAGTTTCGGCGGTGCGCGGGAGGTCTGCGTGGATCACCAGGTCGAGGCTGGGCAGATCGATGCCGCGGGCGGCGACGTCGGTGGCCACGCAGACCCGGGCACGCCCATCGCGCAGCGCCTGAAGGGTGTGGTTGCGTTCGTTCTGGCTCAGCTCGCCCGACAGCGCCACCACGGCGAAGCCGCGTTCCAGCAGGCTGGCCTGAAGGTGGCGCACCGCCTCGCGCGTGCCGCAGAACACCATGGTGGTTGGTGAATCAAAATAGCGCAGCAGGTTGACCACCGCGTGCTCGACCTCGGTGGGGGCCACCCGCACCGCCCGGTATTCGATGTCGGCGTGGCCCTGCGGCCCCGAGGTCAGGGCGATGCGCAAGGCGTCGCGCTGATAGCGCCGGGCCATGGCGACGATCTCATGCGGCAGCGTCGCCGAGAACAGCAGGGTCCGGCGCTGCCGCGGGGTGGCCTCGAGAATGAATTCGAGATCCTCGCGGAACCCCATGTCCAGCATCTCATCGGCTTCATCCAGGACCGCCACGCGAAGCTGTCCCGTGCGCAGCGCGCCGCGCTCGATATGGTCGCGCAGGCGGCCGGGAGTGCCGACCACGATATGGGCGCCGCGGGCCAGCATCCGTTGCTCGGCGCGCGGGTCCATGCCGCCGACGCACGACACCACCTGCCCGCCGGCATGGCGGTACAGCCAGCCCAGTTCGGCGTGCACCTGCAGTGCCAGTTCACGGGTGGGGGCGATGACCAGGGCCAGCGGTTCGTCGACAGCGCCGAGCGCCGAGGCCTGGCCCATCAGGGTGCCGGCCATGGCCAGGCCGTAGGCGACCGTCTTGCCGGACCCCGTCTGGGCCGAAACCAGCAAGTCGCGGTCTGCCGCCTGGGGGGCGAGCACTGCCGACTGGACGGAGGTGAGATCGGTGTAGGCGCGTTCGGCCAACGCCCGCGTCAGCGGATGGTCGGAGGGAAACAGGTCCATGTCGGCGGCGTACTTTCTCGGAATGGGAGCGCGAACAGGGCCTCGGTGTGGAAGGGAGCTGGCCTTTTCTGACCTATGCCCTTCCTGAACCTGGTCCGGCTGATTAAGAAGCTCCTGGGAAGCGAGCCGGATCATAGGCATCTTACATCTTCGGCCGCAAGGCGGCTCATCGAGCCGGCAGCCCGTCAGCCAGTTCACCGATCTTCGCGCAAGGGCGTTCCGAGGGATCTGATCAGGTTTTCAGCCAGCATCTCGGCGGCTTTCGATATGCGTCCGGGAGCCCGCAGGAGCACGATTTCCGTATCCGCCAGTTCGGGCAGGCCCTGGTCCGGGCCGATGACCATCAGGCCAGCGGTCACCATTTCACGCGGCAGCACCGGCATCCAGGCCACCGCGCACGGCGGCCTGGATGCCGGTGAAGCTGGGGCTGGTGTAGACGATGCGCC
>JBFMHS010000040.1:0-7238 GCA_040751765.1 Pseudomonadota bacterium | reverse complement strand
GAGGGGTTCTGGGGCGAGGCGGCCAAGGAGCTGCACTGGTACAAGACCTGGGACAAGGTCCTCGACGACTCCAAGAAGCCCATCTACCGCTGGTTCTCCGGCGGCGTCGTCAACACCTGCTACAACGCGGTGGACGTCCACGTCGAGCAGGGGCGCGGCGACCAGGCCGCCATCATCTATGACAGCCCGGTCACCAGCACCGTGCGCACCATCACCTATGCCGAGCTGAAGGACCAGGTGTCGCGCTTCGCCGGCGTGCTGGCCGCCCAGGGCGTGGCCAAGGGCGACCGCGTCATCGTCTACATGCCGATGGTCCCCGAGGCGGTGATCGCCATGCTGGCCTGCGCGCGCCTGGGCGCGGTGCATTCGGTGGTGTTTGGCGGCTTCGCCTCCAACGAGCTGGCCACCCGCATCAACGATGCCAAGCCCAAGGCCATCGTGTCGGCCTCGTGCGGCATCGAGGGCAGCCGCGTGATCGCCTACAAGCCGCTGCTCGACCACGCCATCGAGCTGGCCGAGCACAAGCCCGGCAAGTGCGTGATCCTGCAACGCCCGCAGGCCAAGGCCGACCTGGTCGCCGGCCGCGACGTCGACTGGGCCGATGCCATGGCCACCGCCGCCGCGCATGATTGCGTGCAGGTGGCCGCCACCGATCCGCTGTACATTCTCTACACCTCCGGCACCACCGGCCAGCCCAAGGGCGTGGTCCGCGACAACGGCGGCCACATGGTGGCGCTGAAGTGGACCATGAAGAACGTCTACAACGTCAAGCCGGGCGAGGTTTACTGGGCGGCCTCGGACGTGGGCTGGGTGGTCGGCCACTCCTATATCGTCTACGGCCCGCTCTTGAACGGCAACACCACCATCGTCTACGAGGGCAAGCCGGTCGGCACCCCCGATGCCGGCGCCTTCTGGCGGGTCATCAGCCAGCACAAGGTGTCGACGTTGTTCACCGCGCCGACCGCGTTCCGCGCCATCAAGCGCGAGGACCCCAACGCCGAGCTGCTGAAGAAGTACGACATCTCCAGCCTGCGCGCCCTGTTCCTGGCCGGCGAGCGCTCGGACCCCGATACCATCAAGTGGGCGCAGACCAACCTCAAGGTTCCGGTCGTTGACCACTGGTGGCAGACCGAGACCGGCTGGGCCATCGCCGCCAACTGCCTTGGCCTGCATGAATTCCCGGTCAAGCCCGGCTCGCCGACCAAGCCGGCCCCGGGCTGGGGCCTGGAGGTCCTCGACGAGGGGCACCAGCCCTGCGAGCCCGGCAAGGTCGGCTCGCTGGTGGTGCGCCTGCCGCTGCCTCCCGGCTCGTTCTACACCCTGTGGAACGCCGAGCAGCGGTTCTTCGACAGCTACCTGGCCGAATTCCCCGGCTGCTACAAGACCGCCGACGCCGGCATGATCGACGAGGACGGCTATGTCTACGTCATGGCCCGCACCGACGACATCATCAACGTCGCCGGCCACCGCCTGTCGACCGGCCAGATGGAAGAGGTCCTGGCCAGCCACCCCGATGTGGCCGAGTGCGCCGTGATCGGTGTCGCCGACCAGCTGAAGGGCCAGCTGCCGCTGGGGTTCATCTGCCTCAAGGCGGGCGTCACGAAGCCGCACGACCAGATCATCGCCGAAGTGGTGAAGCTGGTGCGCGAGACCATCGGCCCGGTGGCGGCCTTCAAGACCTGTACCGTGGTCAAACGCCTGCCCAAGACCCGATCGGGCAAGATCCTGCGCGGCACCATGCAGAAGATCGCCGACAACCAGGATTTCAAGATGCCGGCGACCATCGACGACCCCGAGATCCTCAACGAGATCGAGGAGTCGCTGGAAACCGTGGGCTACGCCAAGGCCCGCAAGGAGCCGGCGGAGTAAGGACGGTTCGTCCGGAAAGAGGAAAGGGGCCCTTGGGGGCCCCTTTTTTTGCCAAAGGGCAGCGGCTACCCCCGCGCTTCTTCCACCCAGGTCTTATAGGCGAGATCGTAGCGCAACAGGTGTTCGACCAGTTGTGCGCGCAGGGCGTTGGCGTGGGCACCGAGGTCGCGGGCGGGCTGGGCGCGGGAGGCGTGGGCAGTCAGCTCGGTCAGGCGGGCGCGCAAGCGCTGATGCTCGGCCAGGTGACGGGGGCCGCCGGGGAAGCGGATGGCGGGGAACAGGGCCTCCTCGCTGGCCATGTGGTCCTCGAACGCGGCGGCCAGCCGGTGGACGGTGGCCATGATCTCGGCGGTGGCGGCGCCAGCCGCGACGAGCCGGCAGAACTGGTTGCAGCCGTCCATCAGGGCGCGGTGCTCGGCGTCGATCCGGGGATCGCCAACCGCGAAGGCGTCCAGCCACGGCATCGGCCGGCACGGATTTGCTTCAAAACCCTGGGTCATGGTGTCCTCGAACCTGTTCATGTCCAGGGTAAAACTGGTAGTTGCGAATTGGTATCAGGCAAAGACCCGACAGCAACATTCCAGAAGTATGGGTGGGATGCCCGCCACCCGGCGGATTTCCTCGACTTCCCGCCTGTCCATACGGGCGTGATGGATGTGCCGCGCTGGCCGACCGGTGGGAGGCGGCGATCATCGCCGGAATTCGCGCTCCACGTCGCAACGGTTGGCGCCGAAATCGGCCAGGGCGCGGTCGTCCAGCGCGGCCAGCCGCAGCCGCTCGCGGTCGGCGGCGACCCAGTCCAGGATCGCGTCGGCGATGCGGATGATGGTGGTGTGGCGCCGGGGTTGTGAAGTTGAACCGATCCAATGCAGTGATATCATGGTGCAATCCTCCTTTGGCACCATGATTGACTCATTGCTTGACCCGGGTTGGGTGTCAATGACAGTATTGACACCATGTCAAGCTGGCTCCCCGACCTCTCCACCCGCTCCGGCCCCCTGTACCGTGCCATCGTCGAGGCGCTGGAGCATGACGTCGCCGCCGGCCGTCTGGCCGCCGGTGCCCGCCTGCCCACCCACCGTGACCTGGCTTGGCGGCTGAAGGTGACGGTGGGCACCATCGCCCGCGCCTATGCCGAGGCCGAGCGGCGGGGGCTGGTGTCGGGCGAGGTCGGGCGCGGCACCTATGTCAAGGCGCCCGGCACCGACGGCCTGCCGGCGATCGCCCAGTTCCTGCCGCCAGAGCTCAATGGGCGCGGCGGCCTGATCAACATGGCCCTGAACCGGCCGTCCAGCGACCAGGGCGCCTCGGTCATCGCGCCGGTGCTGGAAGCCCTCGCCCGGCGGGCGGATTTGCCGCAGATCCTGTCCTACAACCTGGAACCGGCCTGGCCGCGCCATCGTGCCGCCGCTGCCCGCTGGCTGGCCTGGGAAGGAGTGGAGGCAGATCCCGCCGACATCGTGGTCGGGGTGGGCAGCCAGCAATGCCTGATCGGGGCGCTGGCCGCGACCACCCATCCTGGCGACGCGGTGCTGGTGGAGGACTTCACCTATCCCGGCATCCGCAGCGCCGCCAGCCTGCTGGGGCGCCATCTGGTGCCGGTGGCCACCGACGACGGCGGTCTGCTCCCCGACGAGGTCGAGCGCGCCTTCGCCGACCACAAGGGGCGGGTGCTGTACACCATCGCCACCGTGCACAACCCGCTCAACTCCACCTTGTCCGAGCAGCGCCGCCGCGCCATCGCCGACGCCGCCCGTCGCCACGACGCCTTCGTCATCGAGGACGGCATCCACCGCTTCCTGCATCCGGGGGCGCCCCCGTCCATCAGCACCTTCGCTCCCGAGCGTGTGCTCTACATCACCGCCATGGCCAAGTCGGTGTCGCCGGGGCTGCGGGTCGGGTTCATGACGGCGCCGCCACGCCTGCGCGGCCGCGCCGAGGCCGCCGTGGGCGCCACCACCCTGACCCTGGCGACCCTGTTGGTGGAGGCCGCCGCCATCCTCATCGAGGAGGGCACCGCCTTCGCCCTGGCCGATGCCCAGCGCGAGGAATGCGCGGCGCGGGCGGACATCGCCGCCCGCATCCTGGGCGAGCACGTGCGGCCCGCCTCGGCCTCGCTGAACATCTGGCTGCCGCTGGAGCCGCCGTGGCGATCGGGCGCCTTCGTCGCCGAGGCCGGGCGGCTGGGGGTGGCGGTGTCACCCACCGAATCCTTCGTCGTCGGCCGCCCCCACCGCGACGGGGTGCGCCTGTCCATCTCCGCCCCGTCCAGCCGCGACGAGGTCGAGCGCGGACTGCGCATCCTGGCCGGCATCCTGGCGATGGCGCCTCAACAGGTGGGCATGACGGTGTGACCCCTCAGGCGGCCGCCAGCACCGGACCGCCTGTCCACCGTCGCGCCAGGGCCCAGGCGGCGGCGGCGGCGCAGGCGGCGAAGCCCGCCATCACCAGGAAGGCCGAGGCGCCCAGGGTGGCGTAGAGCCAGCCGGTGACCGGGCTCATCAGGCCCGGCGCCAGGCCCATGGCGGTGGCGGAATACAACGCCTGGGCCCGCGCCGACAGTCCGGCCGGCACCGCCCGCTGGATGAAATGCATGGCCGCCAGATGGGCGCAGCCGAAGGTGGCCGCGTGCAGGAGCTGGACCGCCGCCAGGACGGGCACCTCGACCGATGCCGCCAGCGCCAGCCAGCGGGCCACCGCGCAGGCGGCCGCCACCAACAGCAGCGCGCCGGGTCCGACCCGCCGCATCACCGCGCCAGAGAAGGCGAACAGCACGATCTCGGCCAGCACGCCTTCGGACCACAGCAGGCCGATGGTGTCGTCGCTGATCCCCGCCGCCTTCCAGTGGATGGTCGAGAAGGCGTAGTAGACCGTATGTCCGGCCTGGTTGAGGCTGGCAGCCGCCAGGAACAACAAAAACGGGGCGCTGGTCAGCAAGCGCCCGAGCGGGGCCGGGCGGCCGGGCGGAGCGGAGGCGCGCTCGTCGGGCAGCCCCCGGCAGGCCAGCGCGGTCGCCGCCAGGCCGCCGGCCACCAGCCACATAAGCGCCGAAGGTGGAGTGTCGACCAGCAGACGTCCCGCTGCCGAGGCCGCCGCGATGAAGGCCAGCGAGCCCCACAGCCGCACGCGCCCGTAGTCAAGGCGGTGACGGGTCACTGAAATCATCGCCAGGCTCTCGCCCAGCGGCATGATCGCCGTCCACAGGCCCACCGACACCGTGGTCACCGCCAGGATGGCCCAGAACCCGTCAGCCAGCGCATGGGCGAGCCAGGCGATGGCGGCCGCCGAGGCCAGGGCGACCATCGGTCCACGGCGGTCACCGCGGCGGTCCACCATGTGCCCGACCACCGGGTTGACGGCCACCTTGGCCAGGTAGGTGGCGGCGACGATCCAGCCGATCTCGGCCGGCGACAGCCCCCGGTCGGCCAGCCATAGGGGCCAGAACGGCATGTGGATACCGATGGCCGCGAACATGGCGGCGTAGAAGACACCCAGGCGGAAGGCCGCGCCGGAGGCGGTTGCGGGGGCGGTCCCCGGGGCGGTCCCCGGGGCGGTCATGGTGCCGGCGCGAGCCGCGCCAGGGTGATCCCGCCGCCCCTCAGCACGCGGGCACAGTTGTCCGAGGCCAGGAAGCGGTATTCCACCTCGCGCTGGCCGGTCAGGCTGTCGGCGTCACGCAGGGCGTCGTCCACCAGCCCGGGATGGACCATCACGAGGGTGCGGCCGCGCGGATGGGCGGTGAAGGTGGCGAACAGGCGGTCGAAGGGTACCCGGCCAGAGAAGTCGTAGACCCCCCGGAACGAGGTGTTGTGCGGCACGCGCGCCCGCTCCAGGCGGCGGCGGAAGCTCCGGCCAAGTTCCGAGATGACATGGGCCCGCAGGGGCGACACCCCCCGGCGCAGGATGTCGCGATGCGGCTCGAAGCAGCTGCGCACCCAGCCCCTCCCTCCCATGCGCCGCCGCCACAGCTCCAGCACCACCTCGCGCACGATGGGCAGCTGATGGACGTGGTGGTGGCCGTCGATGAAGTCGGGGGCGCGGCCCATGGCGGCGACGAAGGCGTCGAACTGGCGTTCGACCTCGCAGGCGATCTCGGCGCGGTCCAGCCGTCGTGCCAGCGCCAGCTTGAGCAGGCGGCCGAGCGGCGGCAGGCGGCCCTCGGGGGCCAGGCCCGGCATCGGCCCCAGCGGCCGCTGGTCGGTCAAGGTGACATGCAGGCCGATGTCGGCGCGGTCGTCCAGGGGCTTCAGCAGCGCGGCCTCGGCCGGCCAGTGGGGCGAGCCGGTCATGCATCCGGTCGCCTGCAGGCGGCCCCGGGCGATCAGGTCGCGGATGGCGGTGCCGACGCCGGGCGCCAGCCCGTAGTCGTCGGCGCACAGGGTGACGGTATCGAGGGTTGACAGCATGCTCATGGCGGGGTCGTCGCCCTTCGGGGCCGGCCGTTGACGCGAGGGATCATTTCATCACACTCTGCCGCATCCATTGTCCCTGGCGCAAAGGGTTGGCGTCATGTCCGAGAACACCATGGAAGCTCCGCTGCTGTCGCTGGTGGTGCCGATGTTCAATGAATCGGGCAATGTCGACCGCCTGTTCGAGCGGCTGGACGCAGTGATGCGCGACATCGGGGTGTCCTACGAGGTGGTGTGCGTCGATGACGGCAGCCGTGACGACACGGTGGACCGCGTGGTCGCCCACCATCGCCGCGACGCGAGGATAAAGCTGGTCGAACTGTCGCGCAACTTCGGCAAGGAGCTGGCGCTGACCGCCGGTCTCCAGCACACGCGGGGTCGGGCGGTGGTGATGATCGACGCCGACCTCCAGCATCCGCCCGAACTCATCCGGGACATGCTGGAGGCCTGGCGCGACGGTGCCGAGATGGTCATCGCCGTGCGCCGCGACCGCGAGGGGGAGACGTGGCTGAAGAAGGTCAATGCGCGGGCCTTCTACTGGTTGTTCGAGCGGGTGTCCGAGGTGAGGCTTCCGCCCGGGGCCGGAGACTTCCGCCTGCTCGACCGCAAGGTCGTCGACGTGCTCAACGCCATGCCCGAGCATACCCGCTTCATGAAGGGGCTCTACGCCTGGGTCGGGTTCCGGCAGACGCTGCTGCCCTACGACGTGGCCGAGCGGGCGGGCGGGGTGACCAAGTTCAACCTGCTGCGCCTGTGGCGCCTCGCCATCGACGGGATCACCTCGTTCACCTCCGTGCCGCTCAAGGTGTGGACCTTCGTCGGCATGGTCGCCGCCGCCATCGGCCTGCTCTACGGCCTTGTCATCATCCTGCGGACGGCGTTCCTGGGCATCGACGTGCCCGGCTACGCGTCGCTGATGGTCGCCACCCTGTTCTTCGGCGGAGTGCAACTGATCAGCTT
>JBFMHS010000004.1:0-23918 GCA_040751765.1 Pseudomonadota bacterium | reverse complement strand
CCATGCCCAGCAGGCCGCCGCCGACCATCGACGCCAGGAAGGCGGCCGGAACCGCCCACACGGCGCGACCGCCATCCTGGGCCGCCCACAGGCCGACAGTGACCATCGCCAGCAGATGGTCGAGGCCGCCCACGGGATGCGACAGGCCGGCGGCGAAGCCGGCGCCGTGCGTCCCCAGGGTATGGGCGGCGGCGGGAACGGCGGCACCGGCGGCGATCGCCGCCAGCACCGCGACCATTCCAGCGCGCATGGGCTTAGCGGTTGCGCGCGTACCACAGGCCCAGGCCGGCCACCGCCAGCAGGGCGCCGACGACCAGCGAGCCGTCCAGCACGGCGTGGTCGTGGCCGACGCCGATCTCGTGGGCGGCGGCGGGCAGGGCGGCGAACAGGGCGGCGACGGCCGGCACGAGACGCGGGAGCGACATGGGGGAAATCCTTCTCCAAGACGGGGCCCGCCGGTCGACGCGCCGGCGGTTCGGGTGGGATTATGCGACTGCGTGCAGGCCGGCGCAATATCCAAAGTGGCGTGCCGGCCAACGATCCGATAATCTCGGATGAAAACAAATCCGGAGGGTGCATGCACGGAAGCCATCACGGGCGCCACAGCCACGAGCACAAGCACGCCCATGCTCACGAGCACACCCACGTGCATACGCATCCGCACAGCCATGGCGACACCGTGCACAGCCATGCCCACGCCCACACCCACAGCCACGACCACGTGCACCAGCACAGCCATCCGCACGACCACGAGGCCGGGGGCGGCCATGCCCACGACCACGACGACCCGCGCCACGCCTGGAAGCCGCACGAGCACACTCACGCTCCGGACGAGTTGCCGGAACACGACCACACGCACTGACCTCGGGTTCGGGGGGGAGCCGCATCTTGGGGGAAATGGGCGCGAGAGCCAGGCCGTTGGTGGTCGCCCTGCTGGCCACCTTGGTGGCGCTGGGCGGGCTGACCATCGTCGAGCGGCTGGAGCGGGCGCGTTCGCTCCAGGAGCTGCGCCTCGACACGCTCAACCGCCTGTCTACCGTGCGCGCACGCCTGGAGGGTGAGCTCAACGGCACCCTGCTGCTCACCCGCAGCCTGTCGGCCATCGTGGCGGTTCGCCAGGACGTCACCCGCGAGGAATTCGAGGCCCTTGCCCGCGAGATGATGGCCCAGCGCCGCAACATCCGAAATGTCGGCATGGCGCGCGGCACGGTGATGACCTACGTCTATCCGGTCGAGGGCAACGCCGCCATCCTGGGCGTCGACTACCGCGACCTGCCCAGCCAATGGCCGGCCGTCAAGCGGATGTTCGAGACCCGCCAGTCGATCCTGGCCGGGCCGGTCAACCTGGTCCAGGGCGGCACCGCCATCATCGGCCGCACCCCGGTGTACCTGACCCCGCCCGGTGGCGAGCCCGGCAGCGGCCCGCCCTGGGGGGTGGTGTCGATCCCCATCAACCTGCCGGGCTTGTTGGCCGATGCGGGGGTCAACGACCCCGCGCTGGGTCTCGAGATCGCCATCCGGGGCAAGGACGGCCTCGGCGAGCGGGGCGAGGTGTTCCACGGCGCCCCCCGTCTGTTCGATCGCGACCCGGTGATGACCGAGGTGATCCTGCCCGGCGGCCGCTGGATGCTGGCCGGTCTGCCCCGGGGCGGCTGGGAGGCCTATCAGCCGGTGTCGGTCATGCAGCTGCGCACGCTGGGCAGTGGCCTGGCGATGCTGGTCGGCGTGCTGGCCTTCTTCTGGGTGCGCCACATGGGGGAACAGGGCGAGGCGCGGGCGCGGCTGGCGGCCAGCGAGAACCGCCTGTCCGCCATCCTGTCGGCGGCGCCGTTCCCGCTGGCGGTGCTGTCGCGCGGCGACGGCACCGTGCTCTACGCCAACCAGCGGGCCGGCCGGCTGATGGGACTGGAGCCGGCCGAGATGGTCGGCGCCCCGCTGCCGCCCGGGTCGGTGGCGAAGCGCGATCTCGTCCACATGCTGCGCCAGCTCGAGCGCGCGGGGTTCGTCGACGACCACGAGGCCAGCCTGTTCGCCGCCGACGGCCGCCGCTTCCGGGGCCTGGTGTCGATGATCCCGCTGGACCAGGACGGCGAACGCGGCGTGCTGGTCGCATGCAACGACATCACCGCCCGCAAGGCGGCCGAGAACGCGTTGCAGGACCAGCTGGCCCTGCACCAGACGGTGATCGACACCATTCCCAACGCGATCTTCTACCGCGACACCCATGGCCGCCATCTCGGCTGCAACCGCGCCTTCGTCGACCTGGTCGGTCGCCCGCGCGAGCAGATCATCGGCGCCGGCCTCAAGGAGCTCGGCGGCGACAGCATGCTGCTGTCCCGCGCCGAGGAGACCGACCGCGACCTCATCGACGGCCGCACCCGCCAGCAGGTCTTCGACCTCACCTTCCGCCATCCCGCCGGCCACATGGTCGCCGTCGTCATCCACAAGGCGGCCTTCCGCAACACCCAGGGCAAGGTGGTGGGCATCGTCGGCGCGGTCACCGACATCAGCGAGCGCGTCGCCTTCGAGCAGGAGCTGACCCGCGCCAAGGAGGCCGCCGAGGCCGCCAGCCGCGCCAAGTCCGAGTTCCTGGCGGTGATCAGCCATGAGATCCGCACGCCCATGAACGGCATCCTCGGCATGGCGCATCTGCTGCTCGACACCCGGCTCGACGACCATCAGCGCGACTACGTGGGCACCATCCATTCCTCGGGCGAGGCGCTGCTGACGATCCTCAACGACATCCTGGAATTCTCGCGCCTGGAGGCCGGGCGGGTGGCGGTGGAGGCCGAGCCGTTCGACCTTGGCCGCGCGCTGGACGACGTGGTGGCGCTGATGGGCCCGCGTGCCCGCGAGAAGGGGATCGAGCTGACGCTGGACGTGGCCGCCGACGTGCCCGCCGCCCTGGTGGGCGACATCGGGCGCCTGCGCCAGGTCCTGCTCAACCTGGTCGGCAACGCGGTCAAGTTCACCGAGAAGGGCGGCGTCGCGGTGTCGGTGTTCCCGGCTGCGCGCCACGCCGATACGCTGGACCTGAGGTTCGAGGTCCGCGACACCGGGGTCGGCATCCCGGACGACGCCCGCGACCGCCTGTTCCAGTCGTTCAGCCAGGCGGATTCGTCGATCTCGCGGCGCTTCGGCGGCACCGGGCTGGGGCTGGCCATCTGCAAGCGGCTGGTCGAGCTGCTCGGCGGCACCATCGACGTGGACAGCCGGCCGGGCCGGGGCAGCCGCTTCTGGTTCACGCTGCCCTTCGCCAGCGCCCCCATCGAGGTCGCCCCCGCTCCCGCCGAGGCGCCGCCGGCCGGCGGCCGCCCGCTGGCCATCCTGCTGGCCGAGGACAACCCGGTGAACCAGAAGGTGGCGTCGGTGCTGCTGGAGAAGATGGGCCACGCGGTCACCGTGGTCGCCGACGGCCGCAGCGCCGTCGAGGCGGTCGCCGCCGGCCGCTTCGACGCCGTGCTGATGGATGTCCACATGCCGGAGATGGACGGCTTCGAGGCCACCCGCCACATCCGCGCCCTGGCCGGGTCGGCGGCGGCGACGCCGATCATCGCCATGACTGCCAATGTCCTGGCCGGCGACGAGGAGCGCTGCCTGGCCGCCGGCATGGACGACTATGTCGGCAAGCCGTTCAAGCCGGCGGACCTGCTGGCGAAGCTCGCCAAATGGGGCGGGCGGCGGTAGTCAGGATTTCGCCGGCCGCAGCACATGGGCGTGGTCGGCCGCGTAGAGGCGGGAGTCCGTGAATTCCGCCTCGCCGAACACCCGGCCGACCAGGATCAGGGCGGTGCGGGTGAAGCCGGCGGCCTTCACCTTGTCGCGGATGTCGGCCAGGGTTCCGCGCAGGAAGGCCTGGTCCGGCCACGACACCCGATAGGCCACCACCACCGGGCAGTCGGCGCCGTAGAGCGGCAAGAGCTCCCGGACCACGTTGGCCAGGTTATTGACCGACAGGTGGATGGCCAGCGTCGCCCGGCTGCGGCCCAGGGTGGCGAGGTCCTCGCCCTCGGGCATGGCCGAGCTGCGCATGGCGGTCCGGGTCACGATCACCGTCTGCGACACGTCGGGCAGCGTCAGCTCGGTGGACAGCGCGGCCGCGGCGGCGGCGAAGGCCGGCACGCCGGGGGTGACGTCATAAGGGATGGCGAGCGCGTCGAGCCGGCGCATCTGCTCGGCGATGGCCCCGTAGATGGAGGGATCGCCGGAATGCACGCGCGCCACGTCGTGGCCGGCGTCGTGGGCGGCCGTCATCTCGGCCACGATCTCGTCGAGATGCATGGGCGCGGTGTCGAGCACGCGGGCGCCGGGGGCGGCCTCGGCGACGATCTCGGCCGGCACCAGGGAGCCGGCGTACAGCACCACCGGGCAGCGCCGGATCAGGTTCAGGCCGCGCACGGTGATCAGGTCGGGGGCGCCGGGGCCGGCGCCGATGAAGTGGACGGTCATGGCCACGCTTCCGGGACAAGGGGCGGCAGCATAGCGGCGCCCGGCGGCCGGGGCCAGCGCCTCGTACCCTTCTGGAGCGGGAACAATGGACCGGCACCCGGCATTTGCCTGATGGAACCCAACCGATGCGAGGCCCCCCATGCGTCCCTTCCTTCCGGCCCTCCTGGTGGCGTTCGGCCTGGCCCTGGCGGCGCCCGCCCCCGCCGTGGCCGCCGCCCCCGAGGACCAGGCCCCCGCCGCCGCCCTCGATCCCGTGCCCGACGACCGCGAACTGGTGGACTTCGTGTCGGCCTTCGTGCGGTTGATGGGGGTGCAGCACGGCTACATGATGCTGATCAGCCAGGAGCCCGACCCGATGCGGGTCGAGGAGCTCAAGGCACAGGCGGTCGAGGACATGGAGGAGGCCATCCAGCAGGACGGCATGAGTGTCGACCGCTACAACACCATCGCTCTGGCCATCCGCGAGGATCCCGGTCTGCAAGGGCGTGTCGAGGGCATCATCGAGCAGATGGCCTCCGACCCGTCGGCCGTCGAGTGAGGGAGGCCCGGCCATGCGCATCCTCGCCCTCGCCGCCCTGGCCGGCCTCCTGGCGCCCGCCGCCCTGGCGCAGGAGCAGCCGCAGCAGCAGGCCATGACCCCCGGTACCCAGGCCGGTGGGCCGCCGGTCTACGAGATGGTCGCCGCCGACCGCGAAACGGCCTGGCGCATCAACCGGGTGACCGGCGAGGTGATGATCTGCCGGATCGACACCACCGGCGGCCTCGACAGCGTGCGCGCCCGCTGCGCGCCGGCCGCCCTGCAAGCCGGCGGCGGTGGCGAGCAGTCCATGGCGCCGCCAGTCGCCGGGAGCGCGCCG
Source organism: Pseudomonadota bacterium (assembly GCA_040751765.1). GTDB lineage: Bacteria > Pseudomonadota > Alphaproteobacteria > Rhodospirillales > Magnetospirillaceae > CALABS01. Next base: position 18,612 of record JBFMHS010000004.1, on the reverse strand, counting down.
CGATGACCGCCACCCGGCCTCCGCGGCCGCCGTCGCGGCCGGTGGGAGAGGACGACCTGCTGGCCTATGTGGATGGCAGACTCGATCCGCGCCGGCGCCGCGAGGTGGAGCTTCACCTGCTGCGCCATCCCGCCGACGCCGTGCGGGTGGCCGCCGACCTCGCCATCCAGGATGGCCTGCGGCGGCTGTTCAGATCGTCACCACCAGCGGGGTGAAGTCCTCGTTCTCGGGGGTGCCGCGCTGGCGGGTGAGGACGCGGGTGCGGCCGATGGCATGGTCGCAATCCCAGTGGGTGTGGCCGTGCACCCACAGCAGCGGTTGGCGGGCGGCGATCAGCCCGTCCAGCTCGGTCACCGACGCGGTGGTCGGTACGTGCTCGGGGCGCCGCGCCTTCAGGCTGGTCGCGGTGGGGCAGTGGTGGGTGACCACGATGGTGTCGCCGGCGAAATCCTCGGCCAGGGCCTCCTCCAGGAAGGCGACGCTGGCTCGGTTCCACGCCAGAACCTGGGCGGCGGTCAGTGTCCGGCCATCGGAGCCGCGCCCGTTCTTGTAGTCGGGCATCTTTTCCTGGCACAGCCGCATGGTGGCCTCTGGGTCGTTCTCCAGGGCGTAGTTGGTCCACAAGGTGGCGCCCAGCACCCGCAGGCGGCGATCCCCGAACGAGAACTCGGCCCGTTGGTCCTGGAGAAAGGACAGGCCCGGCACGTCGGCGGCGAGTCGGCGCAGCTCGGCCACGGGGTCGGTGCCTTCGCCCCAGTGCCAGTGCTCGCGGTTGCCGGCCACGTAGGCGCAGGGGCGGCCATGCAGGTGGTCCGCGATCCAGCGCACCCCCTCGGGGCCCCAGCCGATGTCGCCGGCCAGGATCCACAGATCGGCCTCGACGGCGGGGAGATGGTAGGGACCCTTCTCGACGTGAAGGTCGCTCATGATGGCCAGGCGGATCATGCCCGGCGTATTAGCATATGCTCATACGCCTCGTCCACCCGATAGGGGCGGGGCCCTATTCCAGCGCCTGGCGCAGGCCCGCCGCCGCCGCCCACGGCGCCAGCGGCAGGGCGCCGGCCAGGATGCCGGCCAGGATCATCAGGTGGGGCTTGGCCGACAGGCCCTGTACCGAGGCGTCGATGGCGCCGACCGCGAAGATCAGCACCGGCACGTAGAGCGGCAGGATCAGCAGCGACAGCAACACGCCGCCGCGCCGCGCGCCCAAGACAAGGGCGGCGCCGATCGCGCCGATCAGCGACAGCACCGGGGTGCCCAGGGCCATGGCCGCCAGCAGGGTGGCGAAGCCGTCGGCGTTCATGTGCAGCAGCACCGCCAGCACCGGGGCGGCGACCATCAGCGGCAGGCCGGTGGTCAGCCAGTGGGCGACCACCTTGGCCGCCACCACGATCTCCAGCGGCGTCGGGGTCAGCACCAGCAGCTCCAGCGAGCCGTCCTCGTAGTCGGCCTGGAACAGCCGGTCCAGCGACAGCATGGAGGCGAGCAGGGCGGTGACCATCAGCACGCCGGCCGACACCCGTTCCAGGATGCCGGTCTCGGGGCCGATGCCGAACGGAAACAGCACCACGGTCAGGATGAAGAAGGTCACCACCATGATGCTGTCCGAGCCCTGGCGCAGCGCCAGGCGCAGGTCACGGCGGACGATTTCCAGGAACCGCCTCACGCCACCGCCTCCTCGTCGTCCTCGTCCTCGGCCGGGGCGAAGCGGTCCAGGTGCAATTCGCGGGCGCCGGGCAGGTCGACATCCAGGTGGGTGGACAGCACGATCATGCCCCCCTTGGCGCGATGCTCCGCGAACACCGCCTCCAGCACCTTGATGGAGGCGCGGTCGAGCGCCGTCGTCGGCTCGTCCAGCAGCCACAGCGGGCTGGGCGCGGCCAGCAGGCGGGCCAGGTTGGTGCGCCGCTTCTGGCCGGCCGACAGCATCTTGCCGGGGATGTCGCGCAGGTGCCCCAGCCCGAAGCGCTCCAGCGCGCCCTCGACGGCGCGGGCGGCGGTGGCGGCGTGGGGTTCGTGGACGCGGGCCCAGAAGCGCAGGTTCTCGGTGACCGTCAACACCGGCTTGATGGCGTCGTGGTGGCCGACATAGTGGCTGCGCCCGGCGTGGGCCTCGACGTCCTCGGCCACCGCCTGGCCGCGCCAGGACAACCGGCCGGCGGCGGGCTTGAGCAGCCCGGCCATGACGCGCAGCAGGCTGGACTTGCCCGAGCCGTTGGGACCCAGCAGCACCAGGGCGTCGCCTTCGGCCAGCGCGAAGTCGAGCCCGGCGAACACCACCCGGCCCCCGCGCACGCAGGCGAGGCCGTGGCCGGAGAAACAGACGGAAGCATCGGCGGTCATGGCCGAAGGGTATGGCAGAAAAGGGGGCGTTTGCCCAGAACGTTGGTCAAGCGCCCCGTCGTCGTTCCCCCGTCGTCGTTCCCCCCCTCGTCAGCCTTCCCCGGGCGCCAGGGTCTTGAGCGCCATGGCGTGGACGCGCCCGGCCAGTTCCTCGGACAGCAAGGCGTTGACCATGCGGTGGCGCTCGACGCGGGACTTGCCGGCGAAGGCCTCCGACACGATCTCTATGCTGAAGTGGCTCTCACCCTCGGGGTTGGAGCCGGCGTGGCCGGCATGGCGGTGGGAATCGTCGACGACGGCGAGGCGGATGGGCCTGAGCCCTTCGGCCAGCTTGCGTTCGATGGCGGCGCGGACCTTCATTTCATCTCCCTGGCATCCAATCGGGGTGTTCGTCGGAAGTGGTATGCGGGAAGCGCCGCGTCAAGTGCGCCGTGCCGCCTTGCCAGCCGGGGCCCCAGCCCTCATTATGACCGATCATGAAGGCATCCAGCACCAAGAGATCCTGGCGAGTCGCCTACGACGAACCCGACCCGGCACGGGTGGTCCGGCCCTGCGACCACCCCGGCTGCGCCTGCGAGGGCGAATACCGCGCGCCGCGGTCGCGCGACAAGCTGAACGAGTACTACTGGTTCTGCCTCGAGCACGTGCGCGCCTACAACGCCGCCTGGGATTACTACAAGGGCATGAGCGCCGACCAGATCGAGGCCGAGATCCGCACCTCGACCACCTGGCAGCGGCCCACCTGGCCGCTGGGGCAGAAGACCTCGAACCGCAAGTTCAACTTCGCGGTCAACGACCCCTTCGGATTCTTCGACCACGACCAGGAGGAGATCAAGCGCGCCAAGACCCGGCCGCTGACTCCCGAGGAACAGGCCATGAAGGTCCTGGAACTGGACGGCCCGCTCACCCTCGCCACCCTGAAGGCCCGCTACAAGGAGCTGGTGAAGCTCCACCACCCCGACGCCAACAACGGCGACAAGGCCGCCGAGGAGCGGTTCAAGGACATCAGCCAGGCCTACACCACCCTTCTCAACAGCCTGAACGCATGAGACGCCGGGGCCTACCCGGACACCCAAGGAACCAGACATGACCGCCAACGCCCAGACGCCCCCGCTCGCCTCGGACCACCCCATGGCCATGCCCGACACCGAAGTGCCGGTGCGCGAGGCCTTCGGCATCGACAGCGACATGAAGGTCCCCGCCTTCAGCCGCGGCAGCGAGCACGTTCCTGAGCTCGACCCGGCCTACCGGTTCGATCGCGACACCACGCTGGCCATCCTGGCCGGCTTCGCCTTCAACCGCAGGGTGATGGTGCAGGGCTATCACGGCACCGGCAAGTCCACCCATATCGAGCAGGTGGCGGCGCGGCTGAACTGGCCGTGCATTCGCGTCAACCTGGACAGCCACGTCAGCCGCATCGACCTGATCGGCAAGGATGCCATCGTCGTCAAGGACGGCAAGCAGGTCACCGAATTCCGCGAGGGCATCCTGCCCTGGGCGCTGCAGCATCCCTGCGCGCTGGTCTTCGACGAATACGACGCCGGCCGTCCCGACGTGATGTTCGTGATCCAACGCGTGCTGGAAGTCGAGGGCCGCCTGACGCTCCTGGACCAGAACCGCGTCATCCGCCCGCATCCGGCCTTCCGCCTGTTCGCCACCGCCAACACCGTCGGCCTGGGTGACACCACCGGCCTGTACCACGGCACCCAGCAGATCAATCAGGGCCAGATGGACCGCTGGAACATCGTCGCCACCCTCAACTACCTGGAGCACGACGCCGAGGTGGAGATCGTGTCGACCAAGCTGCCGGCCTATGGCGACGCCGCCGGGCGCGAGATCATCAACCGGATGGTGTCGCTGGCCGACCTCACCCGCCAGGGCTTCATGAACGGCGACATCTCGACGGTGATGAGCCCGCGCACGGTAATCACTTGGGCCGAGAACGCCCGCATCTTCAGCGACGTGCCCTTCGCCTTCCGGGTCACCTTCCTCAACAAGTGCGACGAGGTCGAACGCCCCATCATCGCCGAGTACTACCAGCGCTGCTTCGGCGAGGAGCTGCCCGAGACCCCCGCGCGCGTCGCCATGTAGGAACCGCCGGTGCCCCCCGAGCGCAACACACCCGACAGGGGCCGGGCGACCACCGCCCCCGGCCACGACGAGTCGCCGGCCGACCTGTTCCGCCGCGCCACCACCATGACTCTTCGGGCCATCGCCGGGCGCGGCGACCTGGACGTCGGCTTCGCCGCAGGCGCCGCCACCGTGCGCGGGGTCGAGGTGCGGCTGCCGGCGCCGCCGCGCTCGCTGACCGAGGCCGAACTGGTCCGCTTGCGGGGGACGGCGGATGCGGTGGCGCTCAGGTTCCGCTACCACGATGACCGCGTCCACGCGCGGCGCATGCCCGACCTGCCCGAGGCGCGCCGGGTCTACGATGCTGTCGAGCAGGCCCGGGTCGAGGCCCTGGGCGCCCGGCGCATGGCCGGCGTCGCCGCCAACATCGCCGCCGTGCTGGAACAGCGGTGCCGCGCCGACGGCATGGACAAGGCCACCAAAAGGGAGCATGTGGCCCTGTCCGACGTCATCCGGCTGGTGGCCCGCGAGCACTTCACCGGCTTTCCGCCGCCGCCCTCGGCCCGGGCCGCCGTCGACCTGTGGCGGGGCGAGATCGAGGCCAAGGCCGGCGCCCGGTTGGACCAGTTGAAGGCGCTGCTGGGCGACGAGGAGGCGTTCTCGCGCGGGTTGCGCGACCTGCTGGCCGACCTGGACCTGGCTACCGCCAACGACCTGGAGGACGAGGAAAAGGAGTCCGAGGAGGAAGGCCAGGAAGGCCAGGACGGCGCCTCCATGGGCGAGCGCCAGGATCAGGACAAGGAGGGCTCCGGCTCCAAGGGCGAGGGCGAGCCGCAGGCCGCCCCCGGGGCCGCCGAGGGCGACGGCGAGCAGGAGGGCCTGGAAAGCGGCCAGGACATGATGATGGCCGGCAGCGGCACCGAGGAGCCCGGCGGCCCCAGCCGCCAGCGCCCGATGTTCGCGCCCAAGGGCGAGAGCCAGGCCGACAAGGCGTACACCCCCTTCACCACCCGCTACGACCAGGTGGTCGCCGCCGAGGACCTGTGCGATCCCGAGGAATTGGGCCGCCTGCGCCACCAGCTCGACCAGCAGCTGTCCCACCTTCAGGGTGTCGTGGCGCGCCTGGCCAACCGGCTTCAGCGCAAGCTGATGGCCCAGCAGACCCGCGCCTGGGACTTCGACCTGGAGGAAGGCATCCTGGATACCGGCCGCCTCGCCCGGGTGGTCGCCAATCCCACCCATTCGCTGTCGTTCAAGGTGGAGAAGGAAACCGACTTCCGCGACACCGTGGTTGGCCTCCTGATCGACAATTCAGGCTCCATGCGCGGGCGTCCCATCACCGTGGCCGCCATGAGCGCCGACATCCTGGCCCGCACGCTGGAACGTTGCGGCGTCAAGGTCGAGGTGCTGGGCTTCACCACCCGCGCCTGGAAGGGCGGCCAGGCCCGCGAGGCGTGGCAGTCCGCCGGCAAGCCGTCCAATCCCGGCCGCCTCAACGACCTTCGGCACATCGTCTACAAGGCCGCCGATGCGCCGTGGCGGCGCGCCCGCAAGAACCTGGGCCTGATGCTGCGCGAGGGCATCCTCAAGGAAAACATCGACGGCGAGGCGCTGCTATGGGCGCATGAGCGCCTGATCGGCCGCCCCGAATCCCGGCGCATCCTGATGGTCATCTCGGATGGCGCCCCGGTGGACGATTCGACGCTGTCGGCCAATCCCGGCAACTATCTGGAAAAGCACCTGCGCGAGGTGATCGCCTATATCGAGGCGCGCTCGCCGGTGGAGTTGGCCGCCATCGGCATCGGCCACGACGTCACCCGCTACTACCGCCGCGCCGTCACCATCATGGACGCCGAGGAGCTGGGCGGCACCATGATGCGCCAGCTGACCGCCCTGTTCGAGGAGGAGGCGGCCACCGCCCCGGCCCGGCGGCGGCGGTCGGCCTGAGCCGCCCGCCGGCCGGTCCGCCTATTCCTCGGCGGCCCGCTGGGCCTTCTTGCGCTCGTTGGGGTCGCGCAGACGCTTGCGCAGGCGGATGGACTTCGGCGTCACCTCCACCAGCTCGTCGTCCTGGATGTAGGCGATGGCCTGCTCCAGGCTCATCTTGCGCGGGGGCGTCAGGCGCACCGCCTCGTCCTTGCCGGCGGCGCGGATGTTGGTCAGCTGCTTGGCCTTGAGCGGATTGACCTCGAGGTCGTTGCCGCGCGAGTGCTCGCCGATGATCATGCCCTCGTACACCTTGACGCCGGCCGGGATGAACATCGGGCCGCGATCCTCCAGGTTCCACAGCGCGTAGGCCACCGCCTCGCCGTTGGCGTTGGAGATCAGCACGCCGTTGCGGCGGCCCTCGATGGGGCCCTTGTAGGGGGCGTAGCCGTGGAACACGCGGTTCATCAGGCCGGTGCCCCGGGTGTCGGTGAGGAACTCGCCGTGATAGCCGATAAGGCCGCGCGACGGCGCCAGGAAGGTGATGCGGGTCTTGCCGCCGCCGGTGGGGCGCATGCCGGTCAGCTCGGCCTTGCGGAGCGTCATCTTCTCGACCACCACGCCCGAGAATTCCTCGTCCACGTCGACGAAGACCTCCTCCATCGGCTCGGTGCGCTGGCCGGACACGTCGGTCTGGAACAGCACGCGCGGGCGCGACACCGACAGCTCGAAGCCCTCGCGGCGCATGGTCTCGATGAGCACGCCCAACTGCAGCTCGCCGCGCCCGGCGACCTCGAAGGCGTCCTTCGAGTCCAACTCGCGGATGCGGATGGCGACGTTGGATTCCGCCTCGCGCATCAGCCGGGCGCCGATGACGCGGCTGGTGACCTTATCGCCCTCGGTGCCGGCCAGCGGGCTGTCGTTGACCGAGAAGATCATCGCCAGGGTCGGCGGGTCGATGGGCTGGGCCTTCAGCGGTTCGGTGACCTCGGGGGCGCACAGCGTGTCGGCCACGGTGGGCTTGGTCATGCCCGAGATGCAGACGATGTCACCGGCCTCGGCCACGTCCACCGGCACCCGCTCGATGCCCCGGAAGGCGAGGATCTTGGCGGCGCGGAACTGCTCGATCAGCTCGCCCTCGCGGGTCAGGCCCTTGATCGCCATGTTGGTCCTGATGGAGCCGGTGTGGATGCGGCCCGTCAGGATGCGGCCCAGATAGGGGTCGGCCTCGAGCGTGGTCGCCAGCATGGAGAACGGCTTGTCCAGGTCGCGCTTCGGCGGCGGCACGTGGCGCAGGATCAGGTCGAACAGCGGCTCCAGCGAATCCTTGGGGCCTTCGGGATCCTCGGCCGCCCAGCCGTCGCGGCCGACCGCGAACAGGGTGGGGAAGTCCAACTGCTCATCGGTGGCGTCCAGCGCCGCGAACAGGTCGAAGCACTCGTCGTGGACTTCGTGCGGGCGGGCGTCGCCGCGGTCGACCTTGTTGACCACCACGATGGGGCGCAGGCCCAGGCCCAGCGCCTTGCCGGTGACGAACTTGGTCTGCGGCATCGGCCCTTCGGCCGCGTCGACCAGCACCACCACGCCGTCCACCATGGACAGGATGCGCTCGACCTCACCGCCGAAATCGGCGTGGCCGGGGGTGTCGACGATGTTGATGCGCACGCCCTTCCATTCGACCGAGGTGCACTTGGCAAGAATCGTGATGCCGCGCTCCTTCTCCAGGTCGTTGGAGTCCATGACTCGCTCGGCGACCTGCTGGTTTTCGCGGAAGGTACCCGACTGCTTGAGCATGGCGTCGACCAGGGTGGTCTTGCCGTGGTCGACGTGGGCGATGATGGCGATGTTACGGAGTTCCATGGGTTCCCGTCAGGAGCGTGAAATGGTGGAAAGCGGCCCCAGCTTGTCGGCGGCCAGACCGGCCAGCGAGCGTTCGGGGCGGGCGCCGAAATGGCTGATGATCTCGCCGGCGGCGATGCCGCCCAGCACGGCGCAGGTGGCGAGGTCGCGGCCCTGGGTGAAGCCGTGCAGGAAGCCGGCGGCGTAAAGGTCGCCAGCCCCGGTGGTGTCGACCACCGCCGGCACCGGGTCGCAGGCGACCACATGGACGTCCTCGTCGGTGACGACCACCGAGCCCTTGGGCCCGCGCGTCACCGCCGCCACGCGGCAATGACCGCGCACCTGGCGCAGGGCGTCGTCGAAGTCGTCGGTGCGGTAGAGCGAGGTCAGCTCGGCCTCGTTGGCGAACAGGATGTCAACGTGGCTGGACACCAGTTCCAGGAAGGCGGAGCGGTGGCGGTCGACGCAGAACGGGTCGGACAGCGACAGCGCCACCAGCCGGCCGGCCTTGTGGGCGGTGTCGGCGGCCTTGAGGAAGGCCCGCTTGGCCAGCGGCGGGTCGTAGAGATAGCCCTCGAGATAGGTGACCTCGGAGGCGGCGACGACGCCGTCGTCCACGTCGGCCGGGGTCAGCTCGATGCAGGCGCCGAGATAGGTCAGCATGGTCCGCTGGGCGTCGGGGGTGACCAGCACGAAGCAGCGCGCCGTCGACGGGCCGTCGGCGGCCGGGGTGGTGTCGAAGGCCACGCCGGCGTTGCGGATGTCGTGGCGGAACACGTCGCCCAACTGGTCGCGGCGGACCTTGCCGATATAGGCGGCGCGGCCGCCCAGCGAGGCGACGCCGACCATGCTGTTGGCGACCGAGCCGCCCGAGCATTCGATGCCCGGCGGCAGCCGCTCGTAGATGCGCTCGGCCTCGGCGGCGTCGATGAGGGTCATCACCCCCTTGGTGAGCTTGAGGGACGACAGCAGGGAGTCGTCGGCGTGAACCAGCACGTCGACGATCGCGTTGCCGATGCCGGCGACGTGGAAGCGGGAATCCGCCATGGGGTCGGTCTCTGTAATCTTGGCGCGCGAGTTGGTCGGGGCGGGCGGGGGCCGGCCCATGGCGGCGCAGTATAACGAGCGGACCCGGCGGAACAACGCTTTTCGACTCCAGGGCTCGGCTTTGACCGTCAGCGTGCCGCCGTCACCGCCGCCGCAAGCACCTGGCGGGGGGCCAAACCGCCCGATTGGGCGATGGCGGCCACCGAGGCGGCGGGATCGTCCACGGCGATCCCCTGGCGGCGGAGCCCGTCCACCAGGCGGACGGCCGGAACGCCGAGGACGCCGGCAAGCTGGGCCAACGGCGCCCGCTCTGCCGCCCGCGCCAGTTCCACCGCCGGATTGGGACCGCGCGTCGCCGAGGCGGCCATCAATCCCGCCGCCACCACCGCCACCGCCGCCGCCGACCAGCGGAAGCGCGGCCGCGCCACCAGCGCCGTGAAGGCCTGGCCGTTGCGGACGACGTGAAGCAGCGTCGCCGCCGCGAAGGCCAGCCCCAGCCATTCGTGCGCGCCCATCAGGAGGGAATTGCCGATGTGGAAGAAGATCAGCACGCCGCTGACCGCCACCACGGCGAAAAGCGCGGCGGCCAGGGCGGTGGAATGGCGGCGCAGGGCCGCCCAGGCGGTGGCGAGGGGAAACATGGAATGACCTCCGGGATGAGGGTGGACCCGAGGAGGAATTTGCCTTTCGGGTGTTGCGCGCTTATGTCGGTGGCGGCGATTGTCGGTAACGCCGTGTAACCGCGAGGAGGGGACCGCCCCGATGCTTTCAGCCCTGGTCAAGGCCTTCGTCCAGCTTCCCGACCCCCGCCTGCGCCGCGTGCTCAAGCTGGGCATCCTGGGCGCGCTGGCAGCCTATCTGGCGCTGGTGGCGGTGGTGGCGTGGGCGACGACGGGGACGGCGTTGCTGTCCGAGGCCTGGGCCGACACCACAGCCGACGTCGCCGGCATCCTGGCGGCCCTGGTGCTCCCGCTGCTGTTCTTCCCGGCGCTGGCGACCACGGTGATGGGGCCGCTGCTGGAGAAGGTGGCCGACGCGGTCGAGGAGCGCCACTATCCACAGCTCAACTGGCCGCGTCCGCAGAAATGGACCGAGGTGGTGGGCACCACGCTGCGCTTCCTGGCGGTGACGGTGATCGTCAACCTGCTGGCGCTGCCCATCTACGGCGTGCTGCTGATCACCGGCTTCACGGTGGTGCTGGTCTACCTGGTCAACGGCTACCTGCTGGGGCGCGAGTATTTCGAGATCGTCGCCTATCGCCGCATGGAGCCCAAGGCGGCGAGGCTGCTGTTCCGCAACCGGCTGGGGCGGCTGTGGCTGGCCGGCGCGGTGATCACCTTCCTGTTCAGCGTGCCGATCCTCAACCTAGCCGCCCCGGTCATCGCCACCGCCTTCATGACCCACGTGTTCCAGGGATTGCGGCCGCCGGCGCCGCCTGTATAATCCGGCCATTCCGCGTCCGGGTTTCCAAACATGCGCCTTCGTCCCATCGCCGCTTTCGCGCCGCTCGTGCTGCTCGCCGCCTGTGGCGGCAATCCCCAGGCCCAGGGGCTGGTGGTGTCGGGAGGGCCGGACGGCGCGTTGCCGCCGGTGCGGGCCGAGGACGGCCCCGAACTGGCGGCCCTGACCCCGGCCCCGGTCGACGAGCCGGCCGAGCTGAAGGGCCTGTCGCCCATCCAGGTCAAGGCGGTGCTGGGCAAGCCCATGTTCACCCGCCGCGACGCCCCCGCCGAGATCTGGCAATACCGGGGCCGTGCCTGCACCCTGGACCTGTTCCTCTACGACGACAGCGCCGGCCAGAAGGTGGCGCATTACGCGGTGCGCAGCGTCAACGCCGTCGGCGAGAAGGAATGCCTTGACGAGTTGATGGCCGGCAGCCGGGGCGTGCCCACGTCCTGATCAGCCCAGGACGGTGCCCTTGGGAACCGCCAGGCCGCGCAGCATCTCGGCGGCGGCCATGGGCGCCTTGCCGGCCCGTTGCACGCGGATCAGCCTGAGCGCGCCGTCGCCGCAGGCCACGGTCAATGCGTCGTCGAGGGTGGCGCCGGGGGTGCCGCTTCCGGCCACCGCCGCGACTTCCAGCACCTTCAGCCGCTCGCCGCCCAACTCGCACCACACCCCCGGCCAGGGATTGAGGCCGCGGACTTGGCGCTCGATCTCGGCCGCCGGCCGGGTCCAGTCGACGCGGCCCTCGTCCTTGGCCAGCTTGTGGGCGTAGGTGACGCCGTCCCCGGGCTGCGGGCGGGGCTCCAGTGCATCCAGCCGCGCCAGGGCATCGACGATCATCCGCGCCCCCATGGCCGACAGGGTGTCGTGTAGGGACTGGGCGGTCGTGGCGGCGGTGATGGGGGTTTCTTCGACCAGCAGCATGGCACCGGTGTCCAGGCCTTCGTCCATCTGCATGATGGTCACCCCGGTGACGGCGTCGCCGGCCAGGATGGCGCGCTGGATGGGGGCGGCGCCGCGCCAGCGCGGCAGGATCGAGGCATGGACGTTCAGGCAGCCGCGCCGGGGCGCCTCCAGGATGGCCTTGGGCAGGATCAGGCCATAGGCGGCGACCACGGCGGCGTCGAGGCCGAGCTCGCGGAAAGCCTGCTGCTCGTCGGCGGATTTCAGGCTTTTGGGGGTGCGCACCTCCAGGCCCCGGGAGGAGGCGAAGGCGTGGACCGGGGTCGGCTGCTCCTTGTGGCCGCGGCCGGCCGGGCGGGGAGGCTGGGAATAGACGGCGGCCACGTCGTGGCCTGCATCCAGCAGGGCGGCGAGGATGGGGACCGAGAAGTCCGGCGTCCCCATGAAGGCCAGTCTCATCGCGCCGCCACCGTCTCTTTCTTGGTCTTGAGCAGCTTGCGCAGGATCATGTTGCGCTTGAGCGACGAGATGTGGTCGATGAACAGCACCCCCTCCAGGTGATCCATCTCATGCTGAAGCACGGTGGCCAGCAGGCCGTCGGCGTGCATCTCGCGGATCTCGTTCTGGTGGTCGAGATAGCGGACCTTGATCTCGGCCGGGCGCACCACGTTGGCATAGTGGCTGGGCACGGACAGGCAGCCCTCCTCGTAGCTGTTGTCCTCGTCGGACACCCAGATGATCTCGGGATTGGCCATGCGGATGGGCTGGCGGTCGGTCTCGTCCTTGCCGATGTCGACCACGATCACCCGCTTCGACACCCCCACCTGGGGCGCCGCCAGGCCGATGCCCGGCGCGTCGTACATGGTCTCCAGCATGTCGTCCATCAGCCGGCGGACTTCATCGTCGACCTTGTCGACGCGCGCGGCCTTCTGCTTCAGGCGGGGATCGGGGGCGGTGAGGATGGGCAGCAGGGCCATGGACGCGGATACCTTCCTTCGTACTCCGTCCGTGACATATGGCCGCCCGCTCCCAGCGTCAAGCGTTTAGCGCCTGTCCTCGGGGCCGGGGCGTTCCATGGACTGGAGCGCCCGGTCGACCTCGTGGATCTTCTGCATCTCGCGGGCGATGCCGGGGTCGGATTGCCGCTCGATGGCGCGCAGGCTGCGTTCGGCCTCGCGGACCTGCGACGGATACAGGCGGTCCTGCTCGGCCCGCAGGGTCTGGCGGTCCAACTCGATCCCCTGGCGGACGCGGCGCTCGGTGAACTCGTCGCCGCCGGCCGGGGCTACCGCCCGGGGCGACGACCCGCTTCGCAGCGGCTTGCAGGCCAGGATGGCGGCGTACAACGCCTCGCGCCCGCGTTCGGCTTCGCTGGGGGTCAAGGTGTCGGCCTTGTCGCGCAACGCCTGGGCGATGCGCTTGACCTTGGCGTCGCACACCAGCAACTGGGCCTGGGCGGTGGGGCCGGCCAGCCCCGCCGCCACCGCCACACCGACCGCCGCCAGGCTAGTCGGCCAGGCCCGCCACCGTCGGCCATTCGATGGTCCCTTGGGCATTCGCCACCTCCGCCGTCTGCCCCGCCGCCTTCAACCGGTCGCGCAGGGTCTCCATGCTCGCCTGGGCCAGGCCCCAACTTGACGCGCATTGGGCCGAGATTACCTCGGTCCAGTCGGCCAGGTCGACCCGGGCGGCGGCCTGACGGTCGGTGCCGGCGACCACGTCGGCCAATTCCATCTGACAGGCCAGGCGGCCGGTCTCGGCCCAGGCCGGCGATGCCGCCATCGCCAACAGCGCGGCGAGAACGAGCTTTCTCATGGTTTCCTCCTGCTCTTGTCCGCCAGAGATGGGAAGCGCCGGCAAGCGAGGGGAAGGCACGCGATGGGAGGGGGAGGGGCCACGAACCCCCTAGGCCGGCGGTTTCTCTTGGTCTATTGTGCCGCTCCATGACGACGGACGATCGCGGCCGCCAGGCCAGGACAACCCATTTCGGCTTCCGCACCGTGGCCGAGGACGAGAAGGCCTCGCTGGTGCGTGGCGTCTTCGATTCGGTCGCGCCCAAATACGACCTGATGAACGACCTGATGAGCGCCGGCATCCACCGGCTGTGGAAGTCGTCGTTCCTCGACTGGCTGCGGCCGCGCCCGTCCATGACCCTGCTCGACGTCGGCGGCGGCACCGGCGACATCGCCTTCGGGTTCAGGAAGCGCGGCGGTGGCGCGGCCATCGTCTGCGACATCAACAAGGAAATGCTGGCGGTCGGCCGCGACCGCGGCATCGACAAGGGTATCGTCTCCGACATCGCCTGGGTCTGCGGCGACGCCGAGAAGCTGCCGGTGGCGGATGCGTCGGTGGACGCCTACACCATCGCCTTCTGCCTGCGCAACGTCACCCATTGGCAGGAAGCCATCAACGAGGCCTATCGCGTGCTCAAGCCGGGCGGCCGCTACATGTGCCTGGAGTTCAGCAAGGTGGTGGTGCCGGGGCTGAAGGAATTCTACGACCTTTATTCCTTCAACGTGCTGCCGGTGGTCGGCCAGTTGGTCACCGGCAACCGCGACGCCTACCAGTACCTGGTCGAGAGCATCCGCAAGTTCCCCTCCCAGGACGAGATGAAGGCCATGGTCGAGGCCGCCGGCTTCGAGCGCGTCGAGGTGCGGAACCTGTCCGGCGGCATCGCCGCCATCCATTCCGGCTGGAAGCTGTAAGTGCTGCGCGCATTCAAGAACCTTCACCGCCTGCTGACCATCGCCCGGGTGCTGGCGCGCCATGACGCGCTGGGGGTGGTCGACCTGCCGGTGGCGCATCTGCTGTCGTCGCTCCTGCGCCTGGGCCGGCCGCCGGTGCACGAGGGCCGGCCCGGCCAGCGCCTGGCCGCCGCCCTGACCGAGCTGGGCCCGACCTTCATCAAGCTGGGCCAGGCGTTGTCCACCCGCGCCGACCTCCTCGGCGAGGAAATGGCCGCCGACCTGTCGCAATTGCAGGACAAGCTGGCGCCGTTTCCGACCAAGGAGGCCAAGCGGATCATCGTCGACGAGTTGGGCACGCCGCTCGACCAGCAATTCATCAGCTTCGACGACGAGCCGGTGGCCGCCGCCTCCATCGCCCAGGTCCATTTCGCCATCACCGCCGATGGCCGCGAGGTGGCGGTCAAGGTGCTGCGCCCCAATGTCGAGCAGGCCTTCAAGCGCGACATCGACCTGTTGTACTGGCTGGCCGAATGGGCCGAGCTGACCCAGCCCAAGCTGCGCCGCCTGCGCATGATCGAAAGCGTCAAGACCTTCGAGGATTCGGTGGTCCTTGAGATGGACCTGCGCTTCGAGGCCGCCGCCGCCGCCGAGCTGGCCGAGAACTTCCGTGGCGACGACACCTTCCGGGTGCCGGCGGTGGACTGGCTGCGCACCGGCAAGCGGGTGCTGACCCTGGAGCGGGTCTACGGCACCCCGGTGGACGAGGTCGAGGCAATCGAGGCGGCTGGCCACGATCGCGACGAAGTGCTGCGCAAATGCGCTGAATCCTTCTTCAACCAGGTCTTCCGCGACGGCTTCTTCCATGCCGACATGCATCCCGGAAATCTGTTCGTGGATGCCTCGGGCAACCTGGTGGCGGTGGATTTCGGCATCATGGGCCGCGTCGACACCGCCACTCGCCGCTTCCTGGGCGAGATGCTGATCGGCTTCCTCAACGGCAACTACCGCCGCGTCGCCGAGGTGCATTTCGAGGCCGGCTGGGTGCCGGCCGACCAGTCGGTGGATTCCTTCACCCAGGCCTGCCGCTCCATCGCCGAGCCGATCCTCGGCCGGCCGCTGCACGAGATCTCCATCGCCCGGCTGCTGGGCCAGCTGTTCGCCATCACCGAGACCTTCTCCATGCAGACCCAGCCGCAGCTGCTGCTGTTGCAGAAGTCCATGCTGGTGGCCGAGGGCGTCGGGCGCCGCCTCGACCCCACCGTCAACATGTGGGAGCTGGCGCGCCCGCTGATCGAGAACTGGATGCGCGCCCATCTCGGCCCCGAGGCCCGCGTCAAGGCGACCGTGATCAACGCCGTCCACACCCTTGAGCGGCTGCCGCGTGTGCTTGCCGAGACCGAGAAGGCCTATTCCATGCTGGTGGGCGGCGGCCTCAAGCTGCATCCCGACACCGTCAAGGACCTCGCCGACGCCCGCCGCAAGCGGGCCACCCCGGCCTGGGTGCCGTGGGTCCTGGTGGCGATCCTGGCCGGCGTGCTGATGGTGAAATAACATCCGCGCTTGCGCCATTCCCCGGCGGGCATTAGGTTAACCACACCACCCGCCCGTAAATCATGCCGGGGAAACCACAGTGCTCGACGGTCGGCGCATCCTTCTCGTCATTTCCGGCGGCATCGCCGCGTACAAATCGCTGGACCTGATCCGACGGCTGAAGGAGCGCGGCGCCCAGGTCCGCTGCATCCTCACCAAGGGCGGCGCCCAATTCGTCACCCCGCTGGCGGTACAGACGCTGTCGGGGGAAAAGGTGTTCCAGGACACCTTTTCGCTGACCGACGAGCACGAGATCGGCCATATCACCCTGGCGCGGGACTGCGACCTGGTGGTGGTGGCCCCGGCCACCGCCAACCTGCTGGCCAAGATGACGGTGGGACTGGCCGACGACCTGGCCTCCACCGCACTGCTGGTCACCGACAAGCCGATCGTGGTGGCGCCGGCCATGAATTTCCGCATGTGGGACCACCCCGCCACCCAGGCCAACCTGGCCACGCTGGAGGCGCGGGGGGTGCGGCGGGTCGGCCCCAATGCCGGCATGCTGGCCGAGGGCGAGGCGGGCATGGGCCGCATGGCCGAGGTGCCCGAGATCGTCGCCGCGGTCGAGGGGCTGCTGGCCGCCGGGCCGCTCAAGGGCCGCAAGGCGCTGGTCACCAGCGGCCCCACCTTCGAGCCCATCGACCCGGTCCGCTTCATCGGCAACCGCTCATCGGGCAAGCAGGGCCACGCCATCGCCGCCGCCCTGGCCCGACTCGGCGCCGAGGTGACCCTGGTCACCGGCCCGGTGGCTCTGCCGCCGCCGGCCGGGGTGACGGTGGTGCCGGTGGAGACGGCGCGCGAGATGCTGGGCGCCTGCCTGGGCCGGCTGCCGGTGGACGTGGCGGTGTGCGCCGCCGCCGTCGCCGACTGGACGGTGTCCAACGCGTCGCGCGAGAAGCGCAAGAAGGAGCCCGGCCAGCCGCCGCCGGCCATCGAGCTGGCGGCCAATCCCGATATCCTGGCCACCCTGTCCGAGCGCGGCTCGGCACGGCCCCGGCTGGTGGTGGGCTTTGCCGCCGAAACAGAGAAGGTGATCGACCACGCCAAGGCCAAGCGCGTCCGCAAGGGCTGCGACTGGATCCTCGCCAACGACGTGTCGCCGGCCACCGGCACCTTCGGCGGCGATTTCAACACCGTCCATCTGATCACCGCCGCCGGCGTCGAGGACTGGCCGCGCATCGCCAAGGCCGACGTGGCCGAGCGCCTGGCCTGGCGGATCGCCGACGCCCTGAGGGACCCGACATGACCGACCGCGTTTCCGTCGCCATCCTGCGCCTGCCGCATGCCGAGGGCCTGCCGCTGCCGCGCTACGAGACCGCCCATGCCGCCGGCATGGACCTGATGGCCTGCATCCCCGCCGACATCACCCTGATGCCGGGCAAGCGGGCGCTGATCCCCACCGGCTTCGCCATCGCCCTGCCCGAGGACCACGAGGCGCAGGTGCGGCCGCGCTCGGGGCTGGCCGCGCGCCACGGCGTCACCGTTCTCAACGCGCCCGGCACCATCGACGCCGACTACCGCGGCGAGGTGGCGGTGATCCTGGTCAACCTGGGCGACGCCCCCTTCACTGTCGAGCGCGGCATGCGCATCGCCCAGATGGTGGTGGCCCCCGTGGCGCGCTGCGCCTGGGTGGAGACTACCGAGCTGTCCACCAGCGACCGCGGGGCCGGGGGCTTCGGCTCCACCGGGCTCGCCACCAAGGAGGGATGACCCCCCATGATCCGTCCGTCCAAGAAGATGCTGTTCGCCATCGAGGCGGTGCTCGACATCGCCTATCACGCCGGCGGCGAGCCGGTGCAGAGCCGCGAGATCACGCGGCGCCAGGGCATTCCCCGCCGCTACCTGGAGCAGACCCTGCAGCAGCTGGTCCGCTCGGGCATCCTGGTCGGCGTGCGCGGACCGCGCGGCGGCTACCGCCTGGCCCGCGAGCGTCGGCGCATCTCGGTGGGCGAGATCGTCCGCGTGGTGCGCTCCATGGAGACCGCCGAGGACCCCTTCCAGGACATGCCCGCCTCGCCGCTGGGAAAAAGCGTCATCCGCCCCATGTGGGCCGAGCTGTCCGACGAGATCATGGACCGCCTCGATGCCATCACCATCGACGACCTGTGCATGCGCTCCTACAAGAACGGGATACCCAGCGAGGCGCACCAGAAGCTGGACTTCACGATCTAGGCTCCGTCCAATGGGCGGTTGCGGGATCAAGTATTTCGTGTAAGCTGTGATTAACGGCCGTACTACACAATAGATACGGGGAAATTTCCGATGAGCGAATTCCGGGGCCGCATCTACGAGTCGATCGTCGACACCATCGGCGCCACGCCCCTCGTGCGCATGCCCAAGCTGGCGGCCGAGGCCGGGTGCAAGGCGGACATCGTCGGCAAATGCGAGTTCTTCAACCCGCTGGCCTCGGTCAAGGACCGCATCGGCCTGGCGATGATCGAGGCCGCCGAGCGCGACGGCCGCATCACGCCCGGCGCCACCCTGGTCGAGCCCACCTCGGGCAACACCGGCATCGCGCTGGCATTCGTCTGCGCCGCCAAGGGCTATCGCCTGATCCTGACCATGCCCGAGAGCATGAGCCTGGAGCGCCGCAAGATGCTCAGCCATCTGGGTGCCGAGATCGTGCTGACCCCGGCCGCCAAGGGCATGACCGGCGCGGTCAAGGAGGCCGAAAAGCTGGTCGCCGAAATCCCCGGCGCCGTCATGTGCCAGCAGTTCGAGAACCCCGCCAACCCGGCCATCCACGAAAAGACCACCGCCG
>JBFMHS010000399.1:1422-5760 GCA_040751765.1 Pseudomonadota bacterium | reverse complement strand
GAGGGAATGCTCTCCGATGTCCGACCGAGCGGCTCAAGTAAGCGGACGAATACGTCGGCGCAAGCGGTCAGGGGCAGCCCACCCGCAATCGCGTGCTCAATCCCGGAAGTTGACGAATTGCAGCGGCTGGTCGGCGTCGAGCTTGCGGACCAGGGCGATGGCCTCCTGCAGGTCGTCGCGCTTCTTGCCCGACACCCGCAGTTCGTCGCCCTGGATGGCCACCTGGACCTTGATCTTGCTGTCCTTGATCTCCTTGACCAGCTTCTTGGCCAGCTCCTTGTCGATGCCCTGCTTGACCACGACCTGCTGGCGGACGGTGTTGCCCGAGGCCGCCTCGACCTTCTGGAAGTCCAGGGCCTTGGGGTCGACCTGGCGGCGGGTGAAGTAGACCTTCAGCAGCTCGTGCATCTGCTTGAGCTTGGAATCGTCGTCGGCGAGCACGGTGATGGTCTGGTCGGCCCGCTCCACCGAGCATTTCGCCCCCTTGAAATCGAAGCGCTGGGCGATCTCGCGCATGATGCCGGCCAGCGCGTTATCCACCTCGGCCATGTCGGTCTTGGAAACGATGTCGAACGAAGGCATGGCGGCGCCTCTCCCCCCTCGCGTTGCGGTCCCCAAGACTTAGCCCAGCCGACCTTGGCGCTCAAGGCTTCAGCACCACCTTGACGCAACCGTCCTCCTTGTCGCGGAACCGCTTGTACCAGGCCGGGCCGTCGGCCAGGGGCGCGGTGTGGGTGATGACGAAGGTGGCGTCGATCTCGCCGCTTTGGATGCGGCGCAGCAGGTCGTCGGTCCAGCGGTTGACGTGGGTCTGTCCCATGCGGAAGGTCAGGCTCTTGTTCATGGCGGCGCCGAAGGGGATCTTGTCCACCAGTCCGCCGTAGACCCCGGCGACGGACAGGGTGCCGCCGGGCCGGCAGACATAGATCATCTCGCGCAACACGTGGGGTCGGTCGCTTTCCAGGAAGGCGGCCTGCTTGATGCGATCGTAGACGGAGTCCAGTGAGCGGGTGGCGTGGGCTTCCAGACCGACCGCGTCGATGCATTTCTCGGGCCCCTTGCCACCGGTCAGCGCGGACAGGCGGTCAAGCACGCTCCCGTTGTCGAAGTCGATGGGGATGGCGCCGCCGGCGGCGGCCATGGCCAGGCGCTCGGGCACGCGGTCGATCACCGCCACCTGCCGCGCCCCCATCAGGATGGCGCTGCGGGCGCACATCTGCCCCACCGGCCCGGCGCCCCAAACAACCACCGTGTCGGTGGGCTGGATGTCGCACTGGGCCGCTGCCTGCCAGCCGGTGGGCAGGATGTCGCCCAGGAACAGCACCTGCTCGTCGGTCAGGCCGTCGGGCACCTTCACCGGCGCCACGTCGGCATAGGGCACCCGCACGTATTCGGCCTGGCCGCCGGCATAACCGCCGGTGAGGTGGGTGTAGCCGAACAGGCCGGCGGTGGTGTGCCCGAACGCCTTGGCGGCCAGGTCCTGCTTGCGGTTGGTGCGCTCGCAGACCGAAAAGTTGCCCCGCTGGCACTGTTCGCACTCGCCGCAGATGATGGTGAAGGGCACCACCACCCGGTCGCCCACCTTCAGCCGGTGACCGGGCGAGCCCACCTCCACCACTTCTCCCATGAATTCGTGGCCGATGACGTCGCCGTCCATCATGCCGGGGATGAAGCCGTCGTAGAGGTGCAGGTCCGAGCCGCAGATGGCGCAACTGGTCACCTTGACGATGACGTCGCGGGGCTCCTCGATGGCCGGGTCGGGGACGGTGTCGTACCGGATGTCGTGCTTGTCGTGGTAGCAAAGCGCGCGCATGGAAGGGCTCCATCTCGGGATTCATGGGGCGAACAGGGCAAGGCTGGGGCGGTGTTCCGGAACACCGCCCTCCGCCCGCGCGTTTGACCACTGACATCGCCAGAGGAGGGACGCATGGACCGCAACAGCTGGTTGGCCTTCGCCGGCGGGGCTTCGATCGGGCTGATGGCCGGGCGCCTGCTGCCGCCGTTCGTGTCGCAGGGCATCGCGTCGCTGGAATCGGCGCGCGGCAAGGACTGGTTCGACGTGCTGGCCGGGGATCATCGCGACTTCAGCCACCTGCTCGCCCAAATGATCCAGAGCCGCGGGCGCGGCACCGCCTATCGCGCACAGCTGTTCCTGCGCCTGAAACGCGGACTGGCGGCGCATGCCACCGCCGAGGAGGACGTGATCTATCCGCTGCTGCGCGAGGAGGCCGGCGCCGAGGGTGCCGCCGCGCGGTTCTACGGCGAGCACGGCCGCATCAAGACCCACCTCTATGCCCTGGAGCGGCTGATCGGCGACGAGGCGGCATGGATCGCGCGGGCCGCCGACCTGCGGATGCTGATCGAGCGCCACGCCCGCGAGGAGGAGGAGGTCGAGTTCCCCCGCCTGCGCGCCCTGATGGATGAGGAGGAGATGAAGCGGGTGGCCCGCCACGTACGGCGGGAGAAATCCATGATCCTGTAGGCTGCCCTGGTCGCGCGGGGGCCCGCCATGCCCCCACCCCGACCCTCCCCCACGCGAGCGCGGGGGAGGGAAAAAAGGGAAGGCGCGCGGTCAGCGCATCTCCACCGCCTTGGTCTCGGCCAGATAGGCTTCCTCGACCTCGGACAATTCCACCTTGTCGTAACCGGTGATCATGGTCTTGACGTAGTGCAGCGGGGTTTTGCCGGTGGTCGTCATGTAGATGTGGATGATGACGAAGGTCCCCATGGCGAAGGCCGCCGCCGTGTGGATCAGCGCCACCGCCCAGATGCCGTCGCCGGCCCAGGCCAGGTGGTCCCACTCGTTGTAGAACAGGTAGAAGATGCCGCTGATCCACAGCGCCGGGCCGATGATGACCATGAAGGTCATGTAGGCCAGCGACTGCAGGGCGTTCTGCTTGCGCTGCAGGCTCTTCTTGTACGGGTGCGGCGCACCGACCAGGATGCCGTAGGCGTAGAAGCGGATCACCTTCATGATGCCCTTCTTGAACAGGTACTGGCGCCACTGGCCGGTGGTGAAGTGCCAGAAGGTCGTGAACGCCCACAGCACCAGCAGCGCGTAGGCCGCGTAGGTATGGAGCATCACCGCCTGACCGAACTTCAGGACCTCGTGCGTGCCGTGGATGCGCAGCCCGGTGAAGAATAGGGTGAAGATCAGTACGGCCTGCGACCAGTGCCAGAAGCGCTCGTAGCGCGAATAGATCATCACCTCGCGTTTGCTGGTGCTCATGACTTGGTCTTCCTGTTCATGATGACGCGCAGGGCGCCGTGGACCATGACGCCGGCCAGGGCGCCGCCCAGGGCCAGATAGCCCAGGATGTCGAGCAGCCATAGCCCGTCGCGGCCAGGCAGGTAGACGCCTTCGACGCCGTCGAGGCGGCCGTCCTTGGCGTGGCACTCGCCGCACTTCACCGCGTCGGACTTGGGCGCCACCATGTGGGTGATCGGCCAGTAGTAGTTGGTGGAGACGAACTCGAACTTGCCCGAGTACGGCAGTCCGGCGTAGTCCATGCCCGCCTTGAAGGCCTTGGCGGGATCGAAGTTGGTCCACAGCGCGCTGTCGTCCTTGCCGAAGACGTGGTTGACGATCAGCAACTTGTTGACCGGGTCGTAGGGCTGCTTGCCGTGCATCTCCTTGAACGGCCAGATGCGGGCGTTCGGATCACGGGCGTCGCCCAGGGGCGGGTTGAGGTCGATATGGCCGTTGGGTGCCTCGACCTTCTGGCCGACCACCTGCTGCG
Source organism: Pseudomonadota bacterium (assembly GCA_040751765.1). Taxonomy (GTDB): domain Bacteria; phylum Pseudomonadota; class Alphaproteobacteria; order Rhodospirillales; family Magnetospirillaceae; genus CALABS01. Next base: position 2,020 of record JBFMHS010000399.1, on the reverse strand, counting down.
GCATGACGCCGTTGAACCACTTGTAGACCGGGCGGACGTTCTCGCCGTATTCGAAGTCGCCCTTTTCGGCCGAGTATTTCAGGTGGCCGTGATCGTCCTTGATGAAGATCGGCTTGCCGTTCTCGTCGGTGCGGCCGGCGGTCGACCAGTCCCACAGCGTCTTGGTGGCGATGCCGCCGCGCGCGAATTCCGGGATGTGGCAGGTCTGGCAGGCGACGCGGTCGGTGTGGTCGTTCAGCTTGGCCTGCTGGTGCGGGGTCTCGCCGTGGCAGGACTGGCAGGTGGCCCGGTCCTTGTCGTCCTTGGGCATGTCCAGGCCGTGCGGGTCGGTGGCCTTGGTGACGTAGCGGCTGCCCGAGGGCTTGTGCTCGTTGAAGGTATGGCAGCTGGCGCAGGTCATGTTGGCGCCGTCGGCCGCCATGTGGACGTCCAACTGCCTGGACGGCTTCTTCAGCGAGCTGTCGAGGTCGCCGTGCTTCACCGCGTCGCCGCCGCCGCCGTAGAAATGGCAGGCGCCGCAGTTGTCGCGGCTGGTCTTGCCCACGTGCTGGGCGACCTTGGCGAGATCGGGCGGCATCATTTCCTTGCCGTTGACCAT
>JBFMHS010000399.1:0-1412 GCA_040751765.1 Pseudomonadota bacterium | reverse complement strand
TAGAGCGGGTGGCCAGCATCGGTGGGGACCTTCTTGTAGGTCCTGGTGGTGTCGTGACAGACCAGGCAGTCCACCGCCTCCTTGCCCGACGGCGGGGTTTGGCGGACGTCGGTCCACCCGTAGCCGACGTGGCAACTGGTGCAGCGTGGTTCGTTGGACAGCGGCGTGCCGCAAAAGCTGTTGAAGGTCCGCGCCTTGCCCAGGCGCTCGCCGGTCTTCTCGTTGGTGAAGTCCCAGGTCCAGTGGATGCTGTGCATGACCTGGTCGGAGGCCTCGGTATGGCACTCCAGGCACTTCTTGGTCACCTCGGGACCCGAGGCGAACGGGCCCTTCAGGGCCTCGAACTTGCTGTGGTCGGCCGTGGACGCCACGGCCCCGGCCAGCGGCATCCCCGCCACCGCCAGGACCGTCAGCAGGCGCGCGGCCGCGTGACGAATGCGCTCCATGTGCTAACTCCCCGTGCCCCACCCGACGGGGTGAAGTCAAAAGTTAGCGGCTTCTAATGGACGGAAGGCGGGATGCCATTGCGAATCCGCAATGGGCGCGAAATTTCATCCCTGCCCGGACAGGCGGGACAAGCGGCCGGGGTCGGGAAGCTCCAGCGTGCCGTCCGGATGCAGGACGCCGACGATGCCGTCGCGGCGCAGGTCCGAGAAGCAGCGGCTGACGGTCTCGGGCCGCAATCCCAGATGATCGGCGATGTCGGCGACGCGCATGGGCAGATGCAGCTCCTCGCGGCGGCCGCACCGTCGCCAGGTTTCCAGCAGGAAGCGGCAGACCCGTTCGGCGGCGGTCATGCGGCCGAGGGCCAAGGCGTGCTCCAAGGCCGAAGCCAGCGCGCGCTCCGCGATGCGGCGCATCTGGGCCGCCAGCGCCGGGTCCTCGTCCAGGGCCGCGAGCGGGATACGGCACAGGCTGACCCGGGTCAGGGCGACGGCCTCGCAGCCATGTGTGTCGTCGGTCAAGCCGATGGTGTCGCCGGGAAAATGGAAGGACACCACCTGACGGCGTCCGTCGGCCAGGCGGCGACTCTGCATCACCACGCCCTGGCGCAGGCCGAACACCGCGTCGGCGCCCTGGCCGGCGCGGAACAGGACGTCGCCGGGGCCGAGGCGAAGATCGCCGGCGACGCCGCGCAGCCGCTCGATCCGCGACGGCTCCAGGCAGGCGCACAGGTTGCCGCGGGCCTCCCGGGTGGCGTGGCAGGTGTCGATGAGGGCGAGCATGGTCGTCTCCGACGGGAAGGGCGGTGCCGGGGCGCGGGCCCCGGCACCGGCAGGCTTGCTACTTGCCGCCGCCCAGCGAGTGGACGTAGACGGCCAGCATCTTGATGGTGGCCTCGTCGAGGCGGCCGACCCAGGTCGGCATGGAGCCGTGCTTGGGGGCGACCACCTGGTTGATGACCACTTCCT
>JBFMHS010000398.1:0-4085 GCA_040751765.1 Pseudomonadota bacterium | reverse complement strand
CGGCGCGGCCGGAGGAGGAGGCGGAGGAGGAGGCGTGCCCGACGGCGGCGCCGGCGGGCTGGGTCGGACCGGGCCGACCACGGTAACACCGCGCCTGGGGGGCGCCGACTTCGCCGCCGAGGCGGCGCGCAACTACGGCCTGGCCGCGATTGGCGCCGATGCCGCCCACGCCGCCGGCCGCACCGGCGCCGGGGTCAAGGTGGCGGTCATCGACACCGGCATCGACCTGCAACACGAGGATTTCGCCGGTGCCATCGACCCCGCCAGCATCGACATCGTGTCTGGCGACGCCGACAAGGTGGATGATCAGGGCGGCCATGGCACGGCGGTGGCAGGCGTCATCGGCGCCCGCCGTGACGGCCACGACGCCCTTGGCGTCGCCCCCGACTCCACCCTGCTGGCGGTGCGCGCAGACGCCACCGGCAGCTGCGGGACCAAATGCAGCTTCTACCACTCCGACCTGGCGCGGGCCACCGACCACGCGGTCGCCAACGGTGGCCAGATCCTCAACTACAGCCTTGGCGGCGACAGCCTGTCGGCGAACTTCCAGGCGGCATTGGCCGCAGCCACCGCCCAGGGCCGCATCATCGTGGCGGCGGCCGGCAACTCGGCCGGCGACGATCCCATCAACCCTGCCCGCTGGGCGGCGGGCGGCGGCGGCGGGCTGGGCCTGGCGGTGGGCGCGGTGGACGCCACCAACAGCCTGGCCAGCTTCAGCAACAGAGCCGGCGCCTCCCGGGACTTCTTCCTGGTCGCCCCCGGCGTCGGCATCACCACCAGCCGCAACGGCGGCGGCGTGCGCAGCGTCAACGGCACCTCCTTCGCCGCCCCCCACGTGGCGGGCGCGGCGGCGGTGGTGTGGGGCGCCTCGCCGCACCTGACCGGCCAGCAGGTGGTGGACATCCTGTTGCAATCGGCCACCGACCTGGGCGCCGCCGGCACCGACGAGGTCTACGGCCGCGGCTTGCTGAACCTGGACGCCGCGTTGCAGCCGCTGGGCGAGGAGACCGTGCCCACCGGCGCCACCGTGGCCGAGGGCGGCGCGCCGCTGGCCGCCACCGGCCTCGCCCTCGGGGCCGCCTTCGGCGACACCCGCATCGAGGCGCTGGGCCAGTCGATGTTCGTGGACTCCTATGGCCGGCCGTTCCGCGCTGACCTGTCCGAGGCGGTGCGCCCCCGCCAGAGTTCGGGGGCGCTGTCATCCTGGCTGGACCAGGGCGGCGAGACCGCCGTCCAGCATCTTGGCGGCGGCGTCACCATGAGCCTGACCGCCCCCGAACCGCCCCTGCCCGGCCCCCAGGACAGCCCCACCGCCCCGGACCGCCAGCCCCGCTTCGCGGTCTCCGCCGACCTGGGCGGCCAGTCGCTGGCGGCAGCGCGCGGCCACGGCCTCGGCGCGCTGACCGGACTGGCGGCGGCGGCTCCCGGACTGGCCGCGCCGGGGCTGTCCGGCGAGGGCCTGGGCTCGCCCTTCCTGTCCCTTGCCGGCGACGGCACCGCGATGGCGGTGGGCCAGGAGCTTGGCGACGGTCTCGGCGTGACCCTGGGCATGGTCGAGGACCGGGGCGAAGCCTGGCCCGACCCGGGCGGCGGCCCGGAGCGCCGCGCCATGCTGGCCGAGGCCACCCGCCGCTCGCCCGGCGGCACCGTGGTCGGCGTGCATGTGGGCACCCTGGCCGAGGCCGAGGGGCCGCTGGCCTCCTCCGGCAGCGGCGCCCTTGGGTTCGGCCGGGAGGCGGAGACGGTGTTCACCGGCGTGTTCGCAGCCATCCCCGCCGGCCAGCGCGCCACCTTGTTCGGCCGCTACGGCATGGGCCTCACCGACGGCGACGCCCTGTCGGGCGGGCTGTGGCGCGGCGGCGGCGACATCCACAGCCGGGCCTTCGCGCTGGGGGCCTCGGTGCGCGACGTCGGCCTCGATGGCGACCGGGTGTCGCTGAGCCTGTCGCGGCCGCTCAAGGTGACCTCGGGAACCGCCGACCTGGCGGTGCCGGTGGGTCGCGCCCTCGACGGCACCGTCATCTACCGCCCCGAACGGGTCGAACTCTCCCCCTCCGGCGCCCAGACCGACCTGGAGCTGAGCTGGAGCCTGCCCGCCGGCGAGGGCCAGCGCCTGGTGCTGGGCGGCCTGCTGACCCTGCAGCCGGGCCACGACGCCGACGCCGGCCCCGAGGCGGCAGTGGGCGCCAAGTACCGGCTGCGGTGGTAGCCCCACTCCTTTAGCCCAGGGGGTATTGGAACTCGAAGGAGGCATCCCCAGTAATAATAGTGATTATCAGGGTGGCGGTTTGCCGCCTCCCGTCCAAGGTCATTGCCGAAGCGAAAGCCGCAGGGAGGCAGACGCCATGAGTCGATTTCCTTGGGTCTGGGCCGCGGCCGGGCTGGCCGTGCTTGGCCTCGCGCCCGCCGCCATGGGAGCCGAGCCGCTTCCCTGGGCCATCGGCTTCCAGAAGGGCGCCTCGCCCACCATGGAACGCATCACCACCCTGTCGACCATCCTCAACGGCATCATCGTCGCCATCGTGGTTTTCGTGACCGCGCTGGTGGCCTATGTGGCCTGGCGCTTCAACGCCAAGCGCAACCCAACCCCGGCCACCTGGTCGCACAACACCAAGCTGGAGATCGCCTGGACCGCCATCCCGGCCATCATCCTGCTGGTGATCGCCATCCCCTCCTTCCGCCTGCTGTACTTCATGGACAAGGCCCAGGCCGCCGACATGACCCTGAAGGTGGTCGGGCACCAGTGGTACTGGAGCTACGAGTACCCCGACCACGACTTCACCTTCGACGCCCTGATGCTGACCGACGACGAGCTGAAGCCCGGCCAGCCCCGGCTGCTGGTCACCGACAACCCGGTGGTGCTGCCGGTGGGGGTGCCGATCCGCATCGTCATGACCGCCGACGACGTCATCCATTCCTGGGCGGTGCCGGCGCTGGGCATCAAGACCGACACCGTGCCCGGCCGCCTCAACGAGACCTGGGTCCAGATCACCGAGCCCGGCGTCTATTACGGCCAATGCTCGGAACTGTGCGGGGTCAACCACGGTTTCATGCCGATCATGGTCCGCGCCGTGCCCCGGGCGGAATACGACCAGTGGGTGGCCGAGGCCAAGACCAAATTCGCCAGCATCTCCGGCCGCGTCGACGTGGCCCAGGCCAAGTAAGGGGACCGTCTCATGGCTTCCGCCTCCGCCGCCACCGACACCGCCGGCCACGGCCACGACCACCACGACGCGCCCAAGGGCTGGCGCCGGTGGCTGTTCTCGACCAACCACAAGGACATCGGGACCCTGTACCTGGTGTTCTCGGTCATCGCCGCCGTCATCGGCGGCGCAATGTCGGTCTACATGCGCATGGAGCTCCAGGAGCCGGGCATCCAGTACCTGGACGGCGACTACCAGTTCTACAACGTCATCCTGACCGCCCACGGCGTGATCATGGTGTTCTTCGTGGTCATGCCGGCGTTGATCGGCGGCTTCGGCAACTGGTTCGTGCCGCTGATGATCGGGGCGCCGGACATGGCCTTCCCGCGCATGAACAACATCAGCTTCTGGCTGATCCCGCCGGCCTTCATCCTGCTGGTCATGGCGGCGCTGACCGGTGCCGGGCCCGGCACCGGCTGGACGCTTTATCCGCCCCTGTCGGTCACCGGCCATCCCGACGCCTCGGTGGACTTCGCCATCCTGGCGCTCCACGTGGCCGGCGTCAGCTCGATCCTGGGCGCGATCAACTTCATCACCACCATCCTCAACATGCGGGCGCCGGGGATGACGCTGCACCGCATGCCGCTGTTCGTGTGGGCGATGCTGGTCACCGCTTTCCTGCTGCTGCTGGCGGTCCCGGTGCTGGCCGGTGCGCTGACCATGGTGCTGACCGACCGCAATTTCGGCACCGCCTTCTTCAGCCCGGCCGGGGGTGGCGACCCGGTCCTGTACCAGCACCTGTTCTGGTTCTTCGGCCACCCCGAGGTCTACATCATGATCCTGCCCGCCTTCGGGATCATCAGCCACATCGTTTCCACCTTCTCGGAGAAACCGGTGTTCGGCTATCTGGGCATGGCCTATGCCATGGTCGCCATCGGCTTC
>JBFMHS010000397.1:0-8161 GCA_040751765.1 Pseudomonadota bacterium | reverse complement strand
GGCGCCGAGGTGGCGGCGCCGCAGCCGAAGCTGCCGGTGTGACGGCCCACCCGGCGCATGAGGGCGCCGGTGACCGCAGGTCACCGGGTATGACCGATCAATGCTCGCGGTGGGTGGCGAAGGCGATCTTGTCGACCCAGGCCAGGATCAGCGCCGACACCACGAAGGTCAGGTGGATCACCACCAGCCACATCAACTTGTCGTTGGCGATCTTCTCGGCGTTGACGAAGGCCTTGAGCAGGTGGATCGACGAGATGGCGACGATGGACGCCGCCACCTTGATCTTCAGCGTGCCGGCATCCACCTTGCCCAGCCAGGACAGCTGCTCGCCCTTGGCGGCGGCGTCGATCTTGGAGACGAAGCTCTCGTAGCCGGACAGGATCACCATCACCAGCAGGTTGCCGACCAGCACCAGGTCCATCAGCGCCAGCGCGGTCAGGATCAGGTCGGATTCCGCCATGGCCGGCAGCAGCGGCACCAGGTGGAGGAACTCCTGCACGAACTTGACGGTGAACAGCACCAGCACCAGCGACAGGCCGACATAGAGCGGCACCAGCAGCCAGCGGCTCCAGAACAGGAACCGCTCGATCAGGTTTTCCAGCGGATTGGGCGCGCGGGGGTCGATCTGCATGGACGCTGGTTTAGCCGAAACCGCGCCATAGTCAACCGCCGGATTGGGTGGCGGCGGGCTACTCCGCCGCCTTCCTCAGCCACTGGCTGATGTCGGGCTCGTCGATCTGCTCGGGCTTGAGGTTGGCCTCGGCATAGCGCTTCCAGACGCCCGAGGTCAGGAACAGCTCCCACAGGTCGGTGTCGATGTGCTGGTCCTTGACCATGAAGGACATGATCTTCAGCGCTTCCGACAGCGTCTTGGGCTTCTTGTAGGGGCGGTCGGCGGCGGTCAGGGCCTCGAAGATGTCTGCGATGGCCATCATGCGGGCGGGGATGGACATGTCTTCCTTGACCAGGCCCTTGGGATAGCCCTTGCCGTTCATCATCTCGTGGTGGCCGCCAGCCCATTCGGGCACCCGGGCCAGGTTCTTGGGGAAGGGCAGGGCCTTCAGCATGAAGATGGTCTGGATGATGTGGTCCTGGATCTTGAAGCGGTCCTCGGCGGTCAACGTGCCGCGGCCGATGCACAGGTTGTAGACCTCGCCCAGGTTGTACTTGTGGTCGCCGGGCTTGATCTTGATGCCCTCGGCGTCGTAGCGCGCATAGTCGATGGGGGCGTCGTGGGGGACGACGTGCCAGTCCTTGTCGGCCAGCATGGGCTCCTCCACCGGCGGCTTGGGCTCCTCGGTGGGGCGGCGCTTCATCTCGTCGATGGACAGGCCCAGCGTGTCGTCGATGGTGCGCGTCCAGGTCATCTGGGCGATGCCCTTGAGGCGGTCGATGCGGTCCTGCGCCATGAACTCGCCGCCGACATTGCATTCGGCCACGAAGGCGAAGTCGTCGTCGAGCTTGGCCAACGTGTCGTCCAGCGTCTGCTTCAGGGCGTCGGGATCGTCCTCGCCGGCGACCACCGCCTGCAGGTAGTCGATGACCGCGTCGCGCTTCTTGACCTCGAAGCGCATGCGCACCTCGTGGATGCGGTTGTAGATGGTTTCGAGCTTGGTGGCCTTGTCGACGATGTACTCGGGGGTGGTGACCTTGCCGCAGTCGTGCAGGCCGCCGGCCACCTCCAGCTCGTACCATTCCTCGTCGGTCAGCATGAAGTCGGCGAAGGGGCCGTCGGTGGCGGCACAGGCAGCCTCGGCCAGCATGGTGGTCAGCATGGGTACGCGGTTGCAGTGGCCGCCGGTATAGGGCGACTTGGCGTCGATCGCGCCCGCGATCACCTGGATGAAGCTTTTGAACAGGTGTTTCTGGGCGTCGATCAGGCGCTGGTTGTCCAGCGCCACCGCCGCCTGCGAGGCCAGGGCCTCGATCAAGGGGGTGATGTCGGGGCCGAACTGGATGACGTCGTTCTTCTTGTTGCGGGCGTTGATCAGCTGCAGCACGCCGATCACCTCGCCCTCGTAGTTCTTCAGCGGCACGGTCAGGAACGACATCGACCGGTAGCCGGTCTTGGCGTCGAAGGCCTTGGTGCCCGAGAAGTCGAACTTGTCGACGTCGTAGGCGTCGGCGATGTTGACGGTGATGCCCTCCAGCGCGGCGTAGCTGGAGACGTTCTTGTGGTTGGGGCGGCCCTCGTCGTCGTAAAGCTTGAGCGGCGGGAACGGGATCGGCTTGCCGGTGGTGCCGCCCATGGCGACATCCAGCGTGTCGTTGAGCATGATCTCGAACTTCAGGCCCTGGCGGTCGTCGGTCACCAGGTACAGGGTGCCGCCGTCGGCGTTGGTCATGGACTTGGCGCCCTGGAGGATCTTCTCCATCAGGCGGTTGTGGTTGCGTTCGGCGGACAGCGCGATGCCCAGCTCGATCAGAGTGCGGTAGCGCTGTTCCTGTGTCGCCGCTGCGGCCATGACTTGCTCCTCGTCCCCCAAGCGGATGCTGTCCCCGTAGCTCCTCAGATTACCCCCAAACACACATTCCGCCAAGGAGGGGTGCATGGCTTGACGGGGCGCGGGTTAAGGTTTTCTCTAGGTCTCCCGCTTGGAGACGATGCCGTGCCCTACGATTCACTTCGCGATTTCATCCGCCGGCTGGAAGAAGCCGGCCGCCTGGTCCGCGTCAAGGCGCCGGTGTCACCGCACCTGGAGATGACGGAGATCCAGACCCGGTTGCTGGCCGAGAACGGCCCGGCGGTGTTGTTCGAGACCGTGGTGCGCGAGGACGGCTCCAAATACCCGATGCCGGCGCTGGTCAACCTGTTCGGCACGGTGGAGCGGGTGGCCTGGGGCATGGACCGCGAGCCGCACCAGTTGCGCGAGGTCGGCGAGACCCTGGCCTTCCTCAAGCAGCCCGAGCCGCCCGGCGGCTGGCGCGAGGCGCTGGACATGCTGCCGCTCCTGAAGACGGTCATGTCCATGAAGCCGAAGACCGTGGGCTCGGCGCCGTGCCAGCAGGTGGTCTACCGCGGCGACGAGGTCGACCTGTCCATGCTGCCGATCCAGGGCTGCTGGCCGGGCGAGCCGGCGCCCTTGATCACATGGCCGCTGGTGGTGACCCAGGGGCCCGATCCCAAGGACGACAAGCGCGACAACTTCAACCTCGGCATCTACCGCATGCAGGTGACCGGGCGGAACACCACGCTGATGCGCTGGCTCAAGCACCGCGGCGGCGCCCAGCACTACCGCCGCTGGGCGGGCGCCAAGGCCGAGCCCATGCCCGCCGCCGTGGTCATCGGCGCCGATCCCGGCACCATCATCGCCGCCGTCACCCCGGTGCCCGAGACCCTGAGCGAGTATCAGTTCGCCGGCCTGCTGCGCGGCCGCAAGGTCGAGCTGGTGGACTGCAAGACGGTGCCGCTCAAGGTCCCGGCCGAGGCCGAGATCGTGCTGGAGGGCCACGTTATGCTCGACGAGTTCGGCCCCGAGGGTCCCTATGGCGACCACACCGGCTACTACAACAACGTCGAGGATTTCCCGGTCTTCCGGGTCTCGGCCGTCACCATGCGCCGCGACCCCATCTACCTCACCACCTTCACCGGTCGCCCGCCGGACGAGCCCAGCGTACTGGGCGAGGCGCTCAACGAGGTGTTCATCCCGCTGCTGACCCAGCAATTCCCCGAGATCGTCGATTTCTGGCTGCCGCCCGAGGGATGCAGCTACCGCATCGCCGTGGTCAGCATCAAGAAGGCCTATCCCGGCCACGCCAAGCGGGTGATGTTCGGCATCTGGAGCTTCCTCAAGCAGTTCATGTACACCAAGTTCGTCATCGTGGTGGACGACGACATCGACGCGCGCGACTGGAAGGACGTCATGTGGGCGGTCAGCACCCGCATGGACCCCGCCCGCGACATCACCGTGGTCGAGGGCACCCCCATCGACTACCTGGACTTCGCCAGCCCGGAATCGGGCCTGGGCGGCAAGCTGGGCCTGGACGCCACCAACAAATGGCCGCCGGAAACCCACCGCGAATGGGGCGTCAAGATCCGCATGGCCGAGGACGTGGTCGAGCAGGTCAGCAAGCGCTGGAATGAATACGGCCTGCCGGGTGCGGGCAAGCCTATCTGGAAGTAGGCCCGGCCGGCTGCCATTTGCCCAGGTGTTCCGACCACGAGGATCGCGGGCCTGGAATTCCCAAAATCTAGGGTCTCCACCCCATGTGCGTCACAATACATTTATTTTTGTGGCATCGATCGACACATCTGGACGCAACTCGCGGGTGGGAGTGTCGACGGGGCATGCGCACAATGCACAGCATTGAAGGAAGCTCGATCCAAGGGGGATGAGCCATGCTGAGCATCGCCGTCAACATGCACGACGACCGTACCGCCCCGCGCTACAAGGTGAGCGACCCGTTCGTCGCCGACGTGATCGCCACCGTCGCCGCCGAGTTCGGCCTTTCCGAGCGCGAAATGCTGGTGCATTCCCGTGACCACCGCGTCTGGAAGCCGCGCATGGCGGCCATGTACTACTGCCGCCTGCTCACCCAGTGCTCGCTGCCCGAACTGGGCCGGGTGTTCGGCGGCCGCAGCCATACCACCGTGCTGCGCGCGTTCCGTCGCTGCCGTCAGATGATCGACGCCGACGAGCTGTGGGCGGCCCGCATGGACCGGCTGCTGGTCAAGCTGGTCGAAAAGATCGTCGCGCCGCGTCAGTGACGGTTGAATCGATCCGACCCCGGCCGGCATCCGCTCGATTGCCATTTGACGCTCCACCCTTCGTTGTGCACCACTATGCGCATGGCATTGGTCCGAGGGTGGGCATGGCGCGGATAGCGGTCGTCGAGGACGAGGTTTCCCTGCGGGCGGACGTGGTCGAGTACCTGTCCGCCTGCGGTCATTCGGTGGTCGGGTGTGGCGATGGGGCCCAGTTGGACGCCGTCCTGGCGGCCGGGCCGGTCGACATCATCATCCTGGACATCAACCTGCCGGGCGAAGACGGCTTCTCCATCGCCAAGCGGCTCCGCGATGGCTCCGACGTGGGCATCGTCATGCTGACCGCCCGCAACGTCAACGTCGACCGGGTGGTGGGGCTGGAGATCGGCGCCGACGTCTACATGACCAAGCCGGTGGAGCTGCGCGAGCTGGAGGCCCAGATCCGCACCCTGGCCCGCCGCATGAAGGTTTCGGCGGTCCCCGCCCCGGTCCCGGCGGCGGCCGCTCCCGCCGATGGCTGGGTCTATGACCAGGTGGGCTGGGACCTGGTGGCCCCCGGCGGGGGGGTGGTCAAGCTGACCGCCAACGAGCGGGTCTTCGTGTCGCTGCTGGTGGCCAAGCCCGGGGCGCCGGTGTCGCGGGCCGACATCTTCCGCGCCTTGGGCAAGCGCGAATGGGACCCCACCGACCGCTCGGTGGATTCCATGGTCCGCCGCCTGCGCGCCAAGGCCGAGGACGTGCTTGGCCGCCCGCTGCCCATCGACGCCGTCCACGGCACCGGCTACGCCTTCACTGCCCCCGTCAGCGTGCGCTGATGACCGCGGCGGGCCGCAAGCTGCGCCTGGTCAAACGCCCCCGCGACGCCGCCCAGGCGCCGGCGGGCGAACCCTGGCCGGTGCTGGTGGTCGACGACGATCCCCAGGTCCACGACATGACGCGGGTGCTGTTGCGCGACTTCGCCTTCGACGGCCGCGGCTTCACGGTCCTGTCGGCGGGCTCCGCCGCCGAGGCGGAGGCGGTGCTGGCGGCCAACGCCGACATCCCGGTCGCCCTGGTCGACGTGGTCATGGAGACCGCCGACGCCGGGCTCAGGCTGGTGCGCCGCATCCGCGAGGACATGGGCAACCATCGCCTGCGCATCATCCTCAGGACCGGCCAGCCGGGCGAGGCGCCCGAGCGCGACGTCGTGCTGTCCTACGACGTCAACGATTACAAGAGCAAGGCCGAGCTGACCGCCCAAAAGTTGTTCACCGCCCTGGTGGGCGCGGTGCGCTCTTGGCGCGACATCGTCACCATCGAGGCTCTCAACGCCTCGCTGGAGCGCAAGGTGGCAGAGCGAACCGCCGAGTTGGAGGCCAGCCGCGACGCCCTGGCCCGTTCCAAGGATCGCGCCGAGCTGGCCTTGAAGCGGGAATCCGAGGCCAAGAACCAACTGCGCCAGTTCGTGTCCATGGTGTCGCACGAATTCCGCACGCCGCTGGCCATCATCGATTCCGCCGCCCAGATGCTGACGCTCAAGGCCGACAAGTGCGATCCCGGCATGTTGCCGCGCCTCGACGGCATCCGCGGGGCCGTCACCCGGCTGGTGGAACTGATCGACACCTGCCTGGCCGACGAACAGCTGGAATCGGGCCGGCTGGTGCTGCGTGAGCAGGCGGTGGACATCGTGCCGCTGCTGGAGACCATCCGCGACCACCACTCCGCCCAGGGCCGCCGCATCCTGCTGTCGTCGGGGTCGGTGCCGGCGGTTTGGGGCGATCCCGGGCTGCTGGCGCTGGCCTTCAACAACCTGGTCGGCAACGCCCTGAAATACTCCCCCGACGGTTCGCCGGTGGAGGTGTCGGTGGGCGGCTGGCACGACGGCGTGGCGGTGCGGGTGGTCGACCACGGCATCGGCATCCCGGCCGAGGACCTGCCCCGCATCTTCGAGCGGTTCCATCGCGCCGCCAACGCCCGCGCCGTGGCCGGCTCGGGCATCGGCTTGCACATGGTGCGCCAGATCGTCGAACTGCACGGCGGCACCGTCACCGTCGAAAGCGCCGAGGGCCAGGGCTCGGCCTTCACCGTCCGCCTGCGGCCGGCCCCCATCCAGCGGCGGCGGCGCTGAAGCCCGGCTTGAGCCGCCGCCGGCCCGCTGATACCATCCTCGCCGACGCGCCGACGGCGCGCCAATCGTCCCCGGGGGTTCGGACATGCTCGCGCAAGACTACCGGTCGTTCAAACGGGACCTAGACGCCAAGGGGATCATCTTTTCCTTCTCCGGGTATATGTCCGAGGGGATCCTGTATTCCCTGGGCGACGCCATGCGCCAGAAGATGGCGCTGGAGGACACCGACCTGAACACCATCAAGAAGGTGTTCTCGGTGTTCGTCGAGCAGGCCCAGAACATCATCCGCTATTCCGCCGAGAGGGTGTCGGCCAGCAGCATCGAGCTGTCCTCGGGCATGGTCACCATCGGGTCCGAGAAGGGGCGCTTCTTCATCGTCTGCGCCAACGTGGTCCTGGCCGGCGACGTGGAGAAGCTGCGCCAGCGCCTCGAACTGCTGCGCGGCATGGGCCGCGACGAGATCAAGGCCTATTACAAGGAACAACTGCGCGAGGCGCCCGACGAGAACAGCAAGGGTGCCACCATCGGGTTGATCGAGATCGCCCGCCGCGCCAGCGAGCCCATCGAGTTCGACTTCGACCCCATCGATGGCGACAAGTCGTTCTTCGTCCTGAAAGTGTGCATCTGAGGGGAAGAATGGAAAACCTCGCGATCCCCGCCACCGAACGCTCGCCCGAGGTGGATTTCGACTTCACCGCCGGCCGGCTGTCGCTCAAGGGCGAATCCTATCCCGAGGACGCATCCGCCGTCTTCGGCCCGCTGTTCTCGGCGCTGGACCGTTTCCTGGCCGAACCGGGCCCCGACGTCCGCTTCGACCTCGAGCTGATCTACTTCAACAGCTCCAGCGCCAAGGCGCTGATGAACATGTTCCAGATGCTGGAACGCGCCGCCGAGGCTGGCCGCCGGGTCACCGTCAACTGGATCTTCGCCGCCGAGGACGAGACCATGAAGGAGTTCGGCGAGGACTTCTCCGAGGACCTCGACCATGTTTCCTTCAACCTGGTCGCCACCCCGCCGGCCAGCGGCTGAACGGGCCGTGGCCGCCGGCAAGACCACCGACTTCAACCTGTTCGGCGCCGAGGAGAAGATTCTCGCCGCCGCCGAGGCGCTGGCGAGGCGGCTGGCCGACGGTCCCGACGGGGCGGATGTGCGCGCCCTGGTCGACGCCTATCGCCGCTCGGTGCGCGAGCAGCGCCGGCTGGTCAAGGTCAGCGACCGCCTGCAGGGCGAGCTGGCCAAGCGCACCGCCGAAGCCGAGGAGGCCCTGGCGCGGTTGCGCGAGGCCCAGGAGCAGCTGGTGCAGACCGAGAAGCTGGCCAGCCTGGGTGCCCTGGTCGGCGGTGTCGCCC
>JBFMHS010000396.1:0-5021 GCA_040751765.1 Pseudomonadota bacterium | reverse complement strand
CAGCTACCTGGCCGACGCCGACGCCGCCGGCATCGTGCTGGGCGCGCGGGTGCCCATCGTGCTGACCAGCCGCGCCGATTCGGCCAAGGCCCGCCTGGCCTCCTGCGCGGTGGCGGTGCTGTTCGCCCACGCCCGCCGGGGCGCGCCATCCAAGGCGGCGGCGGAGTAGGACCCATGCGTGACGGCATCCTGGTCATCAACGCGGGTTCGTCCTCCATCAAGTTCTCGCTCTATGTCTCGGAGAACGGCGACGGTATCCACCTGTCCAGCAAGGGGCAGGTCGAGGGCATCCACGTGGCGCCGCGCTTCGAGGCCAAGGATCCCGACGGCAAGCGCATCGCGGACCACAAGTGGGAGCACGGCGCCAAACTGTCCCACGAGGTGCTGCTGGAATACCTGATCCGCTGGGTCGAAGAGCATCTCGACGGCGCCACCCTGCGTGCCGCCGGCCACCGCGTGGTCCATGGCGGCATCAACTACGCCAGGCCCATGCTCATCACCCCCGATCTGGTGGACGAGCTGGAGACCCTGGTGCCGCTGGCGCCCCTCCACCAGCCGCACAATCTGGCGCCCATCCGGGCGCTGTCGGCGGTGCATCCCGAGCTGGCCCAGGTGGCCTGCTTCGACACCGCCTTCCACCGCACCAATCCGCGCCTGGCCGAGATCTTCGCGCTGCCGCGCCAGCTGACCGCCGAGGGGGTGCGCCGCTACGGCTTCCATGGCCTGTCCTACGAGTACATCGCCCACCGGCTGGCCGAGATTGCCCCCGATGTGGCGAAGGGCAGGGTGGTGGTGGCACATCTGGGTTCCGGCGCCTCCATGTGCGCCATCAAGGACGGCCGGTCGGTGGCCTCGACCATGGGCTTCACCGCGCTTGACGGCCTGCCCATGGGCACCCGCACCGGCAACCTCGATCCCGGCGTGGTGCTGTACCTGATGCAGCAGAAGGGCATGGCCGGCGCCGAGATCGAGACGCTGCTGTACAAGCAGTCGGGCCTCCTGGGTGTGTCGGGCATCTCCAACGACATGCGGGTGTTGCTGGACAGCGCCGATCCCCATGCCGCCGAGGCGGTCGACCTGTTCTGCTACCGCATCAACCGCGAGATCGGCTCGCTGGCCGCCGCCATGGGTGGCATCGATGCCCTGGTGTTCACCGCCGGCATCGGCGAGCGCGCGGCGGCGGTCCGCGCCAAGGTGGTGGACCTGGCCGGATGGCTGGGCCTGCGCCTGGACGAGCAGGGGAACGCCGCCCACGGCCCACGCATCTCCACCCCCGACAGCGCGGTCTCGGCCTGGGTCATCCCCACCGACGAGGAACTGATGATCGCCCGCCATACGCGGGGGGTCCTGAAGGGCACCTGAGCCCCCATTTCGTTCGTGGTGACAGGCTCGCCGAAAGCGGGCACAGTGATGCCACGGACGGCTTGCAGGGGCTGCGCATGCGCCAAGTGAAGATCACCGTCGGCCGGGTGGCGATCACCGCCCGCCTTCTCGACACGCCCACCGCCGAGGCGCTGTGGGCGGCGGCACCGTTCGAATCGCGCGCCGCCGTGTGGGGAGAGGAGGTCTACTTCCCGGCCCCGTTCCTGGTCGACCGCGAGGCCGAGGCCCGCGACGTGCTGCAGCCGGGCGAGATCGCCTTCCGCCACGATGGCGGCGCCGTCATCCTTGCCTTCGGCCCCACCCCGGTCAGCCGCGGCGACGAGATCCGCACCGCCTCGCCAGCCAACGTCTTCGCGGTCGCCGAGGACGACCTCAAGGCCTTGCGGGACACCGAGGCCGGCGACCTGGTGACCGTCCAGCGGGGCGAATGATCGCCCCCGAAAGGCCACTTGCCCGCCCCGCCCCGGAAGGTGTAGCGTCCCGCCCCCGATGGATGCTCCGACCGGGATGGGCGACATGAAGCGATTGTCCGTGATGCTGTCCTGCCTGCTGCCGCTGGCCCTGTCGGCCTGCGGCATCCCCGACATCGTCGCCCACGGCGTCAAGGAATTCGACAAGAGCCAGCGCAAGGGGGGCGAGGTCCAGCCGGCCGCGGCGCCCGCCCACGTCCAGCGCCCGGCGCCCGCCGTGGTCCAGGAGGAACCGCCGCCGCCGGTCTATTCCGGTCCGGCCCCGTCGGTGCGTGAGTCCATCTCGGTCGAAGCCCTGCCGCCGCCAAAATAGAGAATACCTTATCCCGGTGATCGTGACCGATCACCGGCGCCCTCAAGCGGCGGGCGCATCCCTCCGGGATGCTTGCCTTCCGCGGCATGGGCCGCGCGCCCCCTTGGGCCTAACCAAATCCCGATGAGTTCCCCTCGGGATTTGGTCTAAAGCGTCCGCCGGGTCTCCGATCCCACCACGTCGCCGAAATCGACGCCGTCGACCTCGTCGGTGACGATCAGGTCGTGCCGCTTGTCCGGGCAGGCCTCGGCCAGACGGGTGAGATCGCCCAGGGCGGCGTCCAGGCGCTCGATCACGTCGAGCATGTCGTCGGCCATGCGGCGATCGTCCATGCGGCCGGCGAAGCGGCGCATGTTCCAGGAAAACGCCGACATCTGGCGCACATGGTCGCGGAAGCTACGCGGCCGGCGCAGGAAGATGCGGTGGGACTGGCGAATGTTCTTGATGAACAACTGGATAAGCGCGCGCAGGAAGCGGTCGGCGCCGTCGAGCTTCTTCTGGAACACCGGCAACGGCACCCGCGCCAGCACGCAGTCTTCGGCGGCCACCGCCGAGGCCATGCGGCGGCCGCCGTCGATCACGGCCATCTCGCCGAAGATCTCGCCCGGCCCGACGGTGCCCAGCTCGACGCGGTGGCCTTCGTGGTGCTGGAAGATGACCACGCGTCCCTTGTGCAGGATGTAGGCGGCGTCGCCCACCTCGCCTTGGGTGAAGATGCGGTCGCCAGCGGCGACGCGGACGCGGTCCAGCCGCGCCTCCGCCGCGAACGGAGTCTGGTTGCTCATGAATCCCCTTGCCCGCCCATGAGTGCCGGGGTCAGAGTGGGGCAACCCACGCTTGAACGCAAACATGACTTAGGTATGGACTGGCAGGATCTCTCCCGGCGGCTCGAGGGCTGCTCCGGCGGCGACGCGGACCTCGACGCGGCCGTCGCCAAGGCGTTCGGGGTGCCGCCAGCCCATTATACCGGGTCGGTGGAGGCGTGCCGCGACCTAGTGGCGCGGGCGCTGCCGGGTTGGCGGTTGCATCTGGGTTTCGACGTCGCCGGGGTGTTTCCCTACGCGGCGCTCAGCAAGGGGCCTCACCACCTGGAGAGCGAGGCGGCGGCCATTCCGCTGGCCATCCTGAAGGCGGCGGTGGCCGCCGTCAGCCTGCCGCCCGAACCGCCAGCCCCAGGGCCGTGACGGCGGCGGCCAGCCGCACCGCGTCGCGGTCGCCGGGGAACACCTGGCGAAGGGCGAGCGCCGGCCCGCCACGCCGGGCGGCGGCGAAATGCACCAGCCCCACCGGCTTGTCCGGGGTGCCGCCGGTCGGGCCGGCGACGCCGGTGATCGCCACCACAACGTCGGCACGGGAATGGATCAGAGCCCCTTCGGCCATGGCCCGGGCGACAGCTTCCGACACGGCGCCGTGGCGGTCGATAAGGTCCGAGGCCACCCCCAGCATTTCGCATTTGGCCAGGTTGGAATAGGTCACGAAGCCCCGGTCGACCACCGCCGACGAGCCCGGGATGGCGGTCAACGCCGCCATCGCCAGCCCGCCGGTGCAGGATTCGGCGGTTGCGACGGTGAGGCCGCGCGCGGCGAAGGCGTCGAGCAGGCCGCGGGCGGCGCCGAGTAGCGGGTCGGGCAGCATGGTCACCCCCAGAAGTGGGCGGCGCCGGCCATGACGGCGGTGCCGTAGAGCGCGGCCAGGGCGTCGTCGGTCATCACGCCGAGCCCGCCCTCGATATGGCGGTCGGCCCAGCCGGCCGGAAAGGGCTTCCAGATGTCGAGGATACGGAAGACCACGAAGCCGGCGGCGTACAAGACCGGGTCGGGCGGCACCAGGACCAGGACCAGCCACTGGCCGGCGACCTCGTCGATGACGATCTCTTGCGGGTCGGCCACTCCGGTCAGCCGGACATAGACCGCCGACGCCCACCAGCCGCCCAGGAAGCACAGCACCGCCGCCGCCGTCACCGCCCATGGCCCGGCCCATACGGCCAGGACCCAGGCGAAGGGCAGGGCAGCCAGCGACCCCCAGGTGCCCGGGGCGCCGGGCAGCAGCCCTGAGCCGAACCAAGTGCAGGCGATGAAGGCCGGATGGGTGGCGGCTATGCCTTCCCGGCGGGTGGCAAGGACCAAGGGGCGGGCTCCCGACGATTCGAAATAGTGCCGGCGAGCCTACCATTTGCTCGCCGGCGCGCAACCGTTCGAGGCGGTGCGAGGCGCCGCGGGCGTCCCACATGACGGGAGGTGAATGCCAGGGCAGGGAGGAGCCACCGATGGCGCCGGACCATCCCCAGAAGAAAGCGAAAGGCTGGACGCCGGTGGTGGTGGCCGGCTTGTTGGGCTGGAACCTGGCGGTCACCGGCATGTATCTCCATGCCAGCAGCGTCCGGGCGGATGCGCCGTCCTGCGCCGGCCTGCACGCCCAGGTGACGGCGCTCAAGCGCCAGGTCGCCGCCCGCGACGGCGCCATCAAAACCCTGACCGACCGGCTGCGGCGGATCGCCCGGGGCAATGTGGAGAGCATCGAGAAGGCGTTGGCCGGCACCGGCATCACCGTGGACCGGCTGATCCGGCGCGGGCGCTCCGGAAACCAGGGCGGGCCGTTCATTCCCGCCGACGATCCGCTGGGCGGGGCCGCCCGCGACGTCGAGCGCTGGGAAAGCCTGCGCCGCGTGATGCGGGTGTTGCCACTGGGGTCGCCGATCCACGCCGACCACGAAGTCAGTTCGGGTTTCGGTACCCGCAAGGACCCGGTCAACGGCCGCCGGGCCGTGCATGAAGGTATCGACCTGCGCGCACCGTTGAGGACTCCCGTCCACGCCACCGGCCCCGGCACCGTGGTGTTCACCGGCACCAAGGGCC
>JBFMHS010000395.1:0-10299 GCA_040751765.1 Pseudomonadota bacterium | reverse complement strand
GGGCAGCAGCCACGACACCAGCCGCCCCACCGCCACCCCGGCGGCG
Organism: Pseudomonadota bacterium; assembly: GCA_040751765.1. Taxonomy (GTDB): domain Bacteria; phylum Pseudomonadota; class Alphaproteobacteria; order Rhodospirillales; family Magnetospirillaceae; genus CALABS01. Next base: position 10,253 of record JBFMHS010000395.1, on the reverse strand, counting down.
CGCATCGCCGAGATCTCGCCCCGCCAGGCCAGGGTGGCGAAGGTCAGCACCCCGGCGGCGAGGGCGGCGATGGGAAACACCGGTGCCGCCACCATCGGCAGCCGCAGCAGGGCGAAGCGGGCCATGCCGGCGGCGCCCAGGCCGCGCGCCACGAGCTCGTCGGAGCGGTCCATGACGTCGACAAGCTGGAGAACCGCCGCCAGCCCCAGCAGCACGGCCAGGAAGCGCACCGTGTACAGGCGCCCGAGATAGAGGCCGAAGGTCATGCCCCCGCCCTTCGGTCCAGGCGCAGGAAGACGCCTGCGGCCAGCACCGCGAACAGGCCGGCGGGGGCCCAGATGGCCGGCCCGGCCCCCAGCCGGCCGGCATCGGCCAGGCCTTCCCCGGTCAGCAGCAGATGGTGAAACAGGAACAGCCCTAGCCCGCCAGCCGCCAGCCCCAGCCCGCGCGGCGCCCGCTTGGCGGCAATGCCCACCCCCACCGCCAGCATGGGCACGAAGGCCACCGACAGGATGCGCGCCAGCCGCGCGTTGTACTCCGCGCGGCGAGGGGCGCTGTCGAGCGCCCCAGCCAACTCGGGCAGGGTCAGCTCGCGCTCCTCGGCGCCACGTGGCCGGAACGGCGTCGGCGCCACCCGCACCGTGACCACGTCGGTCAGCTCCGAGAATTCCAGGCCGTGCTGGGCGCCCGCCGGCTCGCGGCGCACCAGCACCCCGCCGGCCAGTTGGATGCGGGCACGGGTGGCGTCGGCGGTCAGCACGATACGCCCGATGCGCGCGGTGGTGACGGTGACCGCGCCGTCGGCATCCTCCTGGCGCACGAACACCCCACCCAGCCGCAGGCCGCCCTCGGACACCGTCTCGGCCGAGATCAGCACCCCGTCCGTCACCCGCACCAAGGTACGCTCGGGCAGGGTCATGTCCCACACCTCCTGGCTGACGGCGTGGACCAGGGCGCGGTAGCCGTAGCGGCCCAGCGGCTGCAGCCAGCCCACCACCGCCAGGTTGACCGCCGCCGCCGCCACCCCCAGCAGCAGGAAGGCGCGGCTGGCCCGACGCACCGACACCCCAGCCCCGCGCAGGGAATCAAGCTCGCTGTCCGATTGCAGGCGGCCGACCACCAGATAGACGGCCAGGAACAGTGCCGCCGGAATGGCCAGGCCGAGGTAGTGGGGAATGAGGTTCAGCGCCATCCACCCGACCAGGTCCAAAGGCCCGCCGCCGCTGGTGACCAGCCGCAGCAGGCGCAGCAGGCGCTCCATCAGCAGCGCGGCCATCACCACCACCAGGGTGGCGGCGAGCGGCCGCAGGGTCTCGGTCAGGAGCGCCCGGTCCATGGTGTTGAACACGGGGATGGGCATGCCCCAGATATGGTCCTCGCCTCCTTGCCCCACAGCCTGGACCATGGTTCTGCCCGCCCCCGCCACCCTGCTGCTGCTGACCCTGCCGCACGCGGGCACCTTCGCCGTGGCGGCCTATCACGACGAGGACGCCGACGGCCGCTTCGACCGGTCGTGGATCGGCCTGCCCGCAGAAGGCTTCGCCTTCTCCAACGATCCCGCCACCATCGCCGGCCTGCCGGCATTCGACACGGTGACCTTCGTGGCCCGGCTTGGAAGCAATCGGCTGGCGGTCCGGATGCGGTACCCCTGACGCACCGGCGCCGTCGCCGGTTGGGCCGTCGCTTCGTGGCGGCCCGCGCGTGTATCGATGACGGCATGCCCGAGCCCAAGACACGCCGCCTCGCCGCCCGCTGGATCGGAAGAACCCCGGTCCGCGTGTGGGGCGTGCCGGTGACCGAACGCCTGCGCCGGTCCTTGGTCCATGCCGGCGTCTGGGATTCGGCAGACTGGACCGGCGCTCCTCCCCCGGCGGTCACCGGGGTCATGCTGTTCCTGGGCGACCATGTCTACGACGACGCCTTGGTCCGCGCGCTGGCGCGGGCGCCAGGCACGGTGGTGGCCGACGCCGCCGGACGGCCGGCCTGCGCCCATGTCGCCGCCGAGGACGCCGCCACCATGGCCCAGGTGCTGGCCTCGGGCCGGCCGGTTCCATCGGCCCGCGCCGCCGGCGACCTAGTCCCTGCCCACAGCGCCAAGCTGCGCCGACGCGCCGATCCGTTCGTGCTGGCGGTGACGGAAACCAGCCGACGCGCCGTCGAGGACCGCCTGTTCGACGCCAGCTACAAGGGCGTCACCGACGCGGTCACCAAATATCTCTGGCCCGCTCCCGCCAGGGCCGTCTGCCGCGCCTGCGTGCGGGCGGGGGTGACGCCCAACGCGGTGACGCTGGCCAGCCTGGTGCTGGCGGTGGCGGCGTTCCTGCTGTTCCGCGACGGCGCCCTGGCGGGCGGCCTGGCCTGCGCCTGGGCGATGACCTTCCTCGACACCGTCGACGGCAAGCTGGCGCGGGTGACGCTGACCGCGTCGCGGCTGGGCGACGTGCTGGACCACGGGCTCGACCTGATCCACCCGCCGTTCTGGTGGTGGGCATGGTGGGTGGGCGCCGGAGCGGTCGACGGCGACGCCATCCTGGTGGTGGTGATCGGCTACGTGGTCCTGCGGGTGCAGGAAGGCCTGTTCCTCAAGCGGTTCGGCATGGAACTGCATGTCTGGCGCCCCTTCGACAGCCGGTTCCGACTGATCACCGCCCGCCGCAACCCCATCCTGGTGGTGCTGACCGTGGCGCTGGCTCTCGGCGCGCCGGAGCAGGGCATGCGGCTGGTGGCGGCATGGACGCTGGTATCGCTGGCGGTCCACGCCGTCCGCATCCTCATGGCGCTCAGGCTTCAACAACAGGAAGGCGACCTGCTGTCATGGCTCGAATGACCCGCTTCGCGGTGGTCCGCAATCCCCGCTCGTCGCGCAACGCCGGCGCCGCCTCCTCGGCCCATGTGGTGGCCAGCGCGCTGGGCATCGACCTTGCCGAGCCCGAGACCCCGCCGGCGCTGGAGGCCGCCTTGCGCCGCTTCCAGGCCGAGGGGGTGACGCTGCTGGGCGTCGACGGCGGCGACGGCACCGTGCGCGATGTGGTGTCCGCACTGGCGCGCATGGGCTGGCTGCCCCGCCTGGCGGTGGTGCCGTCGGGACGCATCAATCTGATCGCCGGCGACGTCGGGATGGCCGAGGGCGGCGAGGCCGGACTGCGGCGGGTCGCGGTGCTGGCACGCGGGCACGGCGAACGGGCGCGCGTCGAACGGCGCCGGCTGCTGCGCCTCGACCGCGCCGGTGCACCGCCCGTATTCGGCCTGTTCGCCGGTGCCGCCGCCTTCGCCGACGCCTGCCGGCTGACCAACGAACACTTGCATCCGCGCGGGCTGGCGGGACAGGCCGCCATCGTCGTCGGCATCGTCGCCTCGCTGGCCCGTGCCGCCGGCGGCCGCGGCACCGAGGGCCAGCCGATGACCGTGGCGGTCGACCGCGAGCCGCCCGTCGACGGCCGCCACTTCCTGCTGCTGGCGACAACCCTGCACCGCCTGCCGCTGGGGCTGTGGCCGTTCTGGCGCGAGGGCGACGGGCCGGTCCATTTGCTGGACGTGGTGGCGCCACCGCGCCGGCTGCCGCTGGCCCTGCTGCCGCTGATGGTGGGGTGGAAGCGCCCGTGGATGCCGGAGGCCGGCTATCGCAGCCGCGACGTCGACGCCATCGACCTGGAACTGTCGGCGCCGGTGGTCTTGGACGGAGAGGAGTTCACCCCCGGCGCCGACGGCCGCATCCGGCTTTCGGCGGGGCCGGAGATGGAATTCGTGCGCCCGTGACCGCCGACGCCCGCCTCGAGGCCTTCGCCCGCGAGCTCGCCTGCCGGACCCCCGGCGCAGCGGCGGTGCTGTTCTACGGTTCGTGCCTGCGCGACGCGTCCCTGGAGGGGATATTGGACTTCTACGTGCTGACCGACCGTCCGCTGTCGCCGCTCCACCGGCTGCTGCCGCCGACGGTCCGTTTCGCCAGCCATGACGGGTTGCGGGCCAAGGTGGCGGTCATCGACATGGCGGCCTTCCGCCGCGCCATGCGCCCCCAGGCGGTATCCACTCATTTGTGGGCGCGGTTCTGCCAGCCAGTGGCCTTCCCTTGGGTGCGCGACGACGAGGCGAGGGCCGAGGTTGAGGCGGCATTGGCCGACGCCCTGCGCACGGCGGCCTGGTGGTGCGCGCGCATCGCCGGCGGCGACTGGGCCGGGCTGTTCCGCCGCACCTACGCAGCCGAATTGCGCGCCGAGGGGCCTGGGCGGGCGGAGCGGCTGGCGGCTGCCGACCACTGGCGCCACGTCCCCCTGCCCGCCCCCTCGGAGGCCGAGAAGCGGGCGGCACGGCAAGCCTGGGCGTGGCGGTGGCGGCTGGGCAAGGTTCTGGCGGCGGCGCGGCTGGTCAAGGCGGCGTTCACGACCGAGGGCGGCATCGACTACCTGGCCTGGAAGATCGAGCGGCACGCCGGACGGCCGGTGCCGCTGTCACCATGGCAGCGCCGCCATCCGCTGCTGGCGGCGCCGCTGCTGCTGCTCCGGCTCAGGCGCCAGGGGTTCATCCGCTGACGGCGCGGCGCGGGCGGCCGACCACCCCCAGTTCGGCCCCCACCTCGGCGATGGTCCGTGCCGCCGCCTCCAGCTGCGCCGGTTCGTGCGCCGCCGACACCGACGAGCGCAGCAGGCAGATGCCCCGGGGTGTCGCGGGCGGCAGCGCCAGGTTGATGTAGACCCCCCGCTCCACCAGCCGGTTCCAGAAGGCGATGGCGGTGCCGGCGTCGGGGACACGGATGGACAGGATGGGGGCGGGTTCGGCGCCCAGCTGGAACCCGGCCTCCACCAGGGACGCGTGCAGATGGCGGGCGTTGTCCATCAGCCGGGCCCGCAGCTCCGGCACGGCTACCATGCGGTCCAACGCCGCCGTCACCGAGGCGATCACCGACGGCGGCAGAGAGGCGGTGAACATGTAGGGCCGGCAGGCCAGCCGCAGCAGCTCGAAGCCCTCCATGTCCGAGGCGCAAAAGCCGCCGACGGCCCCCAGACTCTTGGAGAAGGTGCCGACCACGAAGTCCACGTCGGCCTCGGCGCCGGCCTCCTCGGCCAGGCCCCGCCCGTGCGCCCCCAGAACCCCCAGCGAATGAGCCTCGTCCACCAGCAGGTGGGCGCCGTGCTCGCGCTTCAGCGCGGCGATCTCGGCCAGCGGTGCGCGGTCGCCCAGCATGGAGTAGATGCCCTCGACCACGATCAGGGTGTTGCCGGTGGGCGGCAGCCGTGCCAGCCGCCGCGCCAGGTCGTCGGGGTCGTTGTGGCGGAAGCGGGTGACGCTTGCCGGCGACAGCCGCACGCCGTCATAGATGCTGGCATGGCTGTCGGCGTCGATGACGATGTGGTCGCCGGGACCGACCAGACTGGACAGCATGCCCAGATTGGCCTGGTAGCCGGTGGTGAACACCATGGCCTGGCGGCGCCCGAGAAAGGCGGCCAGCCTGGCCTCCAACTCGTCGTGGCCGCCATAGGTGCCGTTGGCGATGCGCGAGCCGGTGGTGCCGGTGCCCTCGCCGGCGAGGGCGGCGGCGGCGGCGTCGACGCAGGTCCGGTCGAAGGTCAGGCCCAGATAGTTGTTGGTCCCCAGCAACAGCACCGGCCGCCCCCGCAGCACGCCCTCGGTGGGCGACAGGATGGCGTCGAAGCGGACGTCGAAGGGGTTGGACTCGACCAGGCCGGCCAGTGCCTCGCGCAGCGGCCTCAGGTGATGGAGCAGGTTCATGTGGCGGTCGTCCGCTGCTCGAGGATGCCTGATACGACGCGGGCGAGGTCGTCCACCGTATCCACCTCGCCCAGTCGGTCGAGGGGGAACACCAGGTCGAATTCGTCCTCGACCGCCATCACCAGGTCCATGACCGCCACCGAGTCCAGGCCCAGGTCGCGGATCACCGCCTCCCCGCTGACCGCGCCCTTGCGCGGTACCCGCTCCGTCACCAGACGGGCGACGCGCGCCGCAACGGGTTCAACCGACATCCTTGTCCTCCAACCAGCTTGGCGGGGCAAAGCATCGCACGGCCGCGCCGCGCCACCCAACCGAGCGGACGGGCAAGGTCCCCCCTCTCTTTGGAGGAGGGCACCGACACGCGGCCGGTCATAACCACCCGTGGGTCAGGTACCAATCGGCGGTAGCTCGGAACCCCTCGTCCAAGGTGATCAACGGCCGCCACACCTCCGGCGGCGGCAGGCATGCGGGATCGCAGGTCCAGTCGCCATGCAGCAGTTCCGCCACCTTGCCCGGCGAAGTGATGGGTGACGCGCCGCCGGCCACCAGCCGCGCCAGCGCGCAGGCCGCCGCCAGCAGGCCACCCGGCACCGCCACCAGCGCCGGGTCGCGGCCCAGGGCGGCGGCAGCGGCGCGGGCGATGGCGCTCCAGCGGTAGGCGCCGTCGCCCACCTCCCACATGACGTCGCCGGCCGTCGGCGCGCAAGCGGCCGCCACCGCGCGGGCGGCGTCGTCCAGGTGGAGCAGCGCCATGCGGGCCAGCGGCCGGCGGGGAATGGGCACCACCGGCAGGCGGGCGGCGCGGAACACCGGCAGGGTGGCGGCGTCGCCGGGACCGTAGAGGGCGCAGGGCCGCAGCACGGCGGTGCTCCGCGCCCGGCTGGCTTCCAGCAGCGCCACCTCGCCGGCGGCCTTGGTGGCGGCATAGGGCGACAGGGTTGGTTCGCGGGCGGCCAGCGAGGACACCGCCACCACCCGCGCCGACGGTGCCTCGACCCGGATGGCGCCCCCCAGCGCGCGTGCCCCGCCCACATTGACCAGACGGAATCCCTTGGCGTCGGGCGAGCGGGTGAGGCCGGCCATGTGGACCACCACCTCGGCGCCGGCCACCAGCCGCCGCAACGCCGCCTCGTCGGCCAGCGAGCCCTCGACCAGCTCGCCCGGCACCGCACGCGGGGTGCGCACCAACTGGCGCACTCGCCAACCGTCGGCCAGCAGCCGCGCCACCACCGCACGGCCCAGGAAGCCGGTGCCGCCGGTCACCGCCGCCAGCGGGGCGGCGCTCATCCGAACACGCCGTCGGTCAGCAGGCGGCGGGCCTGGGCGCGGGCCAGCTTTCCGGAGGAGGTGCGCGGCAGCGAACGCGGCGGGACCAGCACCACCCGGCACAGCACCCCGCTGGTCGCCATGACCCGCGCCACCAGGGCTTCCACCAGCCTCTCGCGCTGGGTGGGGTCGGGCACCCGGCATTGGACCAACAGCACCACCTGTTCGCCGCCGTCACCATGATGGGGCACCGCCGCCACATCGCCGCTGCGCAGGGGCTCGACCCTTTCGGCGGCCCATTCCAGGTCTTGGGGCCACAGGTTGCGGCCATTGACGATGATGACGTCCTTGGCGCGGCCGGTGACGATCAGCTCGCCGTCCACCAGGGCGCCAAGATCGCCGGTGTCCAGCCATCCCCGCGCCTCCAGCACGCGGGCGGTTTCCTCGGGCTCGCGGAAATAGCCCTCCATCACCGATGGCGAGCGCAGCTGCACCCGCCCGACCCGACGGTCCCCCAGCGGTCGTCCGACGGCGTCAACGACGCGCAACTCGGTCCCCGGCAGCGGCACACCGCAGCGGGAGAATACCCGCGCCCGGGCTCCGGGGCCGGGTGGCAGGGCGATCCCGTCCCGCTCCAGCCGGTCCAGGTCGACCTCCTCCACCGCCAGGCCGCGGCCGGGCGGCGTCATGGTCACCGCCAGGGTGGCCTCGGCCAGGCCGTAGCTGGGCACCAGCGCACCGTCGCGAAAGCCGGCCGGGCGGAAAGCCTCGGCGAAGGCGCGCAGGACCTCGGGGCGGATCATGTCGCCGCCTATTCCCGCCACCCGCCAGCGCGCCAGGTCGAGCCCGGCGGTGGCGGCACGGCGGGCAGCCAGCTCGTAGCCGAAGCCGGGGCTGTAGGACAGGGTGCCGCCGACATCGGACATCAGGCGCGGCCAGACGGCGGGATTGCGGACGAATTCCCGGGTGGGCAGGAGATGCAGCTCCAGCCCGGCGACCAGCGGCGCCAGCACGCAGCCGACCAGCCCCATGTCGTGGTACAGCGGCAGCCACGACACCGTGACGTCGCCGGGAACCACAGCCAGCCCGTCGCGAATGGCCCGCGCGTTGGCCATCACCGCCCGCTGGCTGATCATCACTCCCTTGGGGAAGCGCGTGCTGCCCGAGGAGAACTGCAGGAAGGCGACATCGTCGGGGCCGACGGCGGGAAGCGCCCCCCGGAATGGCGGCGTCCGGTCGAGATCGGCGGGGGTGAGGCGCAGGGGAAGCGTGGCCGGCAGCAGACCGGCATGGGCATCGGCGGCTACGGCGGCCACCGCTCCGGCGGCACGCAACTGCAGTTCCAGCTTTTCGGCATGGGCCGCGCGGTCGCCGAAGGCGTTGGGCAGCGGCAGCGGCACGGGCAGCAAGCACGCCTTCTGGCAGCCGAGGAATAGCCGCAGGAAATCGAGGTCGGTGTCGGCCATCAGCCCAACCCGCGCGCCCCGGGCGAGCCCCAGGGACAGCAGGTGGCGGGCGGCGCCGGTGGACAGGTGGTCCAGCTCGGCCCACGACGACGCGCGCGTCACCGTGCCGCGCGGGCCGTGCAGGACGACGGGATTGGAGGCGGCGGTGAGGGCTTCGGTCAGGGTGCGTGCGGTCATCGCGACTCATTCTTGGCGGCTGGGCGACCTCCCTCATGTCGACGCCGCCCATCCTGGCGACAACTCATCCGGACGGCGGGTCCCCCGAACGCCCAGGTGCGGCATCGGGCGGTCATGGCTAGCCTGCCCCCCATGGCCTCGCGCATCGCCTTCCTGCTCCATGCGCCGTCCGGCGGCGGCGCCCAGCGGCGCACCATCGACCTCGCCGCCGCCCTCGCCGGGCGCGGGCTGGCGCCACGCCTGCTGTTCGTCGACCCTATCGGGCCACTGGCCGATGCGATCCCCGCCGACCTGCCCGTCGAGGGGCTGGGCGCGCCGCCCGGCCCGCGCGGTCTTCAATGCACCGCCGCCATCCCCGCCCTGGCGCGGAGGTTGCGGGCCGATCCTCCGGACGTACTGGTGGCGGCCGCCAACCACGTCCACCTCACTGCCTTGGCGGCGCACGCCCTGGCCGGGCGGCCGTGCCGGCTGGTCATGCGGGCCAGCAACCATCTGGCCGGCGGAGGCCGCGGGCGTCCGGCGCGCGACTGGCTGCGCCGCCGCCTCGCCCGCCTCTACTCCCGCGCCGATCTGGTGGTGGCGGTGTCGGAGGACATCGCCCGCCAGGCCCGCATGCTGGCGCCGTCGGCATCGGTGGTCACCCTGCCCAATCCAGTGGTGGTCGATGGCTTCCCCGCCCGCATGGCGCAGCCGCTGAAGCATCCCTGGCTGCCGCCCCGGCAGGTGCCGGTGGTGCTGGGGGTGGGACGACTGGACCGCCAGAAGGACTTCCCCACCCTGTTGCGGGCGGCGGCACGAATCGGCGCGCGGGTGATCATCCTGGGCGACGGCCCGTTGCGCGAATACCTGGAGCAGTTGGGCCGCGCCCTGAACATCTGGGTCGACCTGCCGGGTCACGTCGCCGATCCACTGCCATGGATGGCGCAGTGTTCGGCCTACTGCCTTAGCTCGGCCTGGGAAGGCCTGCCCGGCGCGCTGATCGAGGCCATGGCCTGCGGCACACCGGTGGTGGCAACCGACTGTCCCGGCGGCGCCGCCGAACTGCTGGAGGGCGGGCGGCTGGCGCCGCTGGTGCCGGTGGGCGACGACGCCGCCATGGCCGACGCGCTTGCCGCCGTCCTCAGGAGCCCCCCGGCCGCCGAGGCCCTGAAGCGCAAGGCGGCGGAGCATTCAGTGGCGGCGAGCGCCCAGGCGTGGGCGCGGGTGTTGCTGCCGCTGTCACCCCGAGGCGGAGCCGAGGGGGCTCAGGCGGCACCGTCCACGGGACCGGACGGGGACGAGATCCCTCGCCCACGCTCGGGATGACGGGCGATGGTCCTGAATGCCACCGCCACCAGCAACCCCAACCCAACCGCCGCCGCGCAAATCGCCGCCCAGCCCGCCGCGACCAGCCCGGCGGCACCTGCCAGCGCCACCAGCAGACCGACATGCAGCGCCGCCGCCGCGCCCTTGGCCGCCACCACCGCGCCGGCACGGCCCAGCGCGATCAGCACCGGCTCCAGCGGCACCGCTGCCATCACCGGCGCCGCCGCCACCGCCAGCAGCGCCAGCAGCGGCGCGGCGGCGGCGAAATCGGGTCCGGCAACCAGACCCAGGAGGGCGTGGCCCCAACCGGCCAGC
>JBFMHS010000394.1:0-23118 GCA_040751765.1 Pseudomonadota bacterium | reverse complement strand
CCGCGCGGCTCGACCTGCTGCCGCTCCTGCCCGGCTGGCTGCACGCCCTCGCGCTGTGCGCCTTCGCCGGCGGCTTCGCCTATCTGTCGGCGCGGGTGTGGGCGCGCTACCAGCCGCCCACCGACGCCCAGGCCGCCCGCCGGCTGGAGCGCGACTCCGGCCTCGCCCACCAGCCACTGGCGGCGCTGGACGACCGCATGGCCGGCGGTGGCGATGACCCGGTTTCCCGCGCCCTGTGGGCGGCCCATTTGCGGCGGGTGGCGGAGACGGTGCGCTCGCTGCGGCTCGGCTGGCCGTCGCCGGGCATGGCCGCCCGCGATCCCCATGGGCTGCGCGCGGCGGTGCTGCTGCTGGTGATCGTCGCCACCACCGTCGGCTGGCACGATGCCGGCCGGCGCCTGGAACGGGCACTGGTCCCCGACATCGACACCCCCCGCCTGGCCCCTGATTCGGTCGAGGTCTGGATCACCCCGCCCGCCTATACCGGCGCGCCGCCGGTACTGCTGAAGCCCGGCCAGCAGGCCGCGGCGCCCACCGCCGTGCCGGCGGGCAGCACGGTGCTCGCGGTGGTGGCCGGCGGTTGGGGCACGGCGAGCCTTGTCGTCGACGGCCACGAGGTGCCATTCCAGCCCCAGGCCGGCGGCGGCCAGCGCATCGAGACCCACATCGAGAACGGCAGCCTTCTGGAGATCCTCCAGGCCGGGTTCACCGTGGCCTCGTGGCCGCTGAAGGTGATGCCCGACGCCCTGCCGTCCATCGCCTTCACCGACCCGCCGGCCGAGGGCGAGCGCGGCCGCCTGCGCCTTCAGGCCGCCGCCTCCGACGACTACGGGCTGGCGCGCGCCTGGGTGGAGATCCGCCGCGCCGAGGCGCCCGACGGCGAGGTGCTGACGGCGGAACTGCCGCTGCCCGCCAACCGCCCGCGCGCCGCCGAGACCAGTTCCTGGCACGACTTCACCCCTCATCCCTGGGCCGGGCTGCCGGTGACCATCCAGCCGCGCGCCGCCGACGCCCTGGGCCAGGAAGCGGCCGGCGAGTCGGTGACCACGGTGCTGCCCGAGCGGAGTTTCACCCATCCCACCGCCCGCATCCTGGTCGAGCAGCGCCGCGCCGTCACCGAGGACCGCGACAACGCCCCTGACGCCGCCGCCGTGCTAGACCGCATCGCTACCGAGCCGGCGATGTTCGAGGATGACCTGAAGGTGTTCCTGGCCATCCGCGCCGCCCGCCATGCCCTGATGGGCGATTTCGGCTTCGACCTGGCAGAGGTGCAGGACCTGTTGTGGAACGCAGCCCTGCGGCTGGAGGACGGCGACCTGGCCGATGCCGAGCGCGCCCTGGAGCAGGCCCGGCGGGCGCTGGAGAATGCCCTGGACCAGGATGCCCCGGCGGCAGAGCTCGACCGGCTGTTGAGCGAGTTCCAACAGGCCATGGCCCGCTATCTCGACGCCCTGGCCCAACGCATGGCCGAGGCCGGCACCCCGCCGACGGCCGCCGACCCCGACGCCACGGTGGTCACCGACGAGGACATGGCCCGCATGATGCAGTCCATGCGCGACATGGCGGACACCGGAGCGCGCGATGCCCTGCGCCGGATGCTGCGCGACCTGGACCAGCTGCTGGCCAACCTGGAGACCGCCCCCGCCGCCCCGGTCCCGCCCGAGGCGGCCCAGGCCATGCGCGACCTCGACGATATCACCCGCCGCCAGCAGCGCCTGCTCGACCAGTCGTTCCAGCAAGGACGACAGGGTGGCGGCCAACAAGGGGCTCGGACCGGCCGGCCCGGGACCGAAGGTGGCAGCGCCGGTTCCGCCGCCGGTGCGGCGACCGCCCAGCAGGGGCTGAGGCGCGGCCTGGGCGAGGTGATGAGGAACTTCGAGCAGGGCATGGGCGGCACGCCGGCACCGCTGGCCGATGCCGACGCGGCGATGGCCGAGGCCGCCGACGCGCTGGCGCGCGGTCAGTGGGACGCCGCCGCCGAGGCCCAGGGCCGCGCCCTGGACCAGCTGCGCCAGGGGAGCCGCGAGGCCATGGAACAGATGGGCATGGCCGGCCCCGGCGGCATGGGCATGGTCCCCCGCGACCCGCTCGGCCGGCCCATGAACGGCTTCGGCTTCGGCGACGACGGCAGCACCGAGATCCCCGACCGCGCGGAAGTCCAGCGTTCGCGCGAGATTCTGGAGGAACTGCGCCGCCGCTCCGGCGAGTGGTCACGCCCCGAGCCGGAACGCGACTACCTGCGCCGGCTTCTCAAGACGTTTTGATTGCCCTCGCCGGGCGGGGCCTCCGGCCCCTTGGCCGCCGCCTCAATGGCGGCTGAAGGCCCTCGCCGGGGAATTCATCAGTCCCGCAGCAGTTCCATGGCCTGGTTGAGCTGGCTCATGCGGTGGTGGCTGCCGTAGTTGGAGTCGGGGTGATGGATGGTGGCCAGCATGCGGAAGCGGGCGCGCACGGCGCGGCGGTCGGGCCGCGCCCCGGGTGGGAAGCCCAACACGTGGAGCGCCTCGTCGCGGCTGTTGACGCCGTGGGCCAGTGGCTCGAAGGACAGCACGTTGACGATGGCCTTCAACCGCTCCAGCTCTTCGTTGACAGCCGCAAGCGCGCGGCTGCGCTCGGCTTCGTGCTCCGGAGGCGGAGGTGGCGGGGGCGGAGGGGGCGGAGGTGGCGGAGGTGGCGGGGGCTCTGGCGGCGGTGCCAACGGATCGTCGAGGCGCACCCGCACCGCCCCGGACTCCATGGCCAACGCCATCCCCAGCGCCCGGCGGATGAATTCCACCCCATAGCCCGGCGCCATGCGCACCTGCAGGCGCGGCTTGCGCCGCCACGGCCGCCCTTGGGCGGGGCCGGACTTGAGAATCACCGTCTCGCGGTCGTCGGCGGCGGGCTCGCCGGGGTCGGGAAACACGGCGATGGCCTCGGCCGGCATCACCAGCAACACCGAGCGCGCAATGTCGCCAACGTTGACGCGCCGCCGCGCCGCCAGCGCCTCGACGGCGTCGCGGAACTCGGACCGACAAGGAATGGTGTAGGAATGTTTGATTCCTCCACCAGATCTTGGGTCTGCCCGCTTGCCGATGGTGTCGGCGAAGTCCTCGCTGATGCCGTCCATGCGCCTCCGCGGGCGACCGCCCGCCGGCCCCCTTTCCTGTGCCGAAACGAATAGGCGGCCCGCCGGCTGTCGTCAACTACCGATGTGGGCCGCTCACCGGAAGTGTGAGCGCTTCTGGTTAAGGCATTGTGAACAAAGGGATGGTCAGCCGACCTGGGCGGCGGCCCGGCGACGGCCGGTCGGGGTGAAGCTGAGCCGGCGGCCGTCCGCCAGAAGCTTGCCCATTTCGACCGCCGGCAGCGGCCGCGAGAACAGGTAGCCCTGCATCTGGTCGCAGCCCAGTCCGCGCAGGAATTCCAGATGTTCGTGATGCTCGACGCCCTCGGCGACCACCTTCAGCTTCAGCGCCTTGGCCATGGCGACGATGGCGTCGACGATGGCGGCGTCGTTGGGGTCGGTGATGACATCCATGACGAAGGAGCGATCGATCTTCAGCTTGCGGATCGGGAACCGCTTGAGCACCGACAGCGACGAATAGCCGGTGCCGAAATCATCGATGGCACAGGAGATGCCCATGTCGTTGAGTGTCTGCACCACCGCGATGGCGTTGTCGGCGTCGCGCATGGCCGAACTCTCGGTCAGCTCGATTTCCAGATAGGCGGGATCCAGGCCCGTCTCGACCAGGGTCTTCTCCAGCGCCCCGATCAGCCGCCGCGCGTACTGGAACTGGCGGCCCGAGACGTTCACCGCCACCGGGATGGCGGGCAGGCCCTGATCCTGCCAGGCCTTGTTCTGGCGGGCGCATTGTTCGAGCATGGATTCGCAGATACCGTCGATTAGGCCCGATTCTTCCGCCACCGGAATGAATTCCCCCGGCGCCACCATGCCCAGGTCGGGACTGTTCCAGCGCACCAGCGCCTCCATCCCCATTACACGGCCGTCGTCCAGCAGGTCGACCTGGGGCTGGAAATAGGGAATGAACTCGCCGTGCTCCAGCGCGCGGCGCAGCCGGTTGCGCAACGACAGCGTCTTGGCCGCGCCGGAGCTGATCTCCTTGGAGAACACCTGCAGCGAGCCCGGCCCCTGGCCCTTGGCGCGCTGAAGCGCCGCCTCGGCGTTCTTGATCAGGGTCTCGGCGTCCTCGCCATCGCGGGGGAAAAGCGCCAGCCCGCCCGAGGCCGAGATCTCGAATTCCTCGCCGCCCACCTCGACGGTGGTCTGGGCCAGGCCATGCATGCGCTCCACCGCCTCGATCACCTCGCGCCGCGCCGCGTGGCCGGCGACCATGATCAGGAAGCGGTCGCCGCTGGACCGGGCCATGACGTCGGCGGGCCCTAGCGCCGCCTGGACGATGTCAGCCACCGCGATCAGCACCTGGTCACCCACGGAATGGCCCATGGTCGCGTTGATGATGCCGAAACGGTCGATCCCCAGGCTGAGCACGCCGACCAGGGTGTGGCGCTGACGCGCCTGCTCGCGTGCCTGGGCGAAGCGTTCCATGAAGGCGGCGCGGTTGGGCAACCGGGTCATCGGGTCGAAATAAGCCAGGAACGACAGCCGCTGCTCGGCCAGCTTGCGGTCGGTGACGTCGAGCATGACGCCGTCCCACACGATGTCGCCGTTGTCGCGCCGGGTGGGCCGCGACTGGCCGCGCAGCCAGCGGCGGCGGCCATCGGCGCCGGTGACCGCCATCTCCTCCTCGAACGGCTCCATGGTGCGCGCCGACCGGCCCAGGGCCGCCAGGAAGCGCTGGCGCTCGTCGGCGGACAGCACCGCCATGAACCGTTGCGGGTCGGCCATCAGCTCCTCGGGCTCCAGGCCGAGAAACAACCGGCAGCCCTCGCTGACATAGGTGTAGTCGAGGCGGCCATTGGGCTTGAGCACGCGCTGGAACACCATGCCCGGCATGTTGGCGGCGATCGCGCCCAGCCGGTGCTCGGTCTCGCGCAGCGCCGCCTCGGTCTGCTTGCGCTGGGTGATGTCGCGTCCGATGCCGACATACAGCCGCCGGCCCTCCAGCCGCACCTCACTGGTGGACATCTCCAGCGCGAAGGTGCTGCCGTCCTTCCTGAGGCCGGTCAGCTCGCGCGGGCCGTCGCCGACGATGCCGCCGTCCAGGCCGTCGCCGCTCATCAGGTCGGAACGGCGGTCGCGCTCGGCCAGCAGCATGGCCAGCGGCCGACCGACCAGTTCGGACGCCTCCCAGCCGAACAGCCGTTCGGCGGCGGCGTTGACGGTGTCGATGGCCCCGCCCTCATCAAGCACCAGGATGGAGTCGGCGGCGTGCTCCATCAGCATTTCCAGCCGCAGCTCGGCGCGGCGGCCGTCGGTGACGTCGACCAGCACGCCGTCCCAGACAACGGTGCCGTCGGCCAGCCGGCGCGGCCGCGACCCGCCCTTGAGCCAACGAACCTCGCCGGTGCGGGTGATGGCGCGGAATTCCTCGGCGCAGGGGGAAAGCTCGGCGGCCGACCGTTTGACGGCGTCGAGGTGCCCGTCGCGGTCCGCCCAGTGAACCACGTGCAGGCAGCCCTTCGAGTTGACGGCCATGGCATCAGGGTCGAAGCCCAGCACGTCACGCACGGTTTCGGTGAACAGTGGATAGGCGACGGTGCCGTCGGGTGACATCCGCCGCTGGAACCCGAAGCCCGGCAGGCTGGCGGCCATCCCGTCCAGCCGCGCGGCGACCTCGGCCGCGTCGGCGGCGGCCATGCTGGCCCCGGGGGGTGGTCCGTCGTCCTCGATCACCTCGTCACTCCCGCCACGGTGGCGGCACTGCCTCCGCGTGCGGCTGATCGTACCGGCCATACCCCGGCGTGGCAACGGCGTAGTCCTTTGGATTCATCCCCGCCACCGCGACCCTGCTTCCAAGGTAGACGCTATCCCAGCCTGGCGCGGAAGTAGTCGATGGTGCGCTCCAGCCCCTGGGCCAGGGACACCTTGGGCTCCCATCCCAGAGCCGAGCGGGCGAGGCCGATGTTCGGCTGACGCTGGAGCGGATCGTCGGTGGGCAGCGGCCGGAAGATCAGCTCGGACCGCGACCCGGTCATGGCGATCACCGTTTCGGCCAGCTCGCGGATGGTCATCTCGACTGGATTGCCGAGATTCACCGGGCCGGTCACGTCGTCGGAGGCGTTCATCAGCCGGATGAAGCCCTCGATGAGGTCGTCAACATAGCAGAACGACCGGGTCTGGCTGCCATCGCCGTAGATGGTGATCGGGCGGCCCTCCAGGGCCTGCATGATGAAGTTGGACACCACGCGGCCGTCGTCGGGATGCATGCGCGGACCGTAGGTGTTGAAGATGCGCGCCACCTTGATGCGCAGCCCGTGCTGGCGGTGGTAGTCGAAGAACAACGTCTCGGCGCAGCGCTTGCCCTCGTCGTAGCAGGCGCGCGGTCCGATGGGATTGACGGAGCCACGGTAATCCTCGGTCTGCGGATGCACCTCGGGGTCGCCGTAGACCTCGGAGGTCGAGGCCTGGAAGATCTTCGCCTTCACCCGCTTGGCCAGGCCCAGCATGTTGATGGCGCCGTGCACGCTGGTCTTGGTGGTCTGCACGGGATCGCGCTGGTAGTGAATGGGCGAGGCCGGGCACGCGAGGTTGTAGATCTCATCCACCTCGAGATAGAGCGGGAAGGTCACGTCGTGACGGATCAGCTCGAAATAGGGATTGCCCATCAGGTGGGCGATGTTGTCCTTGGCGCCGGTGAAGAAGTTGTCGACGCACAGCACGTCCGCTCCGTCGGCCAGCAGCCTCTCGCACAGATGCGACCCCAGGAACCCCGCGCCACCGGTGACCAGGACCCGCTTGCGACCATACTTCATATCGGCAACCCCATTGGTGATATCCCCCTCAGCTTCTAAGCCCGTTCCGTGGCAAGAACAAGGACGTCGTGCCCCTCCATGCGGGGAGATATTGGCGAAATCCTTGACTCTGGCGGCCGAACCGGCCTAAAACCCCCGTCTCTCTGTGGTTCGCCATGGAAAACCGCCACCACGGTGGCCCGCCAGTCCGCGAAGATACGCGCACTGGCGCGAAACCGTTTGGGCGTCGTGTTTTGTAGTATCGAGGGCAAATGTTCGAAAGTCTGAGCCAAAGGCTGACCACGGTCTTCGACAAGCTCACCGGCCGCGGTGCGCTGTCGGAAGCCGACGTCACGGAAGCGCTGCGCGAGGTCCGCGTCGCGCTGCTGGAGGCCGACGTCGCGCTGCCGGTGGTCAAGGACTTCGTCGCCCGGGTCAAGGACCGGGCGGTCGGCCAGGAGGTGGTCAAGTCGGTCACCCCCGGCCAGATGGTGGTCAAGATCGTCCACGACGAGTTGATCGCCACCCTGGGCAAGGACGGCACCGAACTCAACCTCAACACCGTGCCGCCGGCCGTCATCCTGATGGTCGGCCTGCAGGGCTCGGGCAAGACCACCACCTCGGGCAAGCTGGCCGTGCGCCTCAAGAAGGAGCGCAAGAAGGTCCTGCTCGCCAGCCTCGACGTTTACCGCCCCGCCGCCCAGCAGCAGTTGGAGATCCTGGCCCGCCAGGCCGAGGTGGGCAGCCTGCCCATCGTCATGGGCGAGATGCCGGTGGCGATCACCCGCCGCGCGCTGGATACCGGCCGAAAGGAAGGCTACGACGTCGTCATCCTCGACACCGCCGGCCGCCTGCACATCGACCAGGAGCTGATGGCCGAGGTCGCCCAGGTGCGCGACGTCGCCAAGCCGGTCGAGACCCTGCTGGTGGTCGACGCCATGACCGGCCAGGACGCCGTCACCCTGGCCCGCGAGTTCAACGAGAAGGTGGGCGTCACCGGCACCGTGCTGACCCGCGTCGACGGCGACGCGCGCGGCGGCGCCGCCCTGTCCATGCGCGCCGTCACCGGCCGGCCCATCAAGTTCCTGGGCCTGGGCGAGAAGCTGGATGCGCTGGAGCCCTTCCACCCCGACCGCCTGGCCGGCCGCATCCTGGGCATGGGCGACGTGGTGTCGCTGGTCGAGAAGGCCATCGAGCATGTCGACCAGGAAGAGGCCGAGAAGCTCGCCAAGCGCATCGAGAAGGGCAAGTTCGACCTCAACGACATGCTCAACCAGTTCAAGCAGGTCGAGAAGATGGGCGACCTCAAGGGCATCATCGGCATGCTGCCCGGCATCGGCCGCATGGCCGACCAGCTCAAGGACGCCAAGATCGACAACAAGATGCTGGCCCGCCAGAAGGCGATCATCCAGTCGATGACGCCGGCCGAGCGCCGCAATCCCGACCTCATCAAGGCCTCGCGCAAGCGGCGCATCGCCGCCGGCTCGGGGCTTTCGGTGCAGGACGTCAACAAGCTCCTCAAGCAGTACCAGCAGATGGCCGACATGATGAAGAAGGTCGGCAAGATGGGACAGAAGGGGCTGATGCGCCACGGACTGGGGAGCCTGATGCCCCCCGGCTTCGGCGGCGGAAAGAGGTTCGGCCGCTAGGCCGGAAGGTTTGATCGGTTTCATACGTTTTTGATCTGAGGGAAAACTACATGGCTCTTAAGATTCGTCTCGCCCGCGCCGGCGCCAAGAAGCGTCCGTTCTACCGGATCGTGGTCGCCGACGCCCGCTCGCCCCGCGACGGCCGCTTCATCGAGAAGATCGGCACCTACAACCCGATGCTGCCGTCGGACCACGCCGACCGCATCGTGTTCAACGCCGAGCGCGTGAAGTACTGGCTGGGCAACGGCGCCCAGGCCACCGACCGCGTCGCCAAGTTCTTCGCCAATGCCGGCCTGATGGGCGAGCGTCCGCGCGCCGAGCAGACCAAGAAGCCGCAGCCCAAGGCCAAGGCGCAGCAGCGCGCCAAGGAAGAGGCCGAGCGCGCGGCCGCCGCCGCCGCCGAGGGCGAGGCCGCGGCCGAGTAATCCGGCATGGCCTCGCGCGTGTGCATCGGCGCCATCGCTGGGGCGCACGGGGTCCGGGGCGCGGTCCGCGTCAAGAGCTTCACCGACGACCCCCGCGCCGTGGGGGCCTATGGACCGGTGGAGGACGAGGGCGGGCAGCGCCGCTTCAGGCTGAAGGTGACCGGCGAGGCCAAGGGCCTGGTGGTCGCCACGCTTGAAGGCGTGACCGACCGCGACGCCGCCGAGGCGCTGAGGGGGACCCGGCTGTACGTGTCCCGCGACAGGCTGCCCAAGACCGGAGAGGACGAGTTCCTCTATTCGGACCTGGAGGGCCTTGAGGCGCGATCGGAAGCGGGCGAGGTGCTGGGCCGGGTGCGCGGCGTGGCCGATTTCGGTGCCGGCGAGGTGCTGGACATCGGCTTGGTGGATGGGGGAAGCCTGGTGGTCCCCTTCACCAAGGCGGCGGTCCCGGTGGTGGATGTGACGGGTGGATACCTGGTGGCGGTGCCGCCGGTCTATGCGCCCGATGAAAAGGATGAGGGCGGTGGAAGAGAGGGCTAGTAAGCCGTGGCACGCCACGGTGCTGACCATCTTCCCCGAGATGTTCCCGGGACCGCTGGGCCAGTCGCTGGCCGGGCGGGCCCTCGCCAGGGGCGACTGGCGGCTGGACGCGGTGAACATTCGCGATTTCGCGATGGACAAGCACCGCTCGGTCGACGACGAACCCTTCGGTGGCGGCGCCGGCATGGTGATGCGTCCGGATGTGCTGGACGCAGCCATCCGGGGAGGCCGGGGGGCGGGGCCCCTGATCTACATGACCCCGCGCGGTCGCCTGATGGACCAGGCGTTCGTGCGGGATCTGGCGGCGGGTCCGGGGTGCACCATCCTGTGCGGCCGCTTCGAGGGGGTGGACCAGCGCGTGCTGGACGCCCACGAGGCGGTCGAGGTGTCCCTGGGCGACTTCGTGCTGTCGGGAGGCGAGCTCCCGGCGCTGGTGCTCCTGGATGCGGTGGTCCGGCTCCTGCCGGGGGTCATCGGCAACGCGGAGACGCTGGCCGAGGAAAGTTTCGAGTGGGGCCTGCTGGAGTACCCCCACTACACCCGCCCCGCCGACTGGCAGGGCCGGGCGGTGCCGGAAGTCCTGCTTTCCGGGCACCACGAGAAGATACGTGCCTGGCGGCGACGCCAGGCCGAGGAGATAACCCGGCAACGCCGTCCGGACCTGTGGGACCGGCACGTCGCGGCCAAATTGGACAGTGAGGATTAGGTCATGAACATCATTCAGCAGCTCGAGAACGAGCAGATCGCCAAGCTGACCGACGGCAAGGCGATCCCCGAGTTCGCCCCCGGCGACACCGTGAAGGTCAACGTGAAGGTGGTCGAAGGCGGCCGCGAGCGCGTGCAGGCCTATGAGGGCGTGTGCATCGCCCGCAAGAACGACGGCCTCAACAGCTCGTTCGTGGTCCGCAAGATCTCCTACGGCGAGGGCGTGGAGCGCATCTTCCCGCTCTACTCGCCCAACATCGCCTCCATCGAGGTGATCCGTCGCGGCGACGTCCGCCGCGCCAAGCTGTACTACCTGCGTGACCGTCGCGGCAAGTCGGCCCGCATCGCCGAGCAGACCACCGGCTACGCCGCCAAGCTGACCGCCGGCGAGCGCGAGGCCGCCGCCGCCGAGAAGGCCGCCCGCGACCAGAAGGCCCGCGAGAAGCAGGCCGCCGCCGCCGAGGGCGCCGCCGAGGAGTGATCCCCTCGGCCGCCTCGCTGTCCATTCCCCCTCCCCGGCCCGCGCCGGGGAGGACGGAAGGACGCCGGCGTAGGTTGTTTGTTGTGTGAGTTGGACGTCGGCGGACGCTTGTCCGCCCAGCAAGGAAGAATCGATGGCCAAGCCGCGCACGCTGTTCGACAAGATCTGGGACGCCCATCTGGTGGACGTCCAGGACGACGGCACCTGCCTGATCTACATCGACCGTCACATGGTGCATGAAGTGACCAGCCCGCAGGCCTTCGAGGGCCTTCGCATGGCCGGCCGCAAGGTCCGCCACCCCGAGCTGACGCTCGCGGTCGCCGACCACAACGTGCCCACCACCGACCGATCGAAGGGGATCGAGAACGAGGAAAGCCGCGTCCAGGTGGAGACCCTGGAGCAGAACGCGAAGGACTTCGGCGTCGAGTATTTCCGCATGGACGACATCCGCCAGGGCGTCGTCCACATCGTCGGCCCCGAGCAGGGCTTCACCCTGCCCGGCACCACCATCGTCTGCGGCGACAGCCACACCGCCACCCATGGCGCGTTCGGCTCGCTGGCCTTCGGCATCGGCACCTCCGAGGTCGAGCACGTGCTGGCCACCCAGACCCTGGTGCAGAAGCCGGCCAAGAACATGCGCATCACGGTCAACGGCACCTGCCCGCCGGGCGTCACCGCCAAGGACATCGTGCTGGCCATCATCGGCAAGATCGGCACCGCCGGCGGCACGGGCTACGTGGTCGAATTCGCCGGCGAGGCCATCAAGAGCCTGTCCATGGAAGGCCGCATGACGGTCTGCAACATGACCATCGAGGCCGGCGCCCGGGCCGGCCTGATCGCCCCCGACGAAACCACCTTCGAGTACCTCAAGGGCAAGCCGCGCGCCCCCAAGGGCGCCGCCTGGGAGGCCGCCGTCGCCTACTGGAAGACCCTGTTCACCGACGCCGGCGCCACCTTCGACGCCGAGGTGACCCTGGACGCCTCGGACCTGGTGCCGCAGGTGACCTGGGGCACCAGCCCCGAGGACGTCATCCCCATCACCGGCACCGTTCCGGTGCCCGCCGACATCAAGGACGAGGCCAAGCGCCGCGCCGTCGAGCGCGCGCTGGACTACATGGGCCTGGAGCCCGGCATGAAGGCCACCGACATCGCCATCGACGTGGTGTTCATCGGCTCGTGCACCAACGGCCGCATCGAGGACTTCCGCGCCGCCGCCGAGGTGCTCAATGGCCGCAAGGTCGCCCCCGGCGTGCAGGCGCTGATCGTCCCCGGCTCGGGGCTTGTCAAGGAGCAGGCCGAGGCCGAGGGCCTGGACAAGATCTTCATCGAGGCCGGCGCCGAATGGCGCGAGCCCGGCTGCTCCATGTGCCTGGCCATGAACGCCGACCAGCTCAAGCCCGGGCAGCGCTCCGCCTCCACCTCGAACCGCAATTTCGAGGGCCGTCAGGGCCGCGGCGGCCGCACCCACCTGGTCAGCCCCGCCATGGCCGCCGCCGCCGCCGTGACCGGCAAGCTGACCGACGTGCGGACGCTGAAATAGGAGACCGGACCGATGGATAAGTTCACCGTTCTCACCGGCGTCGCGGCGCCGTTGCCGATGATCAACGTCGACACCGACATGATCATCCCCAAGCAGTTCCTGAAGACCATCAAGCGGACGGGGCTGGGCAAGAACCTGTTCGACGAGATGCGCTACACCCCGGACGGCAAGGAAGTCGCCGACTTCGTGCTGAACCGGCCGGCCTATCGCCAGGCGCAGATCCTGATCGCCGGCAACAATTTCGGCTGCGGCTCGTCGCGCGAGCACGCGCCCTGGGCCATCGCCGATTTCGGCATCCGCTGCGTCATCGCGCCCAGCTTCGCCGACATCTTCTTCAACAACTGCTTCAAGAACGGCATCCTGCCCATCCGGCTTCCGCAGGAACAGGTGGACGCCTTGATGAGGCAGGCCGAGAACGGGTCCAACGCCACCTTCACCGTCGACCTGGTCAACCAGCAGATCACCGCCCCCGACGGCTCGAAGACCGCCTTCGAGGTGGATTCGTTCCGCAAGCACTGCCTGATCAACGGCCTGGACGACATCGGCCTGACGCTCCAGAAGGACGCCAAGATCGCGGCCTTCGAAGCGGCCCGCCGGCAGTCCCAGCCCTGGCTGTGACCTGATCCGCACCCGCGACGGCCGGCCGGGGCTCCCTCGGCCGGCCGTTGGCGTTCATGCGGTTTCCGCATTGCACCCTTGAAAAAGGACACCTTTGCTGGCCTTTCGTCCTATCAGGCCGGCATTTCCCACCCCGTCGGGTGGGCGAAGGTTGGTTCGGCCTGCCAGAAAGTGTGGCTTCCCGGCGTTGACTTGTTCCGGGCGAGGGGCTACACATGCCCCCAATGCCGCTTATGAGGGGGCCCGAACAGGGCCCCCGTTCCGCTAGCAGGGGCCGTCCCGCCATGACCACGCGCAATCGCCCGCTTTCCCCCCATCTGCAGATCTATCGCCTGCCGCTGCTGGCGATCATGTCCATCACCCACCGCGTCACCGGCGTCGGGCTGGTGGCCGGACTGTTCGTCCTGGCCTGGTGGCTGGGCGCCGCCGCCGCGGGTCCCGAGGCCTTCGAGGCCGCCCAGGACCTGATCGGCTCGCCCTTGGGCTATCTGCTGCTGTTCGGGTGGAGCGTGGCCCTGTTCTTCCATCTCGGCCACGGCATCCGCCACCTGTTGTGGGAAGCCGGCTGGGGCTTCGAAATTCCGCAGGCCTATGCGTCGGCCAAGGTGTCGCTGGCGGCCACCGCCGTGCTGACCCTGGTGGCCTGGATCGCCGGCCTGGCCTGAGGGAGGGTGACATGACTCTGCGTTCCCCCATCGGTCGCGCTCGCGGCCTCGGTTCCGCCAAGGAAGGCGCAGGCGACGCCTGGGCCACCATCGTGACCGCCGTCGCGCTGGTGCCGCTGTCGCTGTGGTTCGTCATCTCCGTCATCGGCCTGGCCGGGGCGGACTATGCCACCTTCAAGGGGTGGCTGGGCCGGCCGCTCAATGCCACCCTGATGGTGCTGACGGTGCTGACCGTGCTGTACCATTCCCAGTTGGGCATCAAGATGGTGGTCGAGGACTACGTCCACGGCGCCGCCGCCAAGGTGGCGCTGCTGATCGGCACCAAGCTGGTCGCCGCCTTCCTCGCCGTCTGCATGACGGTGTCCGTCCTCAAGGTCGCTGTCGGAGTCTGATGCGATGACCGCCTACAAGATCATCGACCACACCTACGACGTGGTGGTCGTCGGCGCCGGCGGCGCCGGCCTGCGCGCCACCATGGGCATGGGCGTCGCGGGCTTCAAGACCGCCTGCATCACCAAGGTGTTCCCCACCCGCTCGCACACCGTGGCCGCCCAGGGCGGCATCGGCGCGTCTCTCGGCAACATGGCCGAGGACAACTGGAAGTGGCACATGTACGACACCGTCAAGGGGTCGGACTGGCTGGGCGACCAGGACGCCATCGAATACATGTGCCGCGAAGCAGTGCCGGCGGTCTACGAGCTGGAGCATTTCGGCGTGCCCTTCTCGCGCACCCCCGAGGGCAAGATCTACCAGCGCCCGTTCGGCGGCCACATGTCCAACTACGGCGAGAAGCCGGTGCAGCGCGCCTGCGCCGCCGCCGACCGCACCGGCCACGCCATCCTGCACGCGCTGTACCAGCAGTCGCTGAAGCACGGTTGCGAGTTCTTCGTCGAGTACTTCGCCCTCGACCTGATCATGGACGACGACGGCTCGTGCCGGGGCGTCATGGCCTGGAACCTCGACGACGGCTCGCTGCACCGCTTCCGCGCCCACAAGGTGGTGCTGGCCTCGGGCGGCTACGGCCGCGCCTATTTCAGCTGCACTTCGGCGCACACCTGCACCGGCGACGGCCACGGCATGGTTGCCCGCGCCGGACTGCCGCTGCAGGACATGGAGTTCGTGCAGTTCCACCCCACCGGCATCTACGGTTCGGGCTGCCTGATCACCGAGGGCGCCCGCGGCGAGGGCGGCATCCTCAAGAACTCGGCCGGCGAGCGCTTCATGGAGCGCTACGCCCCCACCGCCAAGGACCTGGCCTCGCGCGACGTGGTGTCGCGCGCCATGACCATGGAGATCCGCGAGGGCCGGGGCGTCGGCAAGGAAAGCGACCACATCTTCCTGCACCTCGACCACCTGCCGCCCGAGACCCTGGAGCTGCGGCTGCCCGGCATCTCGGAGACCGCCAAGATCTTCGCCGGCGTCGACGTCACCCGCGAGCCGATCCCGGTGCTGCCGACCGTGCACTACAACATGGGCGGCATCCCTACCAACGTGTACGGCGAGGTGCTGCGCCCGACCCAGGATGACCCAGATGCCACCGTTCCCGGCCTGATGGCCATCGGCGAGGCGGCCTGCGTCTCGGTGCACGGCGCCAACCGCCTGGGCACCAACTCGCTGCTGGACATCGTGGTGTTCGGCCGCGCCGCCGCGCTCCGCGCCGCCGACACCTTGAAGCCCGGCACCGCCCACAAGCCGCTGCCCAAGGACGCCGGCGAGATGGCGGTGGGCCGCTTCGACCGCCTGCGCAACGCCAACGGCTCGATGCATACCAGCGAGATCCGCCTGGCCATGCAGAAGACCATGCAGAACGACGCCGCCGTGTTCCGCACCTCGAAGTCGCTGGCCGAGGGCGTGGAGAAGATGGACCAGGTGGCCTCGACCCTGCCCCAGATCAAGATCAACGACCGCTCCACCGTGTGGAACTCGGACCTGGTCGAGGCGCTGGAGCTGGAGAACCTGATGGACTGCGCCCTGGCCACCATCGTGTCGGCCGAGGCCCGCAAGGAATCGCGCGGGGCCCACGCCCACGAGGACTTCCCCGAGCGCGACGACGTCAACTGGCAGAAGCACACCCTGGCCTGGGTCAAGGATGGCAAGGTGTCGCTGGACTACCGTCCGGTGCACACCTACACGCTGACCGACGAGGTCGAGTACATCAAGCCGCAGAAGCGCGTGTACTAAGGGGTAAGGAGAGACACAGATGGTCGAATTCGCCCTGCCCGCCAATTCCCGCGTCCAGCCCGGCAAGGTCCACAAGGCCCCGGCCGGCGCCAAGAACGTCAAGGTGTTCAAGATCTACCGCTACGATCCGGACTCGGGGGCCAACCCGCGCCTGGACAGCTACGAGGTCGATCTCGACGCCTGCGGTCCGATGGTCCTGGACGCCCTCTTGAAGATCAAGAACGAGATCGACTCGACCCTGACCTTCCGCCGCTCATGCCGCGAGGGCATCTGCGGCTCGTGCGCCATGAACATCGACGGCACCAACACCCTGGCCTGCCTCAAGCCCATCGAGGACATCAAGGGCGAGGCCCGCGTCTATCCCCTGCCGCACATGCCGGTGGTCAAGGACCTGATCCCCGACCTCACCGTGCCCTACGCCCAGCTGGCCTCGGTCAAGCCGTGGCTGCAGTCGCAGACCCCGCCGCCGCCGGATTCCGAGCGGCTGCAAAGCCCCGAGGAGCGCGAGAAGCTGGACGGGCTGTGGGAATGCATCCTGTGCTTCTGCTGCCAGACCAGCTGTCCCAGCTACTGGTGGAACGGCGACCGCTACCTCGGCCCCGCGGTGCTGCTGCAGGCGGCCCGCTGGATCCATGACTCCCGCGACGAGATGACCGGCGAGCGCCTCGACGCGCTGGAGGACCCGTTCAAGCTCTACCGCTGCCACACGATCATGAACTGCACCCGGACCTGCCCCAAGGGGCTGAACCCGGCCAAGGCCATCGGCAGCATCAAGGAAAAGATCCTCGAGCGGCGATCCTGATCCGCCGCCCCAGGCCCAAGGAAGAAAGGCCCGCCATCCGGCGGGCCTTTTTCATTCCTGGTCGAAGGCGTCGCCCCAGGTCCCCACCGGCAGGGTGAAGGACTCGGGAGCCAGTGGCGCCGGCGCGACGATGGGGGCCGGAGGCGGCGCCGGAGGCTGTGCCTGGGGCCACGACGGGATGTCGGCCGGCCCGGGCGGGCGCGGCGGCGCGGCGGGCTTTGGGGCGGGAGACGGGACCGGGGTCAGCACGGCGGCCGGCGGCGCCGGGGGGGCCGCCTCGGCGGCTGGTGCCTCCGGGGATTCGCCCCCCTGGGGTTGGGGCGCCGCCGGATTGCGCCGCAGCGATGCCGGCGGCTGCTTGCCGGTGCGCCGCTCCCAGTCCTTGACCGCCTTGCGGCTGAATGGATTGATGGGTTCACCATGGGCATCAAGCATGTCGGGATGGAAGCAGCGGAACAACGCCCGGTGGGGCGTGGTGAGGCGGCACTGGTAACGGTCCGACCTCACCAGGAACGACTGCAGCCCATAAGCCGCGCAGGCTTTGGCCGCCATGGCCTCGGCCGCCGCGAACTGCTCGTCGCCACCATAGCAGACGTAGACCACTCCGCTTCCGGCGACGGTGTCCACCGGCTTATCCAATTGGACGTTTATGTCGTGATCGATGAACGGCCCCTCGGCGCAGGCGGCCAGGGCGGCGGCGCAGGCCAGCACGGCGAGGCGATGGGGGCGCATGGGCAACTCCGGCGGCACGAGGTTGGACGAAGGGTTCCTGTTTACCCCACGCGCGCGCGACGGGAAAGGGCCGCGAAGCGCACAGCTTCGGCCATTGCGGCCCTCGTTGCGACGGACTATCCTTTCGCGTCAGTTCGGGGTGGGAAGGAGGATCCGATGTCCCAGAAGTTCCGGTTGGTGACCCGCAGCGATTTCGACGGCCTAGTCTGCGCCGTGCTGCTCAAGCAGCTCGACATCATCGACGAGATCAAGTTCGTCCATCCCAAGGACATGCAGGACGGCGTCATCGAGATCGGCCCCACCGACATCACCCCCAACCTGCCCTATGTGGACGGCGTCCACCTGGCCTTCGACCACCACCTGTCCGAGACCCTGCGTGTCGGCAAGAAGGACAACCACATCATCGATCCCAAGGCGCCCTCGGCCGCCCGCGTGGTCTACGACTACTATGGCGGCGCCGTGCGTTTCCCGGCCGCCTGGGACAAGATGATGGCCGCCGTCGACCAGGGCGACTCGGCCGACTACACGCTGGACGACATCCTCAGCCCCACCGGCTGGACGCTGCTCAACTACATCATGGACGCCCGCACCGGCCTGGGCCGGTTCCGTGAGTTCCGCATCTCGAACTACCAGTTGATGATGAACCTCATCGACTACTGCCGGAACCACACCATCGAGGACATCCTGGCGCTGCCCGACGTCAAGGAGCGCACCGACCTGTATTTCGAGCACGAGGAGAAGTTCAAGGACCAGATCAAGCGCTGCGCCACCGTGCACGGCAACTGCGTGGTCCTGGACCTGCGCAAGGAAGAGACCATCTTCGCCGGCAACCGGTTCATGATCTACGCCCTTTTCCCGCAGTGCAACATCTCCATCCACGTGATGTGGGGCCTGAAGAAGCAGAACACCGTGTTCGCCATCGGCAAGTCCATCCTGGACCGCGGCTCGCGCACCAATGTCGGCGCGCTGTGCCTGGGCTATGGTGGCGGCGGCCACGAGAAGGCCGGCACCTGCCAGGTCGAGAACGAGCTGGCGCCGCGCATCCTTTCCGAGATCGTGGCCAAGATCAACGCGGACGGCTGACGGCGGCGCCTTCGCCCCCGGATCCGCCCCCCGGAACGCCTGCTGTTCCGGGGGGCGTTTTTTGCTATGTTGCACCGCGATGACAGACGGACCCCTCTTCGCCTATCGCGCCCGCCTCGCCGCCGGCGACATCAAGCCCGACCCCGCCCAGGAGCTGGCCGCCGAGAAGCTGCAGGGCCTGTACAAGGCGCTGGCCGGCTACAAGCCGGCCCTGGGCGAAAGCGGATGGCTGGCCCGCTTCGGCCTGGGCGGCAAGCCCAAGGGCTTCGCCTGGCAAGGCGACGCCGCCCGCTCCACCCCGCGCCAGGGCCTGTACATCTTCGGCGATGTCGGGCGCGGCAAGTCCATGCTGATGGACCTGTTCTTCCACACCGCCACCATCCCCGGCAAACGCCGCGTGCACTTCCACGAGTTCATGCGCGACATCCACGCCGAGATCCACCGCTGGCGCAAGATCGAGCACCGCCGTGAGGCCGACCCGCTGCCCAAGCTGGCCCGCTCCATCGCCGCCGAGGCGTGGCTGCTGTGCCTGGACGAACTGCAGGTCACCGACATCGCCGACGCCATGATCGTCGGCCGCCTGTTCCAGGCGCTGATGGACGACGGCGTGGTGATCGTGGTCACATCCAACCGCGCCCCCAGCGAGCTGTACAAGGACGGCCTCCAGCGCGAGCGCTTCCTGCCCTTCATCGAGCTGATCGAGAAGCGCCTCGACATCCTGGAGCTCAACGCGCGCCACGATTACCGCCTGGGGCGCAAGCAGGGGCTCAAGGTCTACCACACGCCGCTCGACGCCGCGGCCGGCTGGGCGCTGGACGCCGCCTTCGCGCGGCTCACCGAGGGCGCCGCCGCCAAGCCCGACACGCTCACCGTGCACGGCCGCGCCATTACGGTGCCGCTGGCCGCCGCCGGGGTGGCGCGGTTCTCCTTCGCCGAGCTGTGCGGACGCCCGCTGGGCCCCAGCGACTACCTGGAGCTGGCCACCCAGTTCCACACCCTGGTTCTGTCGGGCATCCCGCTGCTGGGCCCCGAGAACAAGGACGAGGCCCGCCGCTTCGTCACCCTGGTCGATGCGCTGTACGAGCACAAGACCACCCTGATCTGCTCGGCCGCCGCCCCGCCCGAGGCCCTCTATCCCACCGGCATCGGCGCCTTCGAGTTCCAGCGCACCGTCTCGCGCCTGATGGAGATGCAGGCTGAGGACTACCTGGCGCGGGAACACCTGACCTAGGGGGCGCGCACCAGCCCCGCCCGATCGGCCAGCATCGCGAACAAGGCGGCATTGGGACGGTTGCGGGCCTTGAGGGCGAGATCGGTTTCGCCGATCTTCTCGAGATGGGCAAGCATGGCGGCCGGCACCGGATCCATCAGCATCCGCTGCAGGCTGCGGGATGGCTGGGGCAGGCCCTTGATGAGGGGCTTTCCCTTGTTGTCGCCGGAAAGGAAGCCGGAAAACTCGGCCATGGCCGACCTAAGGGACTGCCGGTGGCTGATCTCGTTGGGAACCTCCAGGTGGACGATCCGCTGTTCCCCGGCGCCAAGCTTGATGTCGGACCAGGCCACGTACGCGCTCCCGAACATGGTTCCAATCATTGACATGCCCACGACGGCCAGCACCTTCAGACAGCCATCCGGGTCTGTGTCGGCCGGATTGCCCATGTCCAGGGTCCTGGGCACCGTGAACGAGGCCAGGAAGCTGTCCCGGGACCCACGCAGCCACCTCGTGGACTCGGCGCCGCCCCCCACTGTCCGCCGCAACACGCCGCCGACAAAGTCCTCGGTGTTGAGGACCAGGGTCGAGCCCGCCGAGTCGAAGGAGGTGCTGGACACCCCCGCGAGGTTCAGCAGGGCGCGGATATCGTCACCGCCCACCGACTCGGCGCGGTCGAAGTAATTGGAGGCGGAGAACACCAGCCGTCCACCGCCCCAACGGTGGAGGGCGATGAACAGTTCGAGACCTTTGTGGTGTTCGGGGCCACCGACGGTAACCACGCACTCGTTGTCGATGTCGATGGCGTCGGGCCCCCCCGCCACCGCCTTCGCCCCCGCGCCATATGCCAGGGTTTGGCCGAACGTCGTCGTTGGGCCCGGCGTAAGCACAAACCGAGCCATGGGGAGGGCGACCATGTCAGGGGCGCTATCGTCGGACAGGACGACATGCGCCTCCTTTTCATTCCGCGTCAATCGCATGTGATTGCGGCCGCCCGCCAGCAGCGCGACGGTCTCCAACTGATCAAGCTTCTTGCCTCGGCAGTGGACGATCAAATGGTCATCGGACTGCTTGCGGTCGCGCGCCTGGCGTGCGCGCATGGCCCACAAAAGGAACAGCCGCGCCGACACCCCCTTGATTCCATAGGCCGGCCACTCGTGGCGAGACAGTACCTCGGCCAGAGGTGGTGGCGGCGAAGAAGCCTTGAGGCCAAAGATATCCTCCGCCGCCTTGCCGCCGTAGCCCATCCACAGGCCTGGCATGAACTCGTTCTCGAAGAAGGGGAAATCGCTGAGGCCAGGAAACAGCTCGGTGGATGATCCGCCCCGGCGCAATCCGTCCGCAAGCAGGTGGGCCGTGGCCGAGTCCCCCAGCGAGGAAAAGAAGATGGGCGGCGCCCGTTCAGTCAGGAATGTGTTTTGGGCGGCTTTGGCCTCTTCGGAGTTGCCGCCGCGCCGACCCTCATAGAGTTCACCGATGTCCTGCACGTAACCTGGGGCGACGCAGTGCTCCACCAGTTGGCGCTTGTTGGGGGTCATGCCCGACAGGTGCAGCAGGCGGTCGAAATCGGTCAGCCTCCGCGACCGTCCGGAGGCCTTGCCCTCGATGGCGCGGACCTCGGCGTAAATGCGCTCCATCTGCGCATCGAAGCGATCGCCGCCCTTGGGAAAGGGCAGGTAACGGACATGGGCTCGCTTCTCCTCGGCCAGCTGCCGCAGGATCTGGGAATTTGCCACCTCCTCTTCCGACATGGTGACGACGGTGACCTGGTGCCTGCCCTTGCTGCCCCTTTCGAAGGCGGCCAGAAGGACCTTTTTGATGGCGTCATCCCGCAGGGCATGGCCGATGACGATCAGGTCGCGGCTGCGGATGAACTCCACCAGTGCGTCGAAGAGAACCTTCTCGTCATCCCGGAAGTCGGTGATCGAGGCGATGGTGGCATCGACCTCTCGCAGCTTAAGGTCGCCGTGCAATTTGATGAGGTTCACCAGCGGAGAGGAATCCGCGGCCAGCGAGACGATCTTCGACGACGGCTGGGGGTGGGCGGCGCGAATGAAGCCGGCGAGCAAGTCGGGGGCGCTGAACTCGCGGGCGACATGCATGTACTGCCACGACCGGACCCCGACCGATGCCAGGGCATGCTCCACCAGGGGATCGAAGTTGGTGGTGAAAATCCAGTCGAAATAGCCTTTCTTGCACAGCCGGGCGAACCGGTCATAGCCCCGCCCCGGCATGTTGAACATCAGATAGTCGGCGAAGATGGCGTAAAGCTCGCGGCGGGACGCCGTGGCGATCAGGTGCGAATAGATGTCGCCGGCGATGGTGTCGTAGAGCTCCCACGCGGCAACCGGGGCGTCACCTTTCCCACCCGAATTCTTCCACAGGGCCGCGACCGCCTTGTCGCGGCCGGTTGTGTAATAGGCGGGGCCCGCAGTCACGTCGACCGCCGCCGAGGCAAGCGAAACGCGGCCCACCTTGGAAAGGTCCTTTCTTTCCAACACCGTCTTCACCGCGATGGCGCGACGGTCGTCCTCGTCGATGGGGTATTTGCGGATGATGGCCTGGATCAGGCCGGGGCCGGTGGGCCCGCCGGCGCCGACGGAAATACCGGCCCCAACCAGCACGACCGGCGGCAGCTCGTGCCGGCGGCATTCATCGAGGCGGTTGGCGACAAATTTCGCATCTACTGTGTAATAGTAGTTCCGCATTTTTCCCGCCCTCCAGTCCTATCCCGGAGGACATGCTATCTCAGGTATTGGCTGATAGCAATTCGGTCACGCCTGCCGCGAATTCCTCCCCCGCCACCCGCGTCACCACCGCCTTCACGGCCGGGTGGGCGTTAGCGGGGCAGGCGCTGGTGCCGGCCAGGGTCAAGAACGGCAGGTCGTTGGGGGCGTCGCCGATGGCCAGCATGTCGGCCAGGGCGACACCTGTCATGTCGGCCAACACCCTGAGGCCGGCGCCCTTGTCGATGCCGCGCGGGGTGATGTCCACGGCGCTGTTGGAATGGGTGACGGTGAACAGGGCGGGATCGACCCGCGGGGCGATCTCGGCATGGAGGCGGGCCACCCGCCCGGGCATGGGACCATCACCGCCGCGCGGGTTAAGGCTGATGCAGATCTCCTTGCCCGGCTCGACCGCCAGGGGGATGCGGCGGGCCAGGTCGGTCTCGATGAAGCGCCGCAGATCGCGGGAGGCAGCGATCATCTGCGGGGTGACGTCGGGGTGCGGCACCACCGCGTCAGCGGCGGGATCGTAGAGCAGTGCGCCGTTCTCGCAGACGCAAGGGAGGAACACCCGCAGCATCTGGCACATCGCCTCGACAAAGGGCTGGGGGCGGCCGGTACACAGGGTCAGCGGCGCGACGGCGCCGCTTCGTGCCCGCAAATTGTGGCCGGCGACGCGGGCCAGGGCACCCAGGTCCATGGCCTCACCCTTGCCGGGGGTGAGACAGCCTTCGATGTCGCAAACGACGAGTGCAATCGTCATGGCGCCGCTCCTTCCTGTCCGGCCGCCGATTATTCCCCGCCCCGGCAAGGCTGTCACGGGCCGCTGCTTTGAGTCCTTTGCACTTGTGGGCCGCCGCCAGTCATGC
The DNA here is from genome assembly GCA_040751765.1 of Pseudomonadota bacterium. GTDB lineage: Bacteria > Pseudomonadota > Alphaproteobacteria > Rhodospirillales > Magnetospirillaceae > CALABS01. The sequence goes on along the minus strand of JBFMHS010000394.1, from coordinate 37 downwards.
GAAGAGTGGACTCGGCCGCCCCGCCCCGCTCAGGTGG
>JBFMHS010000393.1:0-7941 GCA_040751765.1 Pseudomonadota bacterium | reverse complement strand
ACCTATTTCTACCGCGTCAATTCGCCCGGCACCTTCATGTATCACTGCCACCAGGAGGCGACGGAGCACATGCAGATGGGCATGCTGGGGAATCTCTACGTCCGCCCCCGCCAGAACCGCCTGCCGGACGGCACCGTCCTCGGAAGCCACGTCCACCGCAATCCCGACAACACGTCAGGCACCGTCAAGCGGTCGCAGGACGACCCGGTGGTCGGCGACAAGTACGTCTACAACGACGGCGACGGCAAGACGCGTTACGACGTGGAATACCCGATCCAGTTGGCCGGCTTCGACTCGTCGTTCCACGAAGCCAGCGTCAGCACCCAACCGCTGCCGTTCGCATTGATGCGCGACGACTATCCGCTGATCAACGGACGGGGTTACCCCGACACGGTCAATCCCGATCCGATCGCCAACGAGGAAGGCAAGCTGTCGCAGCGGCAGTCCGCGTTGATCAAGGCGGCCCAGGGCCAACGGATCCTGCTGCGTCTGTCGTCCCTGGACGTCACCCGCTATTTCACTGTCTCCGCCGGCGGACTGCCGATGACGGTCGTGGGCCGTGGCGCCGCCATCCTGCGCGGGCACGGGAGGCCGGAGGGCAAGGATCTCTCCTACACCACCGGCTCGGTCAATCTGGGCGGCGGCGAGGCGGTGGACGTGATCATCGACACCACCGGGATACCGCGCGGCACCTACGCGCTGCACGCGGCCAACCTGCACTACCTCGCCAATGCCGGCGAAGACCTGGGCGGGATGATGACCGAAATCGTGATCGAGTAGGAAAGCCGCCATGAACATCGCGAAGAAGCTGGTCGCCGTTCTGGCCGCCGTCGCGGGACTTTCCGCGACGCCCCAGGCCGGAGCCGAAATCCTGGGTGCCAAGGGGACGAATTTCATCTTCACCGCCAAGGCCGGAACGGTCAGCACCGCCGACGGCAATTCGGTGCCCATGTGGGGTTTCGCCCTGGATGGGGGGGCTCCGCAATATCCCGGGCCGACTCTGATCCTGAACCAGGGGGATACCGTGTCCATCCGCCTGGACAACACCCTGCCGATGCCGGTGTCGATGGTCTTCCCGGGCCAGGAAGGGGTGGCCGCCAGCGGCGGGTCCGAAGGCGTGCTGGCGCGTGAAGCCCCGCCCGGCGGATCGGTCACCTACAGCTTCACCGTCACCAGGCCCGGAACCTTCACCTATCACAGCGGCACCCGGCCCGATCTTCAGATCGAGATGGGCCTGGCGGGAGCGATGGTGGTGCGGCCCGGCGGGTATGATGAAGCGACAAACCGGATCGCCCATGACCATCCCGATTCCCGCTTCGACCGGGAATACCTGCTGGTGCTGTCGGAAATGGATCCGAATATCCACCAGCTGGCCGCGCAAGGACGCTTCGACGACATCCGCACCACCGGCTATTTCCCGGTCTATTGGTTCCTCAACGGGCGGACGGCGCCGGATACGCTGGCGCAAGCCAACGTCGGATGGCTGCCGCATCAGCCCTATAACGCGCTGCCCCGCATGCATCCCGGTGAACGCCTGCTGATGCGGGTGGTGAACATCGGTCGCCAGTCGCACCCGTTCCATCACCACGGCAACCACGCCCTGACACTGGCCCGCGATGGCCAGTTGCTGTCGAGCGGTCCGGGAGCCGGCGCCGACCTGGCGACGCTCGATTTCACGATCCAGGCGGTCCCCGGGCAGACCCATGACGCCATTTTCGAATGGACCGGAAAGGGGCTGGGCTGGGACATCTACGGCCACACCGCCGACGAACCTTGCCTCATCGAACATGGAGAGGATTGCAGCGTCCATGGCAAGGGCGTGCCCGTGACCATGCCCGCGGTGACCGAGATGGCCCTGGGCGCCCACTTCAGCGGCAGCCCCTTCCTCGGCGGCAGCGAGGCGGTGCCCCCGGGCGAGGGGGGGATGAACGCCAACGGCGGACTTTATTTCATGTGGCACAGCCACAACGAGAAGGAGATGACCAACTTCGACATCTTCCCTGGGGGAATGATGACGATGGTGATCATCGAGCCTCCTGGCGTGGTCATCGACGGTTCCCCCCACTGACCGCAGGAGGCATGACCATGCACAAGCCGATTCTCGCCCTGGCGGCCGCCGCCGTGCTCGCTCACGCCGTTCCCGCCCGGGCGCTGGAGGTCTGGATGACCGCCCGGCCGCTGTCCAAGGCGATGCCCGACGGCGAGAGCGTTCCCATGTGGGGCTTCGCCCAGGTGACGCCGGAGGAGTTCGCGGCGACGACCCTGGTCACCGCCGCGACGGTCCCCGGTCCGCGGATCGCCCTTCCGGAAGCGGATGACACTCTGACGATCCACCTCAGGAATGACCTGCCGGCGCCGGTGTCGATCGTCATTCCGGGCCAGCGCGCCGCTCCCAACCCGACCTGGGTCGATGCGGATGGGGCCGTGGCCGCCGTGGGCAGCCGCCCGAGCGGGAACGTTTCCGCCCGCATGCGCTCGACCGCCACCGAGACGCCGCCCGGGGGCACCGCCACCTATTCGTGGACCGGCCTGCGGCCGGGCACCTTCATCTACCGGTCCGGAACGCATCCGGCGGTCCAGGTGCCGATGGGGCTCCACGGGGCGATGACGCGCGCGGCATCGGGCGGCGGAGCCTATCCCGGCATCGGTTTCGACGCCGAAGTGCTGCTGCACTACGCCGAGGTCGACCCGGCGCTCAATCGCGCCGTCACCGACGGGGTTTTCGGCACCGCCGCCTATCCCAGCACCATCGCCTATCACGCACGCTATTTCCTGGTGAACGGCACTCCCTTCGTCGCCAACCAGGCACCGGTTCCGACCATTCCCGTCGGCGGGCGGACACTGCTGCGCCTCCTCAACGCGGGATTGGAGACCCACGTTCCCACGCTGCTGGGATCGACGCTGACGGCGGTGGCCGAGGACGGCCATCCCTATCCCTATCCGCGCCAGGGCCATGCGGTCGCCTTGCCGCCGGGAAAGACTGTGGATGCGGTGATGGTCGCCCCCGCGGCGGGACGCTACGCGATCTTCGACCGCATGCTGGAGTTGACTTCCGACGGAATGTCGCCCGGCGGGCTGATATCGTATGTCGATGCGACGGCATCGGCGACGGTGGCCGCCACCGACGACGCATTCTCCGGCGCCGAGGACACGGTGCTGACGGTGGCGGCGCCGGGCGTGCTGGCCAACGATACCGGGAGCGGGCTGACCGCCGCCCTGGTCGCGCCGCCGGGCGGTGGGGAACTGGTGCTGTCGGCCGACGGTGGCTTTACCTTCACGCCGGCCCCGGACTTCAGCGGCGGCGCCGTATTCACCTATCGCGCCAGCGACGGGACCGCGTCGAGCAATGTCGCCAGCGCGGTCCTCACGCTGGCGCCGGCCAACGATCCCCCGATCTCGGCCAACGACGACTACCATGGGACGGCGGATCAGTCCCTGGCCGTGCCCGCTCCGGGAGTGCTGGCCAACGACCGCGACATCGACGGCGATCCGCTGGCCGCCTCGCTGGTCGCCCCTCCGGCCAATGGCACGCTGTCCCTCGCCGCGGACGGTTCCTTCACCTATCAGCCCAATGCCGGCTTCGGGGGGACCGACAGGTTCACCTACACGGCCGCGGACGGTCAGGCCGCGAGCCCGCCGGCGACGGTCACCGTCACCGTGGCGCGGCCCACCAACCAGGCTCCGATCGCCGCCGACGACAAGGCGCGCAGCGTCCGTGGCCGGCCGGTGACGATCTTCGTGCTGACCAACGACCATGATCCCGACGGCAGTCTGAACCCGGCCTCGGTGACGATCGCCACGCCACCCAATCAAGGGGGCTCGGCGGTCGTGAACGCCAACGGCTCGATCACCTTCACGCCCAAGCGCAGGTTCCGGGGCACGGACGTGTTCACCTATCGGGTTTCGGATCAAGCGGGGGCTGCCTCCAACGAGGCCAAGGTCAGCGTCGACGTGGTGCGGTAACGGAGGATGTCCATGAAACGTATTGCTGTCGCGGGGCTTGCCTTCATCGCGTCCGTCGGGGCCGCCTGGGCCGAGAGCGTCGACGAGCCCGTCATCTGCACGGCGGATGACGGCATCGAGGTCGTCGCTGTTCGTCTCACCGCGGCCGGCACGATGGTCGATCTCCGGCTCACGGTGTCGGATCCGGAGAGGGCGGCGCGGGTGCTGGGCGGGGGCTTGACGCCCCTGCTCCGGATGAAGGGGAGCGGAAAGGCGCTCGCGGTGCCGGCCCCGGCCAAGATCGGCCCGCTCAAGGCGACGTCGGGGAAACTGGAACGGGGGCGCAGCTACTTCGTCCTGTTCGGCAATCCGGGGCGCATGGTGCGGCCGGGGCAGAAGGTGGATCTCCGCTTTGGTCCCTACTTGATCCCCGACCTGACCGTGGAGGGCTGACATGAGGTTGGCGCTATTGGCGGCGGTGGCCGCGGCCATCCTTCCCGCTGCCGCGGTCGCCGGCGAGGTCGACGCGCGACTTCAGGCGGTGCTCGACCGTGCCGCTCCCGAGCAGACGGTCGCGGTGATCGTTTTGCACCGCAACGCCAGGACACCGATCGAGCGCGCCCCCGGCCTGGCCCGGCGCAAAGCGTTGATGAAGGGGGTGCGGGAACGGGCGGAGCGTGACCTGCCGGAGTTGGAGACGAAGATAAGATCGCGCGGCGGCAGGACCATCCGCCGCCTCTGGACCATCGATGGCCTGGCGGTGCGCCTGCCCGCGTCGGCCGTCCGCGAACTCGTCGACGACCCCAGTGTGGGAGAGATCAAGCTTGATGCGACGGTGAACGAACCCCAGGCCACATACGAGAGCGGTGCCGCGACGGCGGAATGGAACGTCGCCATGATACGGGCCCCCGAACTTTGGGCGCGGAACGTTCGCGGGCGGGGCGTGACGGTCGCCGTCCTCGACAGCGGTGTCGACCACCGACATCCCGAGCTGGCGGCGAAGTGGCGCGGCGGAACCAATAGCTGGTTCGATCCCTATGGCAGGCATGAGCAGCCGTTCGACAATTCCGGCCACGGAACTCATGTGGCGGGCATCGCCGTCGGAGGGCGCGACGGATGGCCGGCGCTCGGGGTCGCCCCCGACGCCAAGTGGATGGCGGCCAAGATTTTCGACGACGGCGGCCTGGGATCGCTGAGCGCCATCCATCTCTCCTTCCAGTGGTTGCTTGATCCCGATGGCGCGCCCGACACCGATGATACGCCGCAGGTGGTGGTGACCTCGTGGCACCTGGGGGGCGGGACGGGAAGCTGTTGGTCGGAGTTCGCCGCCGACATCGCCCTGCTGCGTGAGGCCGGTATCGCCGTCGTATCCTCCGCCGGCAACACCGGCCCGTTTCCGAACACGAGCGTCAGTCCGGCCAACAACCCCGGCGCCTTTCCGGTCGGCTCGGTCGATGCCGCGGGGGGCCTCGCGGACGAGAGTGGGCGCGGTCCCTCGGCTTGCGGCGGCGGCGTCTACCCGATGCTGGCGGCACCTGGCGTATCGGTGCGGGTGGCGGATCTGACCTATGGGGGAGCCTTTCTGGACTCCTACGCCGTGGTGTCGGGGACCTCGTTCGCGGCGCCCCACCTGGCGGGAGCCATCGCGTTGTTGGCCGGGGCCCGGGGCGGCCGCGCGGTCGAGGAGCTGGAGGCGGCGTTGACGACGACCGCCGTGGATGCCGGTGCCCAGGGCCCGGACAACGAGTCCGGCCACGGCATCGTGGACGCCTCGGCGGCGCTCATGAGCCTTGGCGAGGGGGAGCCGCTGGTCGACGGCGATGGGGACGGCTATGCCGTCGAGGCCGACTGCCGCGACGACGACCACGCGGTGCACCCCGGTGCCATCGAGGTGAGGGACGACGGAATCGACCAGAACTGCAACGGTCACGATCTGACCATCCAGGTCACTTCGGTCAGATACAATTCCCGCCGCGATTACCTTCGGGTGGACGCCACCAGCGCGCTGGGCAAGTCCGCGGGCTTGTACGTGGAGGGGTATGGGGCGATGACCTGGAACCGGAGATCGTCGCTTTGGACCTTGTCCGCGCGCGGTGTTCCGTCGTCTCCCACTTCGCTGACCATTCGGGGGGTGGAAGGCGAAGTCCAGTGGCGGGCGGGCGGCAGTTGAAGCGCCGCCTGTATGCCGCCGTCGCCGGCGGGTGCGCGGCAACCCTGGCGGTGGTCGTCAACCTCGGCGATGTCCGCCCCGAATCGCCCGAGGCGCGGGACCACCTGGATCGCCTGGAGGTCTTCGCGCCCGACTGCCTATCCGTGCAAGAAAAGAATTGGGGGGTCCAGATTCTGTATCTTCGCCTGTCTCCCGACCATCGCGTGGTGACCGTGCGCTATCGGGTCGTGGACGTGGAGCGGGCCGGCTTGTTCCGCCGCTTCGTCGACCGAGCCCGGCTGCATGACGCCAGGAGCGGTGCCGTGCTCGCCGTGGCGGGCAATGCCGTCGAGGATCCGCTCCTGGGAGGCATAAACGATATGGTCTTTTCGAACCACGATGGATCCGTGGGACCGCGTCATCGCGTGGCTCTGACGGTGGGCCCCTTCCGATTGGATAATCTGGTCGTCCGCAGGTGACAATGTTGTTTCGGAGGTGAGGGGGAAAGCTCCCTTCCTTCAAAGGGGGGCGCCATTTCCGGCGGCCCTGACGCCGATCCTAATGGAAGTAAATATTTGAAATAAAAAGACAAAATGTGCCTTGATGCCCCGTGCAACTCAGTGGACGGTGCACGCCATGCTTGGGGGTGTGCGAGCGGAAAAATCGTGGAGAAACAACGCAGTGAGGCCGTTTCGAGGGCAGGCGGAAACGCGCGGACACTTACAAATGCGCGTCAATGGAATCAATCACTTGCAGGGGGATTTTGACCCGGTTGGGAGCGGGGAGGGCGATGCCTCCCCGCTGCCCGGTCACAGCAAACCCAGCCCCCTGCCGAAGGCCGAGGTGAAAGAATCGGCGTCCTCGTCCCGCATCACCTGGCCGAAGGCGGCGGTGGTCTTGGGGCCGATCCAGTTGTCGACCTTGAGACTGGCCTCGACCTTGGGGGCCTTGGTGTCGGTCGGGTTGCGGAACAGCTGGCCGAAGACGGCGTGGGTCTGCTTCTCCAGCCCGTCCACGTTGCCGGTCCTCTGGGCGTTGCGGGCGAAGGTGTTGAAGCGGCCCAGGGCCAGGGCGTTCTCCACCTTCGGCGCCCCGAAGCGGCCGACCGCATTCTTGAGCGCGAAGTCGGTCTTGGGGCCATACTTGCCGTCCTCGAGCAGCGGCGCTTGCTTGGTATAGGGGCCCCAGGCCTCACTGCGCTTGGGCATGGGCTGCTGGCCCAGCATGTTGAGGCCGCGCTGAAGCCCCTTGACCGCATCGTCAACGCCTTCGAGGCCGGCGGCCTCGGCCACCTTCTGCCCGATCCGGCCCGAGGCCTGATACAGATCCTCGCCCTGCGGCGTGCGCGGGGGTGTGGGCTGTTCGGGGACGGTCACCTTGGCGACCGGCTCGACCGGCTTGCCGCCGTCATATTTCTGCTCGTCGTCGCCATAGACATGGGTGTGCCAGTCCTGGACCTTCTCGTAAGCCAGCGCCTTCTGGGTGTCGCCCGACCGCCAGCCGCGAAAGCCGGTCTGCGCGTGGCCGAGCACGTCCTTCATCTCGCTTTCGGTCCAGGTCTCGGGCGATTTCACCAAGGCGGCCTCGCCGGGATTGGAGAGCGGCGCCTTGGCCATCTCGACGATGGCGGCGGCGCGGGGGTCGATGGGCGCGTTTTGTTCTTTTGGCAACTCGCCGGCGCCTGCCTCCTTGATGCCGACGACCTCCTTCAAAACTTTAAGGCCAAACTGGCCCGCCTTGGTCCAATCGACGCCCTCCTTGCCCTGATCCTTTTCGGGGCCGTTGAGCAACGAGGATTCCGGGTCCTGATCCTCGGCCGAGGGCGGGACGTAAGGATTGGGAACCTGGAA
>JBFMHS010000392.1:0-4391 GCA_040751765.1 Pseudomonadota bacterium | reverse complement strand
CGGTGGCGCTGCTGTCGACCCTGATCGATTCGGTCCTCGATGCCGCCGCCTCGGTCATGGCCCAGGCCACCAACTTGGCGACGATCAGCACCGTCGCCGTGGCCACCGAGGCATAGGTGGCCCAGCGCATCAGGGTGCCGCCGTCGTGTTCCGTGGTGTGGTCCGAAGTCATGGGGCCGTCAGGGATACATGGGGCCGTCAGGGATAAAGGTGCTCGACGGTCCAGCCGTCGCCTTCGCGATGGTAGGCGAAACGGTCGTGCAACCGGAAGGGGCGATCGTGCCAGAACTCGATGCGCTCGGGGATCAGCCGGTATCCGGACCAGTGCGGCGGCCGGGGCACGGCGCCCAGGCCGAACTTGGCGGCGAACTCGCCCACCCGCCGTTCCAGTTCGAAGCGGGCGGTCAGCGGGCGGGACTGCTGGGACGCCCAGGCGCCGATCTGGCTGGCGCGGGCGCGGGTGGCGAAATAGGCGTCGGCCTCGGCGTCGGTCACCAGTTCCATGCGGCCCTCGGCGCGAATCTGGCGGCGCAGGCTCTTCCAGTGGATGCACAGGGCAGCGTGCGGGTTGGCCGCCACCTCCCGGCCCTTGCGGCTTTCCAGGTTGGTGTAGAACACGAAGCCATGCTGGTCCCAACCCTTCAGCAGCACCATGCGCACCGACGGCCGGCCCTGGGCGTCGGCGGTGGCCATCGCCATGGCGTTAGGGTCATTGGGCTCGCTGCGCTCGGCCTCGGCCATCCAGTCGCTGAACAGCTGGTAGGGGTCGGCGGGGATCGAGGACATGGGTCTTGCGTCCGGTGGCGGTTTCGAGGCGGGGGCGCTATCATGGTGACGGGCCCTGGGTGTTTCTATCCCGACGGGACGCCATGAAAAAGCCCAATTTCCAGCCTATCTTCCGCGGTACCTCACAGGCGTGGGCAAATGACGATGAACGCGATCGCACGAAAGTTCCTTCCCTTCACCCTGGCCGCCGGCCTGCTCGCCGGCTGCGCCAACAGCGACATGGGTACCAAGCAGACCGGCGGCGCCATCCTGGGCGGCATCGGCGGCGCGGTGGCCGGCGCGCAGTTCGGCAAGGGCACCGGCCAGCTGGCCGCCACCGCGTTGGGCACGCTGCTCGGCGCCTATGTCGGCTCCGAGGTGGGCAAGTCGCTGGACAAGGCCGACCAGGCCGCCGCCGCGCGTGCCGGCCAGACGGCGTTCGAGACCGCCCCCACCGGCCAGCCGGTGGCGTGGAGCAATCCCGACAGTGGCCATTCGGGCACCGTGACCCCCACCCGCACCTATTACGAGGATGGCAACCAGCCGTGCCGCGAGTACCAGACCACCGTCACCATCGATGGCCAGACGGAACGCGCCTACGGCACCGCCTGCCGTCAGGCCGACGGCAGCTGGAAGGTGGTGAAGTAGCGTTCCCGCCGGAAATCTGGCAAAAGGATTGGGCGGCCGTCTGGCCGCCCTTTCCTTTCATGCGGGGACGAGCAGGTGAAGGATCCCTATGAGGTCCTGGGGGTGGCCAAGACCGCCACCGCCGATGAGATCAAGCAGGCCTACCGCAAGCTGGCGCGCGAGCTGCACCCGGACGTCAATCCCGGCAACAAGCGGGCCGAGGAGCGCTTCAAGGAGGCCAGCGCCGCCTACGACTTCCTGTCCGATGCCGACAAGCGCGGCCAGTACGACCGCGGCGAGATCGATGCCACCGGCGCGCCCCGGCGGCGGACATGGCGCGGCCATGCCGGCGGCGGCCGTGGCGCGCGCTCGGGCTTCGCCTTCGGCGAGGACGTCGACGACATCCTGGCCGAGATGATGCGCCGCAAGGCCCGTGCGCGCGGCCACCACTGGACCGACGATCCCGAGGAGGCGCCCCGCGCCCAGCGCCAGCAGCGCGGCGCCGATTCGCGGCACCCGGTGACGGTGAGCTTCGTCGAGGCGGCGCTGGGCTGCTCCAAGCGCATCGCCCTGGTCACCGGCAAGGAAATCGACATCCGCATCCCGCCGGCCACCACCGACGGCCAGACCCTGCGCCTGAAAGGCCAGGGCCATCCCGGCTCGCCGGCCGGCGACGCCTTCGTCGACATCAAGGTCGAGCCGCATCCCTATTTCAACCGCCGCGACCGCGATGTGCTGGTGGAGGTGCCGGTCAGCGTCCAGGAGGCGGTGCTGGGCGGCAAGATCACCGTGCCCACCATCGACGGCAAGGTGGCGGTCACCGTGCCCGCCGGCTCCAACACCGGCACCGTCCTGCGCCTCAAGGGCAAGGGCATCCCCACCCCGGCGGCCCGCGGCGACCAACTGATCACGCTCAAAGTGATGCTGCCCGAAAACGACCCGGACTTCCGCAAGCTGGTCGAGAAATGGGGCGCCCGCGCCGGCTACGACCCCCGCGCCAAGGCCGGGATGGCGTAGCCGGGCCGTCAGCGCCGGCCGCCCTGGCCGCGTCCCTGGCCCGGGCCCGGGCCTTGGCCACTCCTCGGCCCGAGGCCCGGCGCGCCGCTGTCGTGCTGGAGCCTGAGTCCCTGTTCCCGGGCGCGCGTCTCCATCTCCTCCTGCTGTCGCTGGCGGATTGCCTGGCGCTCGGCATCGGTGGCGGCGTCGCGCATCTCGATGCGCTGCCGTTGCCGCTCCTGTTCGGTCATCATCTCGCGACCGCGCACGGTCTCCTGCGCCAGGGCGGGGAGCGCCCCCAGGAGAGCGAGGACGAGGACGGCTGGCGCGATGGTGTCACGGACGGACATTTCGACCTCCTCTCGTTTTCCGATCCGACGATCATGGCAGAGGATTGTAACGCGATGATGTCGGTCCTCTCGGGTCCAGTGTCGCCTGTTCTACTTCGGCGCCGGATGCGTCCGCCCACGGGAGTTGAGGATGCCCGCCACGCCTACCCCGACCGGCCGTCTGGGAGCCGGCCGCGCCGCTCGCCACATGGGGCGGGACGGCAGCGCGAGGAGACAGCATGGACCGGTCCAGCCACCCCCCGAGCCATCCCCCCTTGGGCGCCGAGGCCGCCGGGGCCGTGGCGCGCATCCCAGACGGGAGGGCGGTGCACTTGGCGCTGGTGTCGGTGGTGTGCAACAGCCTGCACCGCCACGCCGGCCCCATTCGTGCCGCCGATTGCGGCTGGTGCCCCCACCGTGCCGCCTGCATGCGGCAGGTGGACGACGCGGTCGCCTACGTAGCGGCGCTCACGGCGCCCGCAGCAGGCCCGCCAGCGGCGTCTCCAGGCGCTCGCGGGCAGCGGCACGGGCCTCGGTGATGCGGCCGTCGACCGCCGGCCGCCAGGCCGCGTCGGTGGCGATGTCGTCGTCAAGCGCCAGGTCCAGTTCCAGCGCCCGCACCAGGTCGTCCAGCGTCGCCGTGTCGAGGTCGCGGGCCAGCAGGTAGCTCTTGCCCCGGGTAGGGGCGGCGAAGCCGGTGTCGATCAGCTTGCGCAGCACCGGCAGTAGGTCGCGCTCGGCGACGGCGGTGCGCTCCAGCAGTTCGACCCGCTTCACCCCGCCGGTGCCCTCGCGGGCGGCGGCGTGGAGGATCGACAGAAGCTCCAGCGCCAGGGTCAGGCGGTGGGCTCCGTGCGCCCGGCGATTGGCCTCGTGGTAGCCGGCCCGCCACTCGGGCAGGGCGGCGGTAATCTCGGCGCCCACCAGCACCGCCGTCCACGACAGAAACATCCAGAACAGGAAGATCGGCACCACCGCCACCGCGCCATAGACGTTGGTGTAGGCGCCCGAGCTGGTGACGTAGAGCCCGAAACCCCAGCGCAGCACCGCGAACAGCAGCCCGGCGGCGATGCCGCCGATCAGCGCGTCCACCGCCCGCACCCGGCGGTTGGGCACCGCCATGTACAGCACGGTGAAGGCCAGGATCGACAGCAAGGTCGGCAGCGGCATGGTCAGCAGTGGCAGGTTGGACTTGCCCACCGCCCAGCGGCTGGCCGCCGTCAGGTAGCCCTGCAGCGACAGGCTGAGCCCGATCAGCAGCGGCCCCAGCGTCACCACCGTCCAATAGACCAGCAGCCGCGACAGCGGCGAGCGGTCGCGGGCGACCCGGAACACCGAGTTCATGGCGCCCTCGATGGTCACCAGCAGCATGATGGCGGTGAAGGCCAGCCCGACCACGCCGGCTGCGGTCAGCTTGCCGGCATTTGCGATGAAGCGGGCGACCTGCTTCTGGACCACCTCGCCGACGGCGGGGACGAAATTCTGGAACACCCAGGTCTGGAGCTGGGCGCGGACGTCGTCGAACACCGGGAAGGCCGCCAGCATGGCCAAAGCGATGGCCATCAGGGGCACCAGCGACAACAGCGAGGTGTAGCTGAGCGAGGCCGCCATGCGCGCGGCGTCGGCGCGCTGAAACCGGCGGGCCACGTAGCGGGCAAACCCCGCCGCTGCCGC
>JBFMHS010000391.1:0-7439 GCA_040751765.1 Pseudomonadota bacterium | reverse complement strand
CCCCTCAATTGGGGCGACGTCCAGCTGGACCTGCTCCATGCCGCCGTCCTCGCCGCCGCCGACGCCTCCACCGAGGTCCAGAAGGCCGCCGTGCGCCGCCTGCTGCCGGCCGCCGCGCAGCCCCTGGAAACCATGGCCGCCAAGCCGTCGCTGCAATTGTCGATGCCGCAGCAGCGCAGCGTGCAGACCACCTTCGGCCATGTCGCCGTAGCCACCGCCCAGATGGTGCCGCCGTCCCAGGCCGAGGCCTGGCTGGAGAAGGCGGTCAACGCCTATCGCGCCAGCGAGAAGCGCCTGGCCCGCCACGAGCCGCAATGGGAACTGGGCCTGATCCGCAAGCACGTCGCCAACGCCCTGACCCTGCGGGCCGAGCGCGCCAAGGACCAAGCCCGCGAGCTGCTGGAGGCGGCGGCCGCCGAATGGCGCGGCGCCGTCGAATTGCTGAGCAAGGCCAGCATGCCGCTGGAATGGGCCTCGGCCCAGACCCGTCTGGGGGTGGTGCTGCACCGCCTCGACCTGCTGACCGGCGACACCGAGCTGCTGCGCGAGGCGGTGCAGGCGCTGCAGGGCGCCCTGTCGGTCTATTCCCGCACCGAGAACCCGCAGCGTTGGGCCGACATCATGCACAGCCTGGCCCAGGTGCTTGAGGTCTATGGCGACCAGTTGCGCAGCGCCGAGGTGCTGAAGCGCGCCATCGACGCCTGCGACGCGGTGCTGGAGATCCGCACCCGCGACCGCACTCCGCTGGCCTGGGCGGCGATCCAGAACACCCTGGGCAGCGCCCTGTTCCTGCTCGACAAGCACTCCGACGGCGCCCGCCACATCGAGGACGCCATCGCCGCCTTCGCCGGGGCGCTGGAGGTATTCCAGGCGCACGGCCGCAAGGGACCGGCCCAGGTGGCGGCCCGCAACCTCGCCAAGGCCAGGAAACTCGCCGAGGATCGCAAGGGCCGCCAGGTCGTCGATCCGCACTGGGCGGAGGAGTAGCCTACCTCCCCACCAGATCCCGGTATGCATGCCAGCTGGCATGCGCGGCGATGGGCAGGGTGACGGCCAGGCCGACGAAGAAGAACGCCATGCCCAGGAAGCCCAGCGCGGCCAGGGTCGCCGCCCAGCCGACCATCATGCGGCGGTTCAGCCACACCGAGCGCAAGGACGCCCGGATGGCGGTCAGCACCGACACCCGGCGGTCCAGCAGCATGGGCATGGACACCACCGAGATGCTGAACGCCACCGTGGCGACGGCGCCGCCGACGATGGTTCCGGTGGCCAGGAAGGGCATGCCCTGGGGCGCGGCCAGGACTTGGTGGAGGAAATCGGCCAGGGCCGGCGGGCTGCCGCCGAAAAACAGGGCGAAGATGATCATCGCCAGCTGGAACCACGCGAAAAACAGCAGCATCAGCGCCAGCCCCATGTCGGCCATCTGGCCGTTGCGGCGCATGGCGGCGAGGGCATCGAGCAGGGTCACCGGCTCGCCCGCCTCGCGGCGGCGGCTGACCTCGTAGAGGCCGACCGCGGCCAGCGGCCCGATCAGCATGAAGCCCGAGGCCAGCGGCAGGATCAGCGAGTCCATGCCGATGCCGTGCAAGCCGAAGGTCAGCAGCCAGCCGACGAAAGCGAAGGCGGAGCCGTAGGCCAGGCCGATGCCGGGATGGGTGCGCAGATCGTCGAAGCCGCGCGCCAGCCAGGTGCTGGACCGCTCGACGGTGACGACGCGGACCTCCGGCACCGCTTCGGGCGGCGCCAGGGCGGCGGCGTAGGGAATGGTGTGGATGGTGGGGCGCATGGGAAGGGAGCCTCCTGTCGGAAATGCGACTTGATCGCTTTCGTGGTTTTTAAAAAACCATATCCGCCGCAGGGGGCTTTCCGCAACGGCGCGGAGGCATGACACAAGTTTGCCCTCCGCGCATCGGCCGAATGCGCCCCTTTTCGCGCCCGGCCATCGCCCCCAAATACCCATTCGAGTTAGTCGGTCAAACCGGAGGGGCAATGGCGATGGCGGACAGGCGACGGCGGATCCTGGTCACCCTGGCGGTGGCGGCGGCGGTGGCGGCGGGGCTGTACGCCGTCACCATCGCGCGGTTCGGGGCGATGACGGGCGGCTGAGCCCATGGACACCGCCCAGATCCTTCCCCATGTCACCGCATCGCTGAACGCCCTGGCACTGGTGCTGCTGTTGGCCGGCTTCACATTGGTGCGGCGCGGCGACCGCGCCGCCCACCGGCGCTTCATGCTGGCGGCGGTGGGTGTGAGCGGGCTCTTCCTTCTGGCCTACCTGGCCTACCACTTCACCGCCCCCATCTTCGTGTTCAGGGGCCAGGGCTGGCTGCGGCCGGCCTATTACACGCTGCTGGTCAGCCATGTGGTGCTGGCGGCCGTCGCGGCGCCGCTGATCGGGCTGACCCTGTGGCGGGCCCTGACCGGCCGCATCGAGATCCATCGCGGCCTGGCTCGGTGGACCCTGCCGCTGTGGCTCTACGTCAGCGCCTCGGGGGTGCTGGTCTACGTCCTGCTCTACCACGTCACCGCCTGAAGGAGGCGCGCCATGACCATGCGCCAGACCCTGGAACTGATGAAGCTGCGCATCTCGCTGATGATCGCGCTGACCGCCGTCACCGGCTACGCCGCCGTCGCCGACGAGGTGCGGCCGGCCCATGCCCTGGCGCTGGCGGTGGCCATGGTGCTGGGCTCGGGCGCGTCGGCGGTGTTCAACCACGTCTGGGACCGTGACATCGACGCCCTCATGCGCCGCACCTGCCAGCGCCCCCTGGCCAGCGGCGCCACCGCCCCCGCCCCCGCCCTGGCCCTGGCCGCCGGGCTGATGGCCGCCGGGCTGGCGCTGGCGGTGGTGGCCTTCAACTGGGTGGTGGCGCTGCACCTGTTCCTGGGCGCCTTCGTCTACGCGGGCGTCTACACGGTATGGCTGAAGCGGCGCAGTTGGACCAACATCGTCTTCGGCGGCGCCGCCGGCAGTTTCGCGGTGCTGGCCGGCGCGGCGGCGGTCGAGCCCACCCAGTGGATGCTGCCGGCCATGCTGGCGGTGGTGCTGTTCCTGTGGACGCCCAGCCATTTCTGGTCGCTGGCGATCCTGCTGGCCGACGACTACCGCGCCGCCGGCGTGCCCATGCTGCCGGTGGTGGTCGGCGAGCAGCGGACGGCATGGTGGATTCTCGGTAACTCGCTGCTGTTGGTGGCTGCCAGCCTGATGCCGTGGGCCACCGGCCATCTCGGCGCCCCCTACGCCATCATCGCCATCGGCGCCGGCGCCGGCCTGGTCGCCATGAATATTCGATTGGTGGCCGAGCCCAGCCGCAAATGGGCCGGTTGGAACTTCGCCGCCTCGATCCCCTATCTGCCGCTGCTGTTCGCGGCAGTGTTCGCCGACAAGCATTGGACGTGAGGTATCACGCTACTACCAGCCCTCCCTCCCCGCCCGGCAAGATCGCCGAAAACACCACGCACGGGAGGAGACACACAATGCGCTTCGTCACCATCACCCTGGCCGCGGCATTGGCCGCCACCCCGGCCCTCGCCCCCGCCTTCGCCCAGGATGCCGATCCCCGCAAGCAGGAGGCCGCCGCCATCGTCCAGGCCTTCTTCGGCGAACTGAAGGGGGAGCTCGAGGCGGGCATGGCCCAGGGCGGGCCGGTCAACGCCATCGCGGTGTGCAACGAGAAGGCGCCGGGCATCGCCGCCGCACATGCCGCCCGCACCGGCTGGACGGTGGGCCGCACCAGCCTGAAGCTGCGCAACGCCAAGAACGCGCCCGACGCCTGGGAGCGCAAGGTGCTGGAGGAGTTCGAGGCCCGCAAGGCCGCCGGCGAGAAGCCCGACACCCTGGTCAAGGCCGAGGTGGTGGATGGCCGCTACCGCTTCATGAAGGCCATCCCCACCGGCAATGTCTGCCTGAACTGCCACGGCGGCGACATCAAGCCCGAGGTTGAGGCCAAGCTCAAGGCCCTGTATCCCCAGGACACCGCCACCGGGTTCCGCGTCAACGATCTGCGCGGGGCGTTCACGTTGAGCCGGAAGCTCTAGGCCTCACCCCAGCCGGCCCAGCTCCTTGTCGGCGTCCTCCACCAGCCGGTGGGCGCCGACCCGGTGGGCCAGGGCGACTGCGTGGCGCAGCAGCGAGCGGGCCTTGTCGGCGTCCTCGTCCGCCAGCATGCGGCCGAGGTCGACCAGGGTTTCCGCCTCGCCGCGCAGGTGCCCGGCATGGGCATAGGTCTGGCGCGCCGCTTCAAAGGCGCGGCGGGCGTCGACACGGTTCTTCGCCAGCAGCATCAGATGGCCCAGCCCGTGCTGGGCCGAGGCCTCTCCCAGAGCGTCGCCGGCCTGACGGAAGAGGTCGAGGGACTGCTCGTACTCGTCGTGGGCAAGGTCGAACGAGCCGAGCTGCCGGTGCATGATCGCCATGGACTTCAGGGCGTTGGCCTGGCCCAGGGTGTCGTTGCCGCGGCGATAGACCACCATCGCCTCGGCATAGAGCTCCAGCGCCCGGTCCTGGCGGCCCTGGTCGCGCTCGATATGGCCCATGCGCTTGAGCACGTGGGCGACGCCGGAGTGGTCGGCGGCGCTGTCGTACATCTCGCGGGCGGAACTGAAGAACTGCCGGGCCTCGTCCAACTTGCCCTCGCGATGGGCGAGTTGGCCCAGGCGGACCAGGATGCCGGCCTGGTCGTGCTGGTCGCCGTCCATGGCGAACAACTTGCGGGCCTCGGCATAGGCCTCGCGGGCTGCGGCGAAGTGGCCGGTCTCGGCCTCCAGGTCGCCCAGTTGGGTCAGAGCGGCCGCCTCGCCTGGCGGGTCGCCGTTCTCGTGATAGAGCAGCCGGGCGCGGCGGCAGGCTTCACGCGCCCTCTGAAGCTCCCCCGAGAGCCACAGCTTCTCGGCTTCCTCGAGAATGGTGTCGGCTTGCGTCTTGCCCATGGGAGTCCGCCTGTCGTTTGGTTTCCTCTCGGACAAAGGTAAGCCCGGACTGCCCGTGGGTAAACCGTCGTCGATGACTCATGCCTCGGGAGGCGGTCGCGCGGAAATAACGCTTTGCCTCTTTCGCGGCGGGGATTAAACCTAGGCTGATGCGACTGGGCATGCTCATCCTCTGCCTGCTGGCCCCCGCGTCGGTCCTGGCCGCGGACTGCACCGCGCCGGCCGAAGCGGGCGTGAACTGGCAGCGCTGCTATTTCGACGGACGGGACTTGTCGGGGCACGACCTTTCCGGGGCCCGGCTGCGCGAGACCAGTTTCCAGCGCGCCGACCTGACCAAGGCCGACCTTGCGGGAACCGACGCCTACCGGGTCCGTTTCGTGTCCGCCAAGCTCGCGGGCGCCACCTTGGACGAGGGCATCTTCGTCGAGGGCGACTTCACCAAGGCGGACCTGGAAGGCGCCTCGCTGAAGGGGGCGGACCTCAGGCGGGCCAGGTTCTACCGTGCCTCGCTGCGAGGCGCCGACCTGACCGATGCCAAGCTGCAGGGCGCGGATTTCCTGCACGCCGACCTGTCGGGCGCGCGCTGGACGGACGGCAAGCGGATCTGTGCCGAAGGGTCGGCCGGACAATGTTATTGAGGAGTCGTGATGGCCATGAAGTTCAGTGATCCGGTGGACATCGCCGCCCACTGCGCGCGGGCGGCCATCGGCATGATGGACCGGCACGGTGTCCCGCCGCACCCGCACAACTTCACCGTCTGGTACGCCTTCGTCGCCGACCGCAATCCCGAATTGACCGCCGCCATCAACGGCATCCTGCGCGCCGGCCAGAAATTTTCCGAGGAGGTCAATGCCGACCTCTACGAGCGCTTCTTCGGCACCGACCGCCAGGAAGCCGAGCTGCGCGAGGTGGGCAAGCGCATCGAGGACGCGGTGGTGCGCGTGCTGGAGTACCTGACCACCGCCAACCAGGGCGCCGCCAACTACGGCACCGCGCTGGAGAATTTCTCGGGTGAGCTGGACCGCGCCTCGTCCCCCGCCGACCTCGCCAAGCTGGTCAACACCGTGCTCAACGAAACCAAACTGATGATGGCCGTCAACCAGCAGTTGGAGGAGCGGCTGGCCAATTCCTCGAACGAGGTCGCCCGCCTGCGTGAGGACCTCGACCAGCTCAAGCGCGAGGCCACCACCGACGCGCTGACCGGGCTGGCCAACCGCAAGCTGTTCGACATCGCGCTCCGCGAGGCGGCGCTGGAGGCCGAGGAGGACCGCAAGTTCCTGTCGCTCCTGATGATCGACATCGATTATTTCAAGCAGTTCAACGACACCCACGGCCACATGCTGGGCGACCAGGTGCTGAAGCTGGTCGCCAAAACCATCTCGGATTGCATCAAGGGCAAGGACACCGCCGCCCGCTACGGCGGCGAGGAGTTCAGCGTGGTGCTGCCCGAAACCGGCCTCAAGGACGCCTGCAAGGTGGCCGAGGCCATCCGCAAGCAGGTGGCCGACCGCAAGGTGATGAACCGCCGCACCGGCCAGGTGCTGGGCCAGGTGACGTTGTCGGTGGGCGCCGCCGAATACGAGTTCGGCGAAACCCTGGGCGCCTTCGTCCACCGCGCCGACGAGGCGCTCTACCACGCCAAGCGCCACGGCCGGAACCAGGTCCGCACCCAGGAAGACCTCGCCTCCTCGACCCAGGTGGAGTTCGACGAGGGGTAATCCGCCCCCCATCTCCTGGCAATGACCCTCTTCCGTCCCAGCCGCGCCCTGATGCGGCTGCGCCGCGTGCTGGGCAATGACCAGCTGGTGGTGTCGCTGATGGCCCTGGCCGTCGGCGCCGCGGTGGGCGGCGCGGTGATCGGCTTCCGCGAGGCCATCGTGGTCGTCCAGGGCGTGTTCCTCGGCGCCGGCGGCGAAGACCGGCTGGTGCGCGCCGCCCAGGCCCTGCCGTGGTGGCGGGTGCTGCTGGCGCCGACGCTGGGCGGGCTGCTGCTGGGGCTGTTCCTGCGCCACGCCCTGCGCGGCCGCCGCCCGCCCGGCGTGGCGGCGGTCATCGAGCATGCGGCCGCCGATTCGCGCATGCCGCCGCGCCTGGGTCTGGTGACGGCACTGGCGGCGGTGCTGTCCATCGGCGCCGGGGCCAGCGTCGGCCGCGAGGGGCCGGCGGTGCATTTGGGCGCCACCCTGGGCAACTGGCTGGCGGCGAGCCTGCGCTTCGGGCGCAATCTGTGGCGCTCCATGCTGGCCTGCGGGGTGTCGGCGGCGGTGGCCGCCTCGTTCAACGCCCCCATCGCCGGGGCGCTGTTCGCCAACGAGGTGGTGGTGGGCAACTACGCCCTGGCTTCGTTCGCGCCGGTGGTGATCGCCTCGGTGACCGCCACCGTGGTGTCGCGCCAGTGGTTCGGCGACTTCCCCGCCTTCACCGTTCCCGCCTTCGCCAGCGGGTCGCTGGCCGAGTTCCCCGCCTTCGCCCTGCTGGGCATCCCGGCCGGCGTCGCCGCCGCCGTGCTG
>JBFMHS010000390.1:0-4913 GCA_040751765.1 Pseudomonadota bacterium | reverse complement strand
GTCACCTCGACCGAAGGCGTCCAGTTCGTAGGTGACCGCGATGATGCGGTCGTCGTCGGAATCCTTGGGCCGGAGCGCGGCGATTTCCTGCTTGGTCTGCTCGATGCAGACGGCCAGCGCACGCAGCTCGGTCTTGAGCATCTGCACCTCGGCCTGCTTCTGGCCCAGCACCTCGTCCAGGCTGGCCACCTGGGCGGCGACCGGCGGCGGCTCCTCGCCCTTGACCAGGTGCTGCAGGGTGCGGATCTCGCCCTTGATCTCGTCGAGCGCCTTCATGACGTCGGGGCTGGACGCCCCCGCCATCTGTGGCTGGGCGGCGCCATGCGCCCGCAGCCGTTGCAATTCGGCGGTGAACAATTTGCGTTCGGTTGTCATGAAGTCGCGCCTTCCCCCTCATCCCCGCATCCGGTCCCGGCGTCGCCAAGGTCCTGGACCCAAGGGCCATACGATTTATCGGCAACCAGGATATGGTCGGTCAACCACTTCTTCAGGAACGCCAGCACGTCCTCGTCCAGCGTGCCGCGATCGCCCGCCAACCAGCGGTCGCGCACCGCACGGACCTCGGACTCCAGGCGGCGGTGCTCGGCGCGATGGCCGTCGAGGGCAGGAAAGCCCGCGCGGGCCAGCATGGCCTCCTCACGCCGGAAATGATGTTCGACGTATTCGGCAAGGACGTTGACCACGCTGCCGAGGACGTCGCGGCTCTGGCCGGTGTCCATGGCGTCGTGCAGCTGGTTCACGAGGTTGAACAGGATGCGGTGATCCGAATCGAGCAGCGCGTTGCCGACGCTGTAGGACTCTGTCCAGGTCAATCCCGCCATTACGAAGCCTCTCCCGTCCGAATTGGAATCAATACACCTTTGTCGGGTGCCGGGACAAGCGGGGCGGGTTAATCCGGCGCGGGAACGTGATATCCTGCTGCGCGCACCCCATGTGACGACAGACAACGGATGCCAGGGTGAAACGTCTGAGGATCGCCACCTTCAACCTGGAAACCCTCGACGACCGTCCGCAGGGCGGCATCGACTTCGCCGACCGCGTGGCCGTGCTGCGGCCGCAGCTACAGCGGCTGCGCGCCGACGTGTTGTGCCTGCAGGAGGTCAACGCCCATTCGCTGACCAAGCGTGGTCCCCGCGAACTGACGGCGCTCGACGGCATCGTCCACGGCACCGAGTACGAGAAGTTCCACCGCGTGGTGTCCATGAACCGGGGCGGGGTCCGGCCGTCGGACCGCCACAACCTGGTCATTCTGTCGCGCTTCCCGGTGCTGGAGCACCGGCAGGTGTGGCACGACCTGGTGCCGCCGCCATCCTATCGCCCGGTCACCGCCGACCCCCGGCCAGAGGCCGAGCAGGCGGTGGAATGGGACCGCCCCATCCTGCACGCGGTCATCGACGGCCCGGGCGGGCGGCGGCTGCATGTGGTCAACGTTCATCTGCGGGCGCCGCGCGCGTCATTCCTGCCGGGGCAGAAGGGCCGCCACGGCCGTTGGCACAGCGTCGGCGGCTGGGCCGAGGGGTTCTTCCTCGCCACCGTCAAGGCCGCCGGACAGGCGCTGGAGGCGCGGCTGCTCGTGGATTCGATCCTCGACGCCGAGCCCGACGCTTTCCTGGCGGTGTGCGGCGACTTCAACGCCGGCGACCGCGAGGCGCCGGTGCGCACCATCCGTGGCGACGAAGAGGACACCGGCAACGGCCACCTGGCGCCGCGCGTGCTGGTCAGCCTCGAACGCACCGTCTCGGAAAGCCAGCGCTTCTCGGTCATCCATCACGGCCGCAAGGTGATGCTGGACCACATCCTGGTGTCGCGGCCGCTGATGGGCTGGTACCTCCAGGCCGAGGTCCACAACGAGACGCTGGGCGACGAACTGGTGTCGCCGGCCACCGTGTGGGGCTCGCCCGAGACCTACCACGCCCCGGTGGTGGCCGAATTCGCGCCCCCCCGTTCCGGGTAACCCAGCCATCGCCAGCCGGCGGGGCCGGACTGGACGTTTTCCTGGCACAATGACACATGAAGGGCGGAGCAAGGAGAAACCGCCATGGTCGCCACACGCGACAAATTCGCCGGCTGCCTTATCGGCCAGGCACTGGGGGACGCGCTCGGCTTCCCGGTCGAGGGCGAGGGGCCGGCCGTGTGCGGCGCCTATGCCCGCGACGTGGTGCGGGCCGGCAAGGCGCCGGCCGCCGGACGCGCCGACTTCCCCTTCGGACAGTATTCCGACGACACCCAGCTCGCCCGCGAGCTGGTGCTGTCGTGGCGGGACAGGGGCGGGTTCGATGCCGGCGACTATGCCGCCCGCATCGCCCGCCTGTTCGCCGAGGACAAGGTGGTGGGCCGTGGCCGCGCCACCGAGCAGGCGGCGGAGCGGCTGATCGCCGGGGTGCCGTGGTTCCAGGCCGGCACGCCGGCGCCCTCGGCCGGCAACGGCAGCGCCATGCGCGCCGGGCCGTTGGGCCTGCTGATGTGGGACGACCCCGAGGCGATGGTGAGGGCCGCCATCGACCAGGGCCGCATCACCCATGCCGATCCGCGCTGCCTGGCGGGGTCGGTGGCGGTGGCCGGCGCGGTGGCCCTGGCCGCCCGCGATGGCGACCTCGCCCCCAAGGCCTTCCTGGCCCAACTGCGCGAGTGGACCGGTCGCATCGAGCCGTCGTTCGAGTCGGCCCTGCGGCGGCTTGAGCCCCTGCTCGACCTGCCCGCCGACCAAGCCGCCCGGGCGGTGGCCCGCGACGGCTTGCCACCGGGTGTCGACAGCCAATGGCACGGCGGCATCTCGGCCTTCGTGGTGGGAAGCGTGCTGTGGGCGCTGTGGTCGTTCCTGAAATCGCCCGACGACTGGCTGGGTGTGGTCGCCCAGGCCGTCGCCCCCGGCGGCGACGTGGACACCACCGCCGCCATGGCCGGCTGCATGGCCGGCGCCCGCCTCGGGCTGTCGGGCCTTCCCGGCGACCTGGCGCGCGCGGTCACCGATCGCGGCGAATGGGGCTACGACGAACTCGTCGCCCTGGCCGACGCCGCCTTCGACCGCCGCTGGACGGGCGGCGAAAGGCGGCGAGGCTGATCACATCCTTCTCGGCTCGACGACGCGGCCGAATGCGGCCAGGTGGCGCAGCAAGCAGCCTTCCAGGTACGGATTGTGATGGTCGGCCGACAGCCGCGAATAGACCCGTTCGAAGCGGTCGAGGTCGCCTGGGACCCGGCAGCACTGGCCATGGGTGGGCAGGGGGCTGTTGCAGAACGGACAGGCACTCATCATCGGACCACCTCCCCTGGCTGAATGACAGGCCAAGCGTAGGCCCGGCGTTGGGGAGGCGGCAATTTGTCCCGAGGGCGGTTTCCTCAGCTCAAAGGAACTAGGATATGCCGTCGGTATTGCTACGGACGGGCAAGCGCCGTCTTGTAGCGCATGTCCTCGCTGCGGATGTGGTGAACCAGCCAATCGGACAGGAACTTGTACAGCTCGGTGGCCACCACCGAGCGCGGATTGGCCTCGTAGTCGGCCTCCATCTGGCGGACATGGTCGGCCATGACCCGATGCGCCTGCCGGTGCCCGTCGAGGTCGGGGTAGCCGACTTCCTCCAGCAACCGCTCCTCGGCGCCGAAATGATAGTAGGTGTAGCGGATCAGCTCGCCCAGCGCGCGTCCGACCTCGTCCTGGGCGTCGGCGCGGTGCAGCGCGTCGTCCAACGTGTTCAACATGCCCAACAGCCGGCGATGGTCCTCGTCCAGCCGGGCGACCCCGACGCTCATGTCGTCGGTCCACTCCACAAGCGGCATTCTCTCCCCCAGGAAACCCCTCTCTCGCCCGATCATATCATCGGGCGGGCGGTCACGCGACCTCGACCAGCACCAATTCGGCGGATTCGGTGGCGGCGATGTCCAGCGCGGCCTCGGCGGTGACGGCCAATCCCGAGCGGGCGCCCACCACCACGCCGTTGGCCGTCACCGTGCCCCGTGCCGGAACCAGATAGGCGCGGCGGCCGGCCAGGGGATGGGTGACGCGGTCGCCCGCCTCCAGGGTGGCGGCCAACACGCGGGCATCGGCGTGGATCAGTGCTGCCCCGTCCTCGGCCCGGCCCGAGGCCATCACCTCAAGCCGGCCGTGGCCGCGCGGGAAGGGCTTGGTTTCCCAGCGCGGTGGCAGGCCCTGGGCGCGGGGCAGGATCCAGATCTGGAACAGCCGGCACGGCACCGAGCCGGCATTGGCCTCGGCATGGCGGATACCGGTGCCGGCGCTCATCACCTGGACCTGGCCGGCCTCGGTGACACCGCGGTTGCCCAGCGAATCCTCGTGGGTGATGGCGCCCTCGCGCACATAGGTGACGATCTCCATGTCGCGGTGGCCATGAAGGGGAAAGCCGGTGCCGGGCTGGATCAGGTCGTCGTTCCAAACCCTGAGCCCGCCCAGGCCCATGCGGGCGGGGTCGTGGTAGTCG
Source organism: Pseudomonadota bacterium (assembly GCA_040751765.1). Taxonomy (GTDB): domain Bacteria; phylum Pseudomonadota; class Alphaproteobacteria; order Rhodospirillales; family Magnetospirillaceae; genus CALABS01. The sequence goes on along the minus strand of JBFMHS010000390.1, from coordinate 477 downwards.
GCGAAGCTGAAATGGTAGCGCGCCGACAGCCAGTCGCCATCGAAGCGGCCCAGGCGGTCGAAGGGGCGAAGGTCCAGCATGGCTCAGCCTTTCAACTTGGCGGCGATCTCGGCCAGGTGGCGGCCCTGGAAGCGGGCCATCTCCAGTTCCTCCGGGGCGGGCTGGCGCGATCCGTCGCTGCCGGCGATGGTGGTGGCGCCATAGGGGCTGCCGCCCATCACCCTGTCCAGGATCATCTGCTGGCTGGCGGAATAGGGCAGGCCGACCACCACCATGCCGAAATGCAGCAGGTTGACGATGGTCGACATCAGCGTGGTCTCCTGGCCGCCGTGCTGCGAGCCGGTGGAGGTGAACACGCCGGCCGGCTTCCCGATCAGGGCGCCGGACACCCACAGTTTGCCGGTCTGGTCGAGGAAATTGCGCATCTGCCCGGCCATGTTGCGGTAGCGGGTCGGGGTGCCGATCAAGAGGGCGACG
>JBFMHS010000039.1:20194-25960 GCA_040751765.1 Pseudomonadota bacterium | reverse complement strand
GTGGTCTATGTGGGTAGCCACGGCGACGCCGGCGCCCACCGCGCCGACGTGGTTCTACCTGGCTCGGCCTATACCGAGAAGAACGCCACCTACGTCAATACCGAGGGCCGCGTGCAGCGCACCCGGCTGGCGGTGTTCGCCCCCGGCGAGGCGAAGGAGGATTGGAAGATCATCCGCGCCCTGTCGGACGCCATCGGCAAGCCGTTGGCCATGGACACCCCCAAGCAGGTCCGCGACCGGCTGGCCGAGGTCAACCCGGTCTTCGCCACCCTGGATCAGCTCCAGCCGGCGGCGTGGGGTGCGGCCTTCGGGGCCGAGGGCGCGGTCTCGGACCGCAGCCTGGGCACCACGATGACCAGTTTCTACCAGATCGACCCGATCAGCCGTGCCTCGAAGGTCATGGCAGAGTGCATCGCCGCCTTTACCGGCGGCTGCGGTTGCAACCACAAGAAGACGGGGACCCATGGCTGAGCTGTTCGACGGGCTTCTGCCCCCCATGGTCTGGCGACTGGTGGTCATCGTCGCCCAGATCCTCGTGATCATCGTCCCGCTGCTGCTGGCAGTGGCCTATCTCACCTATGCCGAGCGCAAGGTGATCGGCGCCATGCAGCTGCGCAAGGGTCCCAACGTGGTCGGCCCCTTCGGCCTGCTGCAACCGCTGTGCGACGGAGCCAAGCTGTTCCTGAAGGAGACCATCCTTCCCACCGGCGCCAACAAGGTGGTCTTCATCGTCGCGCCGATGCTGACCTTCTTCCTGTCGCTGATCGCCTGGGCGGTGATCCCGTTCGACGAGGGCTGGGTGCTGGCCGACATCAATGTCGGCGTGCTGTACCTGTTCGCCATCTCGTCCCTGGGCGTCTACGGCATCATCATGTCGGGCTGGGCGTCCAACTCGAAATACGCCTTTTTGGGTGGCCTGCGGTCGGCGGCGCAGATGGTCTCCTACGAGGTGTCCATCGGCTTCATCCTGATCTCGGTGCTGCTGTCGGTGGGCTCGCTGAACCTGACCGACGTGGTGATGCGGCAGAAGGAGACGGTGTGGTTCTTCATTCCGCACTTCCCGCTGTTCATCCTGTTCATCGTGTCGGCGCTGGCCGAGACCAACCGCGCCCCCTTCGACCTGCCCGAGGCTGAATCGGAGCTGGTGGCCGGCTACAACGTCGAATACTCGGCCATGACCTTCGCCCTGTTCTTCCTGGGCGAGTACGCGAACATGATCCTGATGTCGGGCATGTGCGCGATCCTGTTCCTGGGTGGCTGGCTGCCGCCCATCGACGTGGCGCCGTTCACCCTGGTCCCGGGCGTGATCTGGTTCGCGTTGAAGATCGCCCTGGTGCTGTTCGTGTTCCTGTGGGTGCGCGCGACCTTCCCGCGCTACCGCTACGACCAATTGATGCGCCTGGGCTGGAAGGTGTTCCTGCCGTTCTCGTTGTTCTGGTTGGTGCTGACCGCCGGCGTTCTCGTCGGGTTCGGTTGGCTGCCGGGCCAGGGTTAAGGAGGTCCGAGAGATGTCTTTCCTCGACCGCACCGCGCGGGCGTTCCTGCTGACCGAGCTCGTCCAGGGCCTGGCGCTGACGCTGCGCTACATGTTCAAGCCCAAGGTGACGATCAACTACCCCTACGAGAAGGGGCCGCTGAGCGTCCGGTTCCGGGGCGAGCACTGCCTGCGCCGCTATCCCAGCGGCGAGGAGCGCTGCATCGCCTGCAAGCTGTGCGAGGCCATCTGCCCCGCCCAGGCCATCACCATCGAGGCCGAGCCCCGCGCCGACGGATCCCGCCGCGCACGCCGCTACGACATCGACATGACCAAGTGCATCTACTGCGGCCTGTGCCAGGAGGCCTGCCCGGTGGACGCCATCGTCGAGGGGCCGAACTTCGAGTTCGCCACCGAGACGCGGGCGGAGCTCATGTACAACAAGGAACGGCTGCTGATGAACGGCGACCGGTGGGAGAGCGAGCTCGCTCTCCGCATCGCCACCGACGCGCCCTACCGGTGACAGGGGAAGAGGCATGTTCGCTGCACTGATCTTCTACATGTTCGCGGGACTGGCGGTGGCCAGCGGCGTGGCGGTCATCTCCGCCCGCAACCCGGTCCATTCGGTCCTGTTCCTCATCCTCTGCTTCTTCAACGCGGCGGGCCTGTTCCTGCTGCTGGGCGCCGAGTTCCTGGCCATGGTGCTGGTGGTCGTCTATGTCGGTGCGGTGGCGGTGCTGTTCCTGTTCGTGGTGATGATGCTGGACATCAACGTGGTCCGCATCCGCGAGGGCTTCCTGCAGTACCTGCCCATCGGCGCGCTGATCGGCCTGGTGCTGCTGCTGGAGCTGGCGGTGGTGTTCGGCGGCTGGGCCTTCGCCCCCGATGTCGAGGCGCTGGTGGCCGCTCCGGCACCCACCGCCGACGTGGCTTCCAACACCGAGGCGCTGGGTCGGCTGCTCTACACCACCTACGCCTATCTGTTCCAGGCCTCGGGCGTGATCCTGCTGGTCGCCATGGTCGGCACCATCCTTCTGACGCTGCGGGCCCGCGAGGGCAGCCGCAAGCAGAAGATCGCCGACCAGGTGGCGCGGCGCGCCGCCGACACGCTTGAAATCCGCAAGGTTCCGACCGGAGGGGGCATCTGATGTTCGAGATCGGTCTGTCCCACTACCTGACGGTCGCCGCCATCCTGTTCACGCTGGGCGTGTTCGGCATCTTCCTGAACCGCAAGAACGTCATCATCATCATGATGTCGGTCGAGCTGATGCTGCTGGCGGTCAACCTGAACCTGGTGGCTTTCTCGTCGTTCCTCAACGACCTGGTCGGTCAGGTGTTCGCCATGTTCATCCTGACCGTCGCCGCCGCCGAGGCCGCCATCGGCCTGGCCATCGTCGTCGTCTTCTTCCGCAACCGCGGCACCATCGCGGTCGAGGAAATCAGCCAGCTCAAGGGGTAAACCAGCGATGATGTATGTCGCCGCAATCTTCCTGCCGCTGCTGGGCTCGATCGTCGCCGGCTTGTTCGGCCGCTTCATCGGTGACCGCGGGGCGCAGATCGTCACCACCACGCTGCTCGGCGTGTCCGCATTCCTGTCCGTCGGCATCTTCGTCAACGTGGCCATCGAGGGCAACGCGGTCACCGTGCCGCTGCTGACCTGGATCACCTCGGGCACGGTCGACGTCAGCTGGGCGCTGAAGTTCGACACCCTGACCGCGGTCATGATGATCGTCGTCACCTGGGTGTCGTTCATGGTGCACGTCTACTCGATCGGGTACATGAGCCACGACCCGTCGATCCCGCGCTTCATGAGCTACCTGTCGCTGTTCACCTTCGCCATGCTGATGCTGGTGACCGCCGACAACCTGATCCAGCTGTTCTTCGGCTGGGAGGGCGTGGGCCTGGCCTCCTACCTGCTGATCGGCTTCTGGTACCAGAAGCCGTCGGCCTCGGCCGCAGCCATCAAGGCCTTCGTGGTCAACCGCGTCGGCGACTTCGGCTTCGCCCTGGGCATCTTCGGCGCCTATTTCCTGTTCGACTCGGTGACCTTCGACGCCATCTTCGCCGCCGCTCCCGACAGGGCCGAGGCGGTGGTGACCTTCTTCGGCATCGAGTGGCATGCCATCACCATCGTCTGCCTGCTGCTGTTCGTGGGCGCCATGGGCAAGTCGGCCCAGCTGGGCCTGCACACCTGGCTGCCGGACGCCATGGAGGGCCCGACCCCGGTGTCTGCGCTGATCCACGCCGCCACCATGGTCACCGCCGGCGTCTTCATGGTCGCCCGCATGAGCCCGCTGTTCGAGTTCTCGGATACCGCGCTGATGGTCGTCACCATCGTCGGCGCCGCCACGGCGTTCTTCGCCGCCACCGTCGGCTGCGTGCAGAACGACATCAAGCGCATCATCGCCTATTCGACCTGCTCGCAGCTGGGCTACATGTTCTTCGCCATCGGCGTGTCGGCCTATCAGGCGGCCATCTTCCACCTGATGACCCACGCCTTCTTCAAGGCGCTGCTGTTCCTGGGCGCCGGCTCGGTGATCCACGCCATGAGCGACGAGCAGGACATCCGCCGCATGGGCGGCGTCGGCAAGCACATCAAGGTCACCTGGGCGCTGATGTGGATCGGCTCCCTGGCCCTGGCCGGCGTGCCGTTCTTCGCCGGCTTCTACTCCAAGGACATCATCCTCGAGGCCGCCTTCGGCGCCCATACCTGGGTCGGTCAGATGGCGTACTTCCTGGGTGTCGGCGCGGCGTTCCTGACCGCCTTCTACTCGTGGCGCCTGCTGATCCTGGTGTTCGAGGGCAAGCCGCGGGCCGACGAGCACGTGATGGCGCATGTCCACGAGAGCCCGGCGGTGATGATCCTGCCGCTGCTGGTGCTGGCGACGGGCGCCATCTTCTCGGGCTGGCTGGGCTACGACATGTTCGTGGGCGAGGCGCGCGAGGGCTTCTGGCGCGAGGCCATCCTGACGCTTGAAGGCCATGCCTCGCTGGAGAACGCGCATCACGTCCCGGCCTGGGTGATCTGGCTGCCGACCATCATGGCCGGTTCCGGCATCGCGCTGGCCTACGTGCTGTACAAGGTGGCCCCGTCGGTGCCCAAGGCGCTGGCCGACACCTTCCGCCCGGTCTACCTGTTCCTGCTCAACAAGTGGTACTTCGACGAGCTGTACGACTTCCTGTTCGTGAAGCCCTCTTTCAAGCTCGGCAAGGGCCTGTGGCAGGGCGGCGACGGCGCGTTGATCGACGGCGTCGGTCCCGACGGCGTGGCCGCCGCGACCAAGGTCATCGCCAACCGCGTGGCGAAGCTGCAGACCGGCTACCTGTACCACTACGCCTTCGCGATGCTGATCGGCGTGGCGGTGTTCGTCACCTGGTACATGTTCAACGCGCGCTAAGCCAACGGAAGACGAAGCCATGATCGACTGGCCCCTGCTCTCGCTGACGACGTTCCTGCCGCTGGTGGGCGCGCTGTTCATCCTGACGATCCGAGGCGACGCCCAGACGGTGGCGCGCAACGCCCGCTCGGTGGCGATGCTGACCTCGGTGGCGACCTTCATCGTGTCGCTGTTCATCCTGGCCTACTTCGACCCGAACTCGGCCGAGTTCCAGTTGAAGGAGACCGCCACCTGGCTGCCCGGCACCTCCATCACCTATGCGATGGGCGTCGACGGCATCTCCATGTGGTTCGTGCTGCTGTCCACCTTCCTGACCCCGTTGTGCATCCTGTCGTCCTATGGCGCGGTGGAGACCCGGGTGAAGGAGTACATGGTGGCCTTCCTGGTCCTCGAGACCCTGATGGTCGGCATGTTCTGCGCACTGGACCTGGTGCTGTTCTACGTCTTCTTCGAAGGCGTGCTGATCCCGATGTTCATCATCATCGGCGTCTGGGGCGGCGCCCGGCGCGTGTACGCGGCGTTCAAGTTCTTCCTCTACACCCTGGCCGGCTCGGTGCTGATGCTGATCGCCATGATGGCGATGTACTTCCAGGCCGGCACCACCGACATCCCGACCCTGATGGCACACGCCTTCCCCGAGGGCATGCAGCTGTGGCTGTGGCTGGCCTTCTTCGCCTCCTTCGCGGTGAAGGTGCCCATGTGGCCGGTGCACACCTGGCTGCCCGACGCCCATGTCGAGGCGCCGACGGCGGGGTCGGTGATCCTGGCCGGCGTGTTGCTGAAGATGGGTGCCTACGGTTTCATCCGGTTCTCGGTGCCCATGTTCCCCATCGCCACCGAGTTCTTCACGCCCATGGTCTACACCCTGTCCATCGTGGCGGTGATCTACACCTC
>JBFMHS010000039.1:0-20184 GCA_040751765.1 Pseudomonadota bacterium | reverse complement strand
TCGGTGGCGATGGTCCAAGAGGACATGAAGAAGCTGATCGCCTATTCGTCGGTGGCCCACATGGGCTACGTGACCATCGGCATCTTCTCCATGACCACCCAGGGCGTCGAGGGCGCCATCTACCAGATGCTGAGCCACGGCGTGGTGTCGGGCGCGCTGTTCCTGTGCGTGGGCGTGGTCTACGACCGCATGCATACCCGCGAGATCGCGCGCTACGGCGGCCTGGCCGAGCGGATGCCCGTCTACGCCTTCGTGTTCATGGTGTTCACCATGGCCTCGGTGGGCCTGCCGGGCACCTCGGGCTTCGTGGGCGAGTTCCTGGTGCTGCTGGGTGTGTTCCAGGTCAATTCCTGGGTTGCCCTGTTCGGCGCCACCGGCCTGGTGCTGGGCGCGGCCTACATGCTGTACCTGTACCGCCGCGTGGTGTTCGGCCGCCTGACCCGCGACGACCTCAAGGACATCCTGGACATGGACCGCCGCGAGATCGCGATCTTCGTGCCGTTGATCCTGATGGTGGTGTGGATGGGCGTCTATCCCAACACCTTCCTCGAGCCCATGCATGCTTCGGTGGCGAAGCTGATCGACAACTTCGAACTGGCCAAGGCCGCGCAAGGCGCCGCTTCGGTGGCGGTGCGCTAGGGAGACCGCAGGAATGACCGAATCTCTCAACCTCGTGCCGGTCCTGCCGGAGATCTTCGTGGCGCTGGCCGCAATGGCGATGCTGATGCTCGGCGTCTTCGGCAAGGGCGAAGGCGTCCGGCCGATGACCCTGGTCGGCCTGGTGGTGATGGTGGTCGCCGCCGTCCTTGCCTGGAGCGTCGGTGGCGAACGGACCACCTCGTTCGGCGGCATGTTCGTGATGGACTCCTTCGCCGGCGCGGCGAAGGTGATGATCCTGCTGGCCTCGGCGCTGACCGCCGCCATGAGCATGAGCTTCCTGGAGCGCGAGAAGCTGGGTCGCTTCGAGTACCCCATCCTGATGGTGTTCGCGACGCTGGGCATGATGATGATGGTGTCGGCCAACGACTTCATCGCCCTCTATCTCGGCCTCGAGATGCAGTCGCTGTCGCTCTATGTCCTGGCGGCCTACAATCGCGAGAACGCTCGGGCCACCGAGGCGGGCCTCAAGTACTTCGTGCTGGGCTCGCTGGCCTCGGGCATGCTGCTTTACGGCGTCTCGCTGGTCTATGGCTTCGCCGGCACCACTTCGTTCGACGGGCTGGCGCGGCTGTTCGGCGGCGAGCATCCGGTGGCGCCCCATGTCGGCCTGATCGCCGGCTTGGTGTTCGTGGTCGCCGGCTTGGCCTTCAAGGTCTCGGCGGTGCCCTTCCACATGTGGACCCCGGACGTCTACGAGGGCGCGCCGACCCCGGTCACCGCCTTCTTCGCGGTGGCCCCCAAGATCGCCGCCCTGGCGCTGTTCACCCGCGTCATGATCGGGCCGTTCGGCGAGTTGGCCGACCAGTGGCGCCAGGTGGTGACCTTCATCGCCATCGGCTCGATGTTCGTGGGCTCGTTCGCCGCCATCGGCCAGAGCAACATCAAGCGCCTGATGGCCTACAGCTCCATCGGCCATGTCGGCTTCGTGCTGGTCGGCCTGGCCGCCGGCACCGCCGCCGGCGTGCAGGGCGTGCTGGTGTACCTGGCCATCTACCTGTTCATGAACGTGGGCACCTTCGCGGTGATCCTGTCCATGCGCCAGAAGGGCCGCATGGTCGAGGGCATCGACGACCTGGCCGGCCTGTCCAAGACCAACCCGGTGATGGCGCTGGTGATGGCCGCGCTGATGTTCTCCATGGCCGGCATCCCGCCGCTGGCCGGGTTCTGGGGCAAGTTCTACGTGTTCATGGCCGCCGTCGACGCCGGCCTGTTCACGCTGGCCATCATCGGCGTGCTGACCAGCGTGGTGTCCACCTTCTACTATCTGCGCATCATCAAGGTGATGTACTTCGACGAGCCGTCGGAGACCTTCGACCGCCCGGTCAGCCGCTCGGTCGGCCTGGTGATGGCGGTGTCGACCGCGGTGGTGCTGCTGTTCTCGTTCCTGCCCGGCCCGCTGCTGACGACCGCCAAGGCGGCGGCGGTGGCGCTGTTCCCGCAGTGACCCAACTGGACCTGCCGGCGCCGTTCAGCCATCTTGGGCTGGACGTCGTCGGCAGCACAAACGACGAGGCGCGGCGGCTGGCCCTTTCCGGGTCGGCCGCCGATCTGCTTGTGGTGTCTGCGCGCCGCCAGACGGCGGGACGCGGCCGGCGCGGGCGGGCGTGGGTCAGCCCCGAGGGCAACCTGCACGCCTCGGTGCTGATCGCCATCGACGACCTCGCCACCGCCGCGCAGCTCGGTTTCGCCGCCGCCGTGGCGCTGGCCGAGGCGTTCTCCGACCTCGTCGGCGCCGATTTCCGCTGCAAGTGGCCGAACGACGTGCTGATGGACGGCAAGAAGGTGGCGGGCATGCTGCTGGAGCCGGCGGGGCCCGGCTGGCTGGTGGTGGGCTTCGGCGTCGACGTGGCCGAATGTCCGCCGCCGGACGCGGTGATGTATCCCGCCACCGCCCTGGTCCATGCCGGCTTCACCGGCACCGCCGGGGACGTGCTGGCCGCCGTGTGCCGGCGGCTGGGGCCGTGGATCGCCATCTGGCGGGCCGAGGGTTTCGCTCCCGTGCGGAGCGCGTGGACGACGCGGGCGCGGGGCATCGGCCAGCCGGTGGTGGTGCGCCTCGAGGGGGAAACGCTCACCGGGCTGTTCGCGGGGCTTGACGAACAGGGCGCACTTCTCTTGGATGCAGGCTCGACATTGCGGCGCATCATGGCGGGGGACGTCTATTTCCCGCCGGCGTGACGGAGCGGGATCCATGCTGCTGGCCATCGACTCGGGCAATACCAACATTGTCTTCGCCGTGTTCGACGGCGAGCAGGTGCGGGGCGAGTGGCGCGCCTCCACCGACACCGAGCGCACCGCCGACGAGCTGGGCGTGTGGCTGATGCAGCTGCTGACCATCGAGGGCCTGAAGCGCACTGACATCGACGCCTGCATCATCGCCAGCGTCGTGCCGGCCATGGTGTTCAACCTCAAGACCCTGTGCCGCCGCTATTTCGCCTGCGAGCCGGTGGTGGTGGGAGACGAGGGCGTCGAGCTGGGCCTGGAGATCCGGCTGGACCGGCCCGAGGAGGTAGGCGCCGACCGCCTGGTCAACGCGGTGGCCGCGCACAAGTTCTACAACGGTCCGCTGATCGTCATCGACTTCGGCACCGCCACCACCTTCGACGTGGTCGACTCCGACGGCAACTACTGTGGCGGCGCCATCGCGCCGGGAATCAACCTGTCGCTGGAGGCGCTGCACATGGCCGCCGCCAAGCTGCCCCGCGTCGCCATCGGCCGGCCCCGCCAGGTGATCGGCAAGGCCACGGTGCCGGCGATGCAGTCGGGCATCTTCTGGGGCTATATCGGGCTGATCGAGGGCCTGGTGAAGCGGATCGAGGAGGAGTTCGGCAGCCGGATGCTGGTGGTCGCCACCGGCGGCCTGGCGCCCCTGTTCGCCGAGTCGACGCCGGTGATCCAGCAGCTCGATCCCGACCTCACCCTTCGCGGACTTCTGGAAATTCATCGCCGCAACGCGCGGCTGGAGTAGGCATGGCCGACAACAGCGAACTTTTCTTCCTGCCGCTGGGCGGCGCCGGCGAGATCGGCATGAACCTGAACCTGTACGGGTACGGGGGGAAGTGGCTGATGGTCGACCTGGGGGTCTCATTCGGCGACGAGTCGATGCCCATGGTCGACGTGGTGATGCCCGACCCGGCCTGGATCGAGCAGCGCCGCAAGGACCTTGTCGGACTGGTGGTCACCCACGGCCACGAGGACCATCTGGGGGCCATCCAGTATCTGTGGCCGCGTCTGCGCTGCCCGGTCTACGCCTCGCCCTTCGCCGCCTCCATCCTGGCGTCGAAGCTGCACGAGGTCGGCCTGGCCTCGGAGGTACCGGTTCATGTCGTCGAGCTGGGGTCGCGCTTCGATGTGGGCCCGTTCAACGTCGAGCTGGTCGGCCTGACCCATTCCATCCCCGAGCCCAATGCCCTGGCGATCCGCACCCCCGCCGGCACGGTGCTGCATACCGGCGATTGGAAGTTCGACCCCGACCCGCTGGTGGGGATGGCCTCCGACACCGAGGCGCTGCGGCGCATCGGGCGCGAGGGCGTGCTGGCGCTTGTGGGCGATTCCACCAACGTGTTCAGCAAGGGCCACACCCGCTCGGAGGCCGAGGTGCGCGCCAGCCTGATCGAGCTGATCGGCCGCTATCACGGCCGCGTGGCGGTGTCGTGCTTCGCCACCAACGTGGCACGGCTGGAAAGCATCGCGGTGGCCGCCGAGATGCATGGCCGCCAGGTGGCCCTGGTCGGCCGCTCCTTGTGGAAGATCGAGAAGGCGGCGCGCCAGCACGGTTACCTGACGGACCTGCCGCCGTTCCTCACCGACCACGACGGCGCCTACCTGCCCAACGACAAGGTGCTCTATCTGTGCACCGGCAGCCAGGGCGAGCCACGCGCGGCGCTGTCGCGCATCGCGTCGAACACCCATCCCCACGTGGTGCTGGGCAAGGGTGACGTCTGCATCTTCTCGTCGCGCATCATCCCCGGCAACGAGAAGGCCATCTTCAAGCTGCAGAACGACCTCACCCGGCTGGGCGTCGAGGTGGTGACCGAGAAGGACGAGTTCGTCCACGTCTCCGGCCACCCCGCCCGCGACGAGCTGGTGGACATGTACCAGCTGGTGCGGCCGCGCATCGCCATCCCGGTGCACGGCGAGCTGCGCCACCTCAAGGAGCACGCCGCCCTGGCGCGCGACTGCCAGGTCGACCAGGCGCTGGTGATCGAAAACGGCGCCATGGTGCGCCTGGCCCCTGGCGAGGCGGAGGTGGTCGACCACGCCCCCGTCGGCCGGCTGGCGGTTGACGGCCAGGCGGTGGACGGCGGCCCGCGCCTGGTGCGCACCGACAGCGAGATCATGCGCGATCGTCGCCGCATGGTGTTCAACGGCTCGGCGGTGTGCACGGTGGTGATCAGCCGCGCCGGCAAGCTGCTGGGCGACCCGCAGCTGACCGCGCTGGGCCTGCTGGACGACGAGCATGCCGCCGAGGAATACGACGAGGTGGTCGAGGCGGTCGTCGACGCCATCGAGGAACTGCCGCTCAAGGGGCGGCAGGACGACGCGGTGGTCAAGGAGGCGGCCCGGCGCGCCGTGCGCCGGACCCTCAAGGAGATGCTGGGCCACAAGCCCATCACCGACGTGCACCTGGTCAGGGTGTGAGCGGCGCGGCCGCCCACGCCGGCCCGGTCAGTCCTTCTCGAACGGCGCGTCGTCGCGGTTGCCCCATTCGGCCCACGAGCCATCGTAGACCGACACCTCGTCGTGGCCGACCAGGTGCAGCGCCAGGGCGACCACGCAGGCGGTGACGCCCGAGCCGCAGGTGGCGATCACCGGCTTGTGGGGGGTGATGCCGGCCTTGTCGAAACGCGCCTTCAACTGGTCGGCGGGCAGCATCTGACGGGTGCGGTCGTCGATCAGGTCGGCGAAGGGCACGTTGATGCTGCCGGGGATGCGGCCGCAATGCTTGACCGGCCACAGCTCGGGGTCGGTGCCGGCGAAGCGCCCGGCGGCGCGGGCGTCGACCACCATCTCCTTGCCGCTGGAGAGATTGGCCTTCACCTGGTCGAAGCCGCGCACCAACGTGTTGTTGACGTGGGGAATGAAGTGGCGGTCGCGCGGCATGGGCGGCAGGTCCTCGACGGCGCGGCCCTCACGCAGCCATTTGGGGAAGCCGCCGTCCAGCACCGCCACGTCGCGATGGCCGAAGCAACGGAACATCCACCACACGCGGGCGGCGGCGCTGGCGAATCCGGTGCCGTCGTAGATCACCACCTTGTTGCCGTTGCCCAGGCCCAGCTTGCGCACCTTGCTGGCGAACTTCTCGGGCGGCGGCAGCATGTGGGGCAGCGGATTGTTGCTGTCCGCGATCTCGTCGATGTCGAAGAAGACGGCGCCGGGGATGTGCTCGGCCTCGTATTCCTCGCGCGCGTCGCGGTTCTGGATGGGCAGGTAGTAGCTGGCATCGACGACGCGCACGTCGGGCGCGCTCAGATGCGCCTCCAGCCATTCGGTCGAGACGATGGCGTCCGGATTGGCATAGCTCACGGCGTTCTTCCCCGCAGGTTTATCGTTGCGCCGTTCACTCCAGCCAGTCGGGGACGGGAAGGTTCCGCTCGCGCAGGAAGGCCGGGTTGAACAGCTTGCTCTGGTAGCGGGTACCATAATCGCACAGGACTGTCACCACCGTATGGCCGGGGCCCAGCTTGCGGGCCACCTTGATGGCCGCCATCACGTTGATCCCCGACGATCCGCCCAGCACCAATCCTTCCGTTCGCACCATGTCGAACAGCAGGGGCAGGGCCTCGTCGTCGGTGACCCGGACCTGGTCGTCGATGGGGGCACCGTCGAGGTTGCGGGTGATGCGGCCCTGGCCGATGCCTTCGGTGATCGAGCCGCCCTCTGCCTTGAGCTCGCCATGGGCATAGTGGTTGTAGAGCGCCGAGCCCATGGGGTCGGCCAGCACCAGCTTGACCGCCGGGTTGCGTTCCTTCAGCGCCATGCCGACGCCGGCCAGGGTGCCGCCGGTGCCCACCGCGCAGGTGAAGGCGTCGACGCGGCCGCCGGTCTGCTCCCAGATCTCGGGGCCGGTGGTGCGGTAGTGGCCCAGGCGGTTGGCGGTGTTGTCGAACTGGTTGGCCCACAGCACGCCGCCCGGCTCGGTGGCGGCCAGGTCCTTGGCCAGGGTCTCGGAATAGCGGACGTAGTTGCCGGGATTGGCATAGGGCAGGGCGGGGACCAGCCGCAGGTCGGCGCCCACCAGCCGCAGCATGTCCTTCTTCTCCTGGCTCTGGGTCTCGGGCATCACGATGACGGTGCGATAGCCGCGGGCGTTGCCGACCAGGGCCAGGCCGATGCCGGTATTGCCGGCGGTCCCCTCGACGATCACCCCGCCCGGCTTCAATAGGCCGCGCTCCTCGGCATCCTGGACGATGGCCAGTGCCGCGCGGTCCTTCACCGAGCCGCCGGGGTTGAGGAACTCGGCCTTGCCCAGGATCTGGCAGCCGGTCAGCTCCGACGCCTTCTTCAGGCGGATCAGCGGGGTGTTGCCGATGGTGGCGAGGAAGCCGTCGCGGATATTGGTCATGGCCGGTGTTGTTCCGTCAAATTTCACACAAGAAAGAAGATAGTCATGCCATTAGAACCAATCAATACAAATGCATTGTGTAAAAAATGGGCGGTCGCCCAAATGTCTTTTTGTTGAGGCCGGCCGCCTTTTTGGGTAGACGTGCCCGACAAAGAGGGAGGATCCGCCTTGACCGCCATCGACCGCCGTTCGCCGCCGCCCCGCGACATCCTGGACCCCATCGAGGTCGCCAGCCGCGACGAGATCGTCGCGTTGCAGACCGAGCGCCTGAAATGGACGCTCGCGCACGCCTACGAGAACGTCGAGCACTATCGCAAGAAGTTCGACGCCCACGGCGTCCATCCCAGCGACTTCAAGAAGCTGGAGGACTTGGCGAAGTTTCCCTTCACCACCAAGGAAGACCTGCGCCAGACATACCCCTTCGGCATGTTCGCGGTGCCCATGGACAAGGTGGTGCGCGTGCACGCCAGCTCCGGCACCACCGGCAAGCCCACCGTGGTCGGCTACACCGCCAAGGACATCGACACCTGGGCCAACCTGATGGCCCGCTCGATCCGCGCCTCGGGCGGCCGGCGCGGCGACAAGGTGCACGTGGCCTATGGCTACGGCCTGTTCACCGGCGGCCTGGGCGCCCATTACGGCGCCGAGCGGCTGGGCTGCACCGTCATCCCCATGTCGGGCGGACAGACCGAGCGCCAGATCCAGCTGATCCAGGACTTCAAGCCCGAGATCATCATGGTCACCCCCAGCTACATGCTGGCCATCGCCGACGAGATGGACCGCCAGGGCATCGACACCCAGACCTGCTCGCTGCAGATCGGCATCTTCGGCGCCGAGCCGTGGACCGACGCCATGCGTGGCGAGATCGAGAAGCGCCTGGGCATCCAGGCCATCGACATCTACGGCCTGTCCGAGGTCATCGGCCCCGGCGTGGCCAACGAATGCGTCGAGTCAAAGGACGGGCTGCACATTTGGGAGGACCACTTCCTGCCCGAGGTCATCAACCCCGAGACGGGCGCCGTGCTGGGCGACGGCGAGATGGGCGAACTGTGCTTCACCAGCCTGACCAAGGAGGCGCTGCCGGTCATCCGCTACCGCACCCGCGACCTTACCCGGCTGCTGCCCGGCACCGCGCGGTCGTTCCGCCGCATGGACAAGATCACCGGCCGCTCCGACGACATGCTGATCATCCGCGGCGTCAACGTGTTCCCCACCCAGATCGAGGAGTTGATCCTCAAGGACATCCGCCTGGCACCGCACTACCAGATCGAGGTCAGCCGGGCCAACCACCTCGATTCGCTCTCCGTCAACGTCGAGATGCGGGCCGACGCCTGGGACCAGGCCCCCGCGGGTGCCGCCGCCAAGGACCTGCAGCACCACATCAAGTCCTATATCGGCATCTCGACCAAGGTGAACGTGGTGGCGCCGGGTACCATCGAGCGCTCGCTGGGCAAGGCCAAGCGGGTCATCGACCTGCGGCCGAAGACGAAGGCCTAGGGGCGGCGCGCGGCGGCGGCCGGAACGTCACCAGCCGGTCTCCGGCGTGCAGGCGGGCACGGTGCTCGGGCGAGTGGAAGGCCAGGCCGCCGTCCCGCCGGATCGCCAACACCACCGTTTCCTCCGGGGCCGAACGGGCCTTGTCGAAATCCGCCTCGGCGGGGACATCGCGCACTTGGAGCCGCCAGCCCTCGGCCAGCAGCGCGTTGGCGGTGGCGTGGTCCAGGCCCTCGCCGCCGACCACCTTGCCGCGCCAGTCGCGGGCCGGCACCGCGTGGCTGTCCAGCCGGCCGCCGGCGAGGGCCAGCTGGCTGACCCGTTCCTGGCCCAGCTCCGGGGCCAGCCGGGCGCAGACCAGGGCGTTGTAGGCGTCGTCGTCGGTGGCGGCCAACACGTAGTCGACGGCGGCGAAATCCAGCGACATCTCCACCGCCTCGGACAGCACCTCGATGGCGGCCGAGCGCAGTCCCGCGTCGCGGACCGGGCGCAACGCCGCCCATGAGCGGTCGGCAACCGCCACCGGCACGCCCTCGCGGTCCAGCAGCCGGGCCAGGGCCAGCGACCACGGCGAGGCGCCGACGATCAGGAGCCCGGGGCGCTCCGAGGCCTTGAGGTCCAGCCAGCGGGCCAACGGAGATAGCGTCATGCCCTGCAGCACCACGGTGGCGGCGATGACCGCGAACACCATGGGCAGCACCAGGCGGCCCTCGGGAATGCCGGCGCGGGACAATTCGCTGCCCGCCAAGCCGGCGATGGCGGCGGCGACGATCCCCCGCGGCGCAACCCAGGCCACCAGCAGCCGTTCGCGCAGGCACAGTCCCGCGCCGATGGTGGCCAGCCAGATCGCCGCCGGCCGCACCACCAGCAGCACCGACGCCACGAAGGCGGCCAGCCGCCAGCTGACCTGGGCGAATACTTCGCGGCCGATATCGGCGGCCAGCAGGATGAACAGCGCCGAGACCAGCATCACCGTCACCGCCTCCTCGAAGCGGGCGACGTGGGACAGGCCGGCGATGGACAGATTGGCCAGCGCCAGGCCGAAAACCGTGGCGGCCAGCAGGCCGGATTCGGCGTGGACCACGTTGGTGGCGGCATAGAGGCCCAGGGTGCCGGCGGTCAGCACCGGCACCCGCAGCACCTCGGGCACCAGGTCGGCGTGGAAGGCGGCCTTGACCGCCAGTGCCAGCGCCACCCCGGCGGCCACCGCCACCGCCACTGCCGGCAACAGGCGCAGGGCGACGCCGGACAGGTCGTCGTCGGCGCCGGTCTCCACCACCAGTTGGAGCACCACCACCGTCAGCATGGCGCCGATGGGGTCGTTGACCACCGCTTCCCACTTGAGCAGCGTCGCCGGTCGCCGCCGCAGATTGGCCTGGCGCAGCAATGGCAGGATCACCGTCGGGCCGGTCACCACCAGGATGGCCCCGACCAGCGCGGCGACCGGCCACGACAGGCCGCCGATCCAATGGGCGGCGAGGGTGCCGAACACCCAGTTGAGGGGCAGCGCCAGCACCACCAGCCGACGGATGCCGCGTCCCGCCGCCTCCAGTTCGGCAAGATTGAGGTTCAGCCCGCCCTCGAACACCACCACCGCCACCGCCAGGCCGATGCCGGCGGCCAGCAGCGGCCCCAGGTCCTCGGACGGGTCGATCAGGCGCAGCCCCGGCCCAGCCAGCAGTCCCACCACCAGCAGCAGCACGATGGCCGGCACCCGCAGGCGCCAGCCCACCCATTGCGCCGCCACCCCGGCCACCACCACCGCCAGCACATACACCAGGACGCCTTGTTCCACCCCGCGCTCTCCTTACGAATTCTTCACGTCAACGGACGGGGGGAGAAGTGGGTTCGGGCTTGCGTGCCGGCGCGAACGGTTCGCAAAATGGGCCACGGGACAGGACCACCGACACGAGGGTGAACGGAATGAAGAAGGGACTCATGGCGGCGGCGGCGGGCGTGATCGCGCTGGGCGGGATCGGCGTCTCCGTGGCGTGGACCGGCGCCGGCCCCGCCCGGGCCGCCGAGGTCGAGGTTTGGAAGTCGCCGCTGTGCGGCTGCTGTGGCGGCTGGGTCGACTACATGAAGGCCAACGGCTATGTGGTGAAGGTCCACGACACCGACGACATGGACACGGTCAAGAGGGGCCTGGGCGTCCCCGAGGACGCGTGGTCCTGCCATACCGCCAAGCTGGGCGGCTACGTGATCGAGGGCCACGTTCCGGTGGAGGCCATCGACAAGCTGTTGGCCGCCAAGCCCAAGGTGACCGGAATCGCTTCGCCGGGCATGCCCCAGGGCTCGCCGGGAATGAGTGGTGCCAAGGAGCCCAACCTGGTGGTGACCTTCAGCGGCGGCCGCCTAGCGCCCTTCGGCACCTACTGACGAACGAGATGAGGGCTTTTGCATACGGCGGAAGCCCTAATCCCGACGGATAGGGTGTGAGCACGTGATGTTCCATAGGCCCGGGCCGGCGCCAAAAAATGTCAACAAATAGAATTATCTAGACGCATTGCGCACAGTTGGCGCGTCATGGTTGAACGTCACTGACATTTATCAATTCTGCCTCTTTTAGGAAGGGGACGCCGATGGGAGGCATCGGACAGCAGCCGCCGGGGGCGCGCCACTGCTATCAGGCCGGGAGTGTGTTGATCGGCCTGATCGAGGCGCTGATCGCCGAGAGGGCGCGTGACGGCGTTGTCGAATTTTCCGAGGTGCAGCGCGTGCTCAAGCGCTTGCAAGGCGGCACCGAGCAACTGGACCGTGCCTTCCAGATGCAGGAGGACCGCTGCCGGCGCAACCTGTGGAAGCGCGGCGACGCGTGCTGCCGTGAGAATCCCTTCCGCCGCCTGATGGTCCGGCCGTTCGAGACGCTGCTGACCGGCGATCCGGTGGCCTTCCCCCGTCATTTCCTGCCCAATTATTTCCAGGTCGTCGACGCCGCCTTCGGCGACAAGCTGGGCGAGTACGAAAAGCAGTGCCGGGCGGTGTTCCAGACCCTGATGGTCCGCCACGGCAACGCACTGAGCTGGGAGGATTTCTACGCCGACGGTCGCACCTGGCGCATCCTTGACCACGCCCTGAAGCGTCTGATGAGCTTCCTGGAGGGGCCCGCCGGCCAGTGGGTGTGGGTCCAGACCATGAGCCAGCCTACCGTGGAGGGGCACAAGGCCACCGCCGAGCAGACCGATTCCGTGCGCGCCATCCTGTCCGCCACCTGGCAGGGCCTGATGCTCGAACAGGGCGGGCCGCCGCGCAAGACGGCAACCGGCCGATGACCGGCGTGCTGTCCGACATCGAGGCCAATCATTCCCGCGACATCCTGGTGGCGGTGGTGGACGGCAACGCGGATCACCGTGCCCAGGTGTCGCGGGCGCTGACCTCCTTCTACCGGGTCGCCGATTTCGGCAGCACCGACCAGGCCATGGCGCGGCTTGCCAATCATCCCCCCTGCGTGGTCCTGGTCGACGAAAGGGCGCCGCCGCATGGGGGCCAGGCCTTCGTGCGCCAGGTGCGCGCCGATGTCGCTTTCCGGGGCGTCCACGTCATCTGCACCACCCAGGCCGGCGGATCGGAGCACGCGGCGGGACCCGACGCCTGGCTGGAGAAGCCGTTTCGCCGCAGTACCCTGCTCAAGACCATCTCGGCGCTGGTCAACCGCTCGGTGGAGCAGAAGTGGGAGGGATTGAAGCCGGGGCACCGCGACGTGCTGCGCAACACAGTCGACGTCTTCAACGGCATCTCCGACCTGATCGAGCGGGGCGAACCGCTGGAATACCGCGCCGTCAATGATGCTTGCGCCCCGTTGGTCGAGGCGGTGTCGAACAACGACTACAAACTCATCCTGCAAAGCGTGCGCGGGCACGACAATTACTCGTACGTACATTCCCTGCGCGTCGCCACGTTGCTGTCGCTGTTCGGCTATACGATTGGACTGCCAAAGACGGATCTTCAACTCTTGGCTTCGGGCGGCCTGGACCACGATATCGGCAAGATGAGCATTCCCCACGAGGTGTTGAACAAGCCCGGCAAGCTGACGCCCGAGGAATGGGGGGTGATGAAGAGCCATGTGCCGCGGTCTGTCGACCACCTGCTGCATTCCGACGTGCCGAGGGGGGTCATCACAATCGCCTCGCAGCACCACGAGAAGCTTAACGGCGCCGGCTATCCGGCCGGGCTCAAGGGCAGCGAACTGAACGAACTGGCGCGCATGGCCTCCATCGTCGACGTGTTCAGCGCGCTGACCGACCGCCGCGTCTACAAGCCGCCCATGGCCCCGGAACAGGCCTTGGCCCTGATGAGCGACCAGATGGGCTCGGAGCTGGACATGGGGCTGCTGAAATTGTTCCGCGGCATGCTGCTGGAAGCCGCCTCGGATTCGTTCGCGGCTTAGGCCGGAACCGGCTCCATCGCCCGGGGGGCCAGCGGCTCGTGGGCGAGCACGATGGCCTCGGCCCGCGTCGAGACACCCAGCCGGCGCAGGATCTCGGAAACGTGCGCCTTCACCGTGTTGGGCGACAGTTCCAGTTCCTTGGCGATCTGCTTGTTGGATTTCCCGCGGGTCAGCAGGGACAGAACGCGCAGCTGCTTCGAGGTCAGCACCGTCTGCTGGGGAACCGCCGACGGGTGGACCGGGATGGCCATGGTGTCCGGGAACCCCAACCCACCCCGCAGGACCATGCTGATGGTGCGGTGAACTTGATCGGGGGGGCGAGGTTTTCTCGATCAACCCCGCCACGCCGCAGATGCGGGCCTGACGGTGCACGGCGGGCGGATGGCCGTCGGCCAGCACGACCACGCGCGCCGGTCCCGCCTGGCTGACGAGATCGACGATGCCGGCCAAGCCGGTCAGGCCGGGCAGGCCCAGGTCAATCAGCACCAGATCGGTGGCGCCCATGTCGATGGATCGCAACGCCTCCGGGTAGCTGTCGGCAACGGTGATCACGCTCTTCGAACTGGACGTGTGCAGGATATCGGCAAGCACATCGCGGAAAAGCGAATGGCCGGTGGCGACGACGGCTTTCACCCAGGGGCCCCCCTATACGGTTGGCATATGGACCAACCGGCAGTTTATCGGCGACCGCCGCGTTGGGCAACCCTGATCCAAAGAACGAGATCGTATCAATCCAAAGGATATGACGATCGTTCCAATGATTTCGTTGCAGTGGAAAAGATCAAGCCAAGCGTGGCTAGATTTGAAGAAGACAAAGCCTGTGCGTAGTTTTGACGAATCCTAGGTCAGCAGCGCCGGTGCCCAGGCCCAGGCGACACCGGCGGTGCCCAGGGCGCCTAGGGCGAGGGCGGCCCGGCGTGCCCCCGGTCCGGCTCCCAGTCCGCCCAGGATCGACCAGCCCAGGCGCAGGCTCCACAGGAAACCGGCGGCGAACAGCACCGCCTTGGCGGTGCCGGCGGCGGAGCCGAGGGGGGTGAACAGGGTTCCGCCCAGGCCGACCAGCAGCGACACCATGGACACCGGGGCGAATTGGTAGCCGAGGCGGATGAAGCGTTCGGAAAACGGGTGGTCGCCGCCGGCCAGCCGAGCGGCGCCGGCGGTGACCGCCGCCAGGAAGGCGGACAGCGCCGCCATCACCGCCAGCATGAAGCCGGTGATCAGGAAGAAGTCCAGCCACACGAACACCTCGCGGCGGTCGGGATGGACGCTCATCAGCCAGGCAGGGCCGGGAAGGCCCAGCCAGGTCAGGTCGTTTTCGATCGCCCACACCCCCAGCAGTTGCCGCAACTGCTGGTACTCGGGCAGCACCAGCCACAGGAAGCCACCCAGCGCCACGCCGGTTCCCAGGAACAGGAACCACACCTCGGCGGCATTGGGGTGGTGGGCGTCGATGCGCTCGACCTCGGCTCCGGGGGCGCGCAGCCGCACCTCCAGGCTGCCCTTGGCCTCGGGATTGACGCAGCGGAAGCACTGGATGCAGTGGCGGCTTTCCTGCTTGCGCGGCAGGTCGATCATGGTCGGGCAGACGCCCTTTTCGGTCCAGGCGTCGCCGCCGGGCCGCGGGATCTTGGGGGCGAACTGGACCGCGCCCAGGCGCGAGAACACCCCCAGCAGCAGGCCGATGGGACAGGCGTGGCGGCACCAGGCGCGCTTTTTGCGGCCATACAGCCAGCCCAGGGCGATGGCCGCCAGCATGGTGCCGCCGAATACCTCAAGCGCCGCTTCGGGGTGGTCGCGCACGCCGACGGTCTGGCCGAGGACGGTGACCACCAGGAAGCTGACGATCGGCGTGCCCTCCCAGCGCAGCCAGGCGGGGATAGGACGCTGGGGGCCCTTGCGGTTGGCCCATTCGGCCGCCGCGCCCATGGGGCACAGCAACCCGCACCATGAGCGGCCGGTGAGGATCACCGACAGGAACACCAGCGGGAACCACAGCCCCCACAGGGCGAAATTGGCGAAGGTGGTCCAGTGGCTCAGCGAAGTGGCGTCGCCCGGCGGGTCGGGCAGGAACACCGGCACCACGATGACCGCCAGGAACACCACCGCCATGGCGGCGTGCAGCCAGGCCAGGCGGTCGCGGTGGCGGACGAGGAAGGCCTCGACCGCGCGGATCATGCCGTGGCCCGGCGCTTGCGGGCGCGCAGCCAGGCCACTGCCGCCATCATCGGCACCACCAGCAGCGCCTGCGCCGCCAGCCCTTCGACCGTGGGGAACACCCCAAGCCAGGCCAGCGACGGCAGGCCGTCGACCGGCGTGATGGACAGCAGGCGGCCTTCCTGGAGTTCCAGGATGCCCTTGCCGGCGAAGGACACCGCCAGCACGAACAGCAGCGCCGCCGTCCCCGAGAAGAACAGTCCCAGCGGCAGCCGCAACGACAGCACCCGCATGGCGACGTAAAGCGCGCCCAGTGCCGCCGCCGCGGCGGCGAATCCGGCGGCGATGGCCGGGGTCTGGCCGGGCGACGACACCGCCAGCGCCTGGTAGAACAGCACGGTCTCGGCGCCCTCGCGGAACACCGCCAGGAACGCCGCGAGACCCAGCGCCCAGGTGCGGCCCGCCGAGGCGGCGGCGTCCACCTGCGCCTTCACATAGGCCTGCCAGGTCGCGGTCTCGCGCTTGGACAGCAGCCAGAAGCTGACATAGAACAGCACCGCCGCCGCCGTCAGCATGACCACTCCTTCCAGTACCTCCTGGTCCTGGCCGGAAACCGTGAACACCCGGTCCAGCAGCCATGCCGCCAGCAGGCTGGCCGCCAGCGCCCACAGGGTGCCTTGCCAGACCACCCGCGTCTTGGCGTGCTGGCCGGAGCGCCGGAGCGTGGCGACCAGCGCGGTGACGACCAGCATGGCCTCGAAGCCTTCGCGCAGCAGGATCAGGAAGGATTGCACGAAGGCGCCCACGGCGCCGGTGGTTTCTTCCTTCGGCTGGCCGGCGGTGAGCAGCCCGGCGCGGAGCTCGGCCCACGGAGCGGCGACCTCCGGGCGGGGGGCGCCGGCGCCGGCCTTGCCGATGATCTGGCCGAACAAGGCCTCGAGACGGGTCTTCTCGGACGGCGAGGCGGCCCCCACCGCCTGCTCCATTCCCGAGGCCTCGAAAACATCGAAATACAGGTCGGAGAAGGCGTCGGCGGTGGCGGCGCCGTCGGAAGGGGCGTAGGCCGTCACCAGGGCGTCGCCCTTGGCCGCCAGTTCGTCGGCGACCGCCTTCAGGTCCACGCCTTGGGCATGGGCGGGCAAGGCGGCGAGCAGCAGCAGCGCCGCCGCGGCGACCAGACGGGCGATCATTGGTTCACCGCAAAGACGTCGGCCGGAATCCCGGCCTTGTCCAGCGCGGCGGCGTCCTCGGCCAGGCCGGCGCGCAGTTGGGCGGTGGCGGCACGGATTTCCTCGGGCGTTCCCCGCGCGGCCAGCTTGCGCAGGTCGCCGAACAGTTTCTCGCGCTGGGCGGCGTGCTTGGCGCCGATCTCCGTGCGGATGGCCGCCTCCATCTTCTCGCTCTCGAACAGGCCGAAATAGGCGGCGGTGACCGCCTTCTTGGCGTCGTCCACGCGGCCGGCGAGGGCGTGTTCCTCGGCCTTGGCCACCTCGGCGGAAATGCGGGCGGCCAGCTCGCTCCAATAACCGGCGGCGTGGGCCGGCAGGGCGGCGAGGGCGAGGAGGACGGCGAGGGTGGCGAGTCTGGTCATGGTTCGATCATCCCGAGGCGGGGAGGGGGGCGCCGGCGCTACGGCGCCCCCCGGGAGTGGCGGCGATCAGTAGCCGCCCTTCTTGCCGGTGCTGCCGACATAGGCGAAGTCCCACTCGACCGTGAACGGCTCCCACCACTTGCCGACGCCGGTTTCCTTGTCGGTGTGGCGCAGGAAACCGTGGGCGCCGGGGGCGATGGTGTAGACCACGTGGTACTTGCCGGGGCCGTCCATCTTGACGTTGTCGCCGTAGTGGGGGCCGTCCGAGGCCACCATGGGGACCAGCTTGCCGGTCTTCTTGAAGGCGGAACCCGGCTTGGTCAGGGTGTAGGACACGTCCAGGTAGGGGATCCACTCGCCCTCGCCGAAGCCGTTGTTGTTGCCCTTGATGGCCTTGATGTCGGCCTCGAGATGGATGTCGGTGCCGGCATGGTGGGCGTGGGCCGGCTCCATGGTCACGGCCTGGAGGTAAACGCCGGCGATCTCCATGCCGTTCTTCTCGACGGGCTCGCCGATCGGCAGTTCGCCGGCCAGGGCGGGAGCGGAGATTGCAGTGGCCAGGATGGCGGCCATGGCGAATGTCTTCATCTGTCGATGTCCCCTCGCTTGATGCGAGCGCGAATGATAAGCGCTCGCAAGATTGACGCAACAATTTTCCTGGGGGCTTTGCCCCGGCCGGCAACCCCGGCGATGCGAAGAGCTACCACTTCCGCGTTGCGAACGCAAATGCAAATCATTATCATTTGCGTCGGCAAGGAGGCAGCCATGACCGTGATGGAATTTCCGCTGATCGACGAAACGACCACCATGACCTCGGCGGCGACCGCCGCGCTCGACGAACGCGAACTGGTGTGGCTGATGGTGCTGGGCTCGGTGGCGGAGGGGCCGGTGCCGCTGGCGACGCTGGTGTCGCGCATCGAGGGGATGATTCTCGACGGCGGCGGTGCGGCGGTGCGCTCGGCCTCGGCCTGCTTGCAGGAAATGGCGCGTGGCGGCCATGTGGTGCTGTCCAGCGACGGCCGTCGCTGGACGGTGTCGGCAGGGCCGAAGGCGGCGGCGACGCTGAGTCTGCTCGCCGCCTCCGACCCCTACCGCCTGTCACCCAGCCTGAAGACGGTGTTCGACCGGCTGGTGCGGTTCTTCCGGGGCTAGGACTCCTCGATGCTGCCGGCGGCGGTCTGCAGGTAGTTCTGCAGGCCCATGGACTGGATGAGGTCCAATTGGGTCTCCAGCCAGTCGATGTGTTCCTCGGTCTCCTCCAGGATCTCGCGCAGCTCGTGGCGGGTCTGGTAGTCGTGCTTGCCCTCGCACAGGCCGATGGCGGCGACCAGCTCGTCGCGCTCCTGGCGCTCCAGCTTGAGGTCGTTGGCCAGGATTTCCGGGACGTCCTCGCCGATCATCAGCTTGCCGAGGTCCTGGAGGTTGGGCAGGCCCTCCAGGAAAAGCACGCGCTCGATGATGTCGTCGGCGTGCTTCATCTCGTCGATGCTCTGCCGGTAGACGGCCTTGCCGAGGTCTCGGTAGCCCCAGTTCTTCAGCATGCGGGCATGCAGGAAGTACTGGTTGATGGCGGTCAGTTCGGTCTTGAGGATGCCGTTCAGCGCGGCGATGACTTGTTTGTCGCCCTTCATGGTCGCCTCTCCCCGGTCAGCTGGCGGTGTTGGTGATGTCGCCGGCGGCGGATTGCAGGTAGTTTTGCAGGCCCATGGCGTCGATCAGGCGCAACTGCTGCTCCAGCCACAAGGCATGGTCCTCCTCGGTGTCGGCCAGCAGTTCGCCCAAAATGGCGCGGGTCTGGTAGTCGTGCTCGGCCTCGCACAACGCCATGGCGTCGCGCAGTTCCTTGACCACCGCGATCTCGTAGGCGAGGTCATTCTTGAGCATCGCCGGCACGTCCTTGCCGATGTTGAGCTTGTCGCGGCTGCCGACGTCGGGGGTGCCGTCGAGGAAGAGGATGCGACGGATCAGCTTGTCGGCGTGCTCCAACTCCTCCAGGCGCTCGTGGGCGACCCGCTCGTAGAGCTTGTGATAGCCCCAGTTCTCGAACATCCGCGAATGGGCCAGGTATTGGTCGGCCGCCGTCAGCTCGGCGGTGAGCAGCTTGTTCAGCCGGTCGATGACCTTCTTGTTCCCTTTCATCCTTCCCTCCCGAATTGCCTTGTCAACGAATTCGGTGATACTAAATGCAAATAGCTCGCAATCGCAAGACGGGTTGGGCTATCGTGAAGACATGGTGCCCCCGCGCGGGCGGGAAAAGCCGCCCCCGGCGGCGTGATGGGAGGTTCGGCGTGTTCCTGTGGCGTAACCTGAAGCCGGCGGCGGTGGCCGGCGCCGTGGCGCATCTCGCCAACAAGAAGGACGCGCCGGCCACGCCGGACGCGAAGGCCAAGCCGGTTGCCGAGAAGAAGTAAGGGGGGCGACGTATTTGCGGCGCCCCGGCGGCTTGGCATATGGTGACGGGCGCACCTTGCCCGGAGGCACGATCCTGACCCGTCTTTCGCGACTGTTCGCCGTCTGTCTGTTCGGCCTGGCGCCGCTGCCTGCCGCGGCCCATCCCCATGCCTGGATCGATCTTCGCGTCGAGGTGCTGTTCGACCCGGCGGGCCGAGTCACGGCACTACGGCAGACCTGGCTGTTCGACGAATACTACACCGCCTTCGCCACCGAGGGCTTCGACAAGAACCGCGACGGCCAGCCCGACCGCGACAAGCTGGACGCCCTGTTGGCCGAGAACCTGGGCAACCTGGCCCAATACGATACCTTCACCCGCGTCCGGGCGGGCGGCGGCGCGGTGGCGGTCGGCAAGCCCGGGGAGGCCTCGTCGCGGATGGTCGGCAACCGGCTGGAAATGACCTTCAGCCTGCCGCTCAAGGCTCCGGTGGCGGTCGGCGAGGGGATCGACTACGCCGTCTTCGACCCGACCTTCTACATCGAGATCCTGCACGCCGAGAAGGGTGAGCAGGTTCGTCTGGTCGGCGCTCCCGCCAGCTGTGCCCACGAGGTCGTCGCGCCGTCGCCGTCCATCGAGACGGTCGCCCTGGCCCAGGGGCTGGACCGCACCCAGTCGGCCGGGGACGGCCTCGGCGCCCATTTCGCCGAATGGGTGGAGATTCGATGCCGGCGCTGATCGTCGCGCTGGTGGCGCTGGCGGTAACGCCGCCCGCGGACGCCTGGGCGGCCGCTCCTTGGGACCATGCGGCGGCATGGGTCTTCGAGCAGCAGCGGGATTTCCACCGGCAATTGGCCGACGCGCTACGCCATCTCGCCTCCGGTGACGCGGCCATTCCGCGTGAAGAAGAGCCGCAGATCGTGGTTCCCATGGTCGATATCTTT
>JBFMHS010000389.1:0-12929 GCA_040751765.1 Pseudomonadota bacterium | reverse complement strand
CGGGTCACCGGCTCCTGGCTCCTCAGGACCGGCGAGGCCTTGGCCAGCGCCGCCCAGCCGGCCAGCGCCGCCTTCTCGGTTCTGTACGAGGCCAGGTAGACGAGGCGGCGCGGGGCGGGAGCCTGGGCGGCGGGGGGCGGCGGGGAAGTCGGCGCGGCGGCGGCGGCGGCCGGCGCGGGCTCCGGCTTGGGGGTCGGCTCCAGCCGGAGCACCCAATCGTTGACCCGGGTCAGCAGGGTGCCGTCGGCGAGATGGAGATAGTGCCCGAAATCCTCGTCGCCGCAGGTGACCTGGGTGACCGGGCGCGGCTCGGCGTCGCGGGCCTCGGCGGGGCGGACGGTGGTGCCCAGGATGTCGGCGGCGACGGCGGTGCGGCCGGCATAGGCCGGATTGTCGCAGAAGCGGCCCGATGGGGCGCCGGCCCCCGTGTCGTCGAGGGCCAGAACCTGCCCCAGATAGGGCGACTCGCTGGTCGGCATGGGGGCCGCGGCCTGGGCCTGCGTCACCCGCCAATGGCCGCCCGGGGCCTTGGTGGGGATGGCGGCCGCCGGAGGCGGCGCCTCGGGCGGGCCGGCGCAGCCGGCGGCGAAGGCGGCAGCGAACAGCACGGCGGCGAAACGGATCATGCGGCACCCCCCGAAAGTGAGTGCCGCATTGTCGTCGCGGCCGGCCGTGCGTGCAAGCTCCGGCGTCAGCGGGTCTTGCGGATGGCCTTGTCCATCCAGGTCGCCAGCAGGCCGAAGGCCAGCAGCATGAAGGCGCCCAGGGAGATCAGCACGGTCATGTCGCCGGCGCCGAACTCGTTGGCCGAGCCCTTCAGCGACAGGCTGACCAGGAACCACACCAGCACCGGGGCACCCATGGCGGCGACGAGGAGATAGGGCAGCAGGCGCATGATGCGGACTCCGTTCATGTTATGAGAATGCTTCTAAGCGAAGCCGACGGAGGATA
Organism: Pseudomonadota bacterium; assembly: GCA_040751765.1. GTDB lineage: Bacteria > Pseudomonadota > Alphaproteobacteria > Rhodospirillales > Magnetospirillaceae > CALABS01. The sequence goes on along the minus strand of JBFMHS010000389.1, from coordinate 11,978 downwards.
CGCACCGGCGCGTGGAAGTCAATTGAGAAAAATCTAATATTACCTATAGCGCCACCTCGACCGGCGGATGCCCGGTGTCGGCCAGGAACCGGCGGAAATCCTCGGGGCGGATGGTGGTGGTCATGTCGTTCCTGAGCGGATGAAAGTTGACCAAAGGCTGGCGCATCATCCATTCGTCCACCACCGCCGTCACCCGGTGGCCGGGATCGTTGACCAGGGCGAAGGGGGTGACCGAGCCGGGCTCGATCCCCAGCACCTCGCGCAGCAGCTCCGCCGAGCCGAAGGACAGCCGCGCCGAACCGATGCGCGCCGGCAGCGTCTTCAGGTCCAGCCGGCGGTCGGCCGGCGCCACCACCAGCCACAGGCGCTGCTTGGCGTCCTTGAGAAACAGGTTCTTGCAGTGGACGCCGGGGATGCTCCCCCACACCGCGTTGCCCTGCTCGACGGTGAAGGCGGGGGCGTGGCGGTGGGTGGTGGTGGCGATGCCCAGCGCGTCGAGGCGGGCGAACAGGGTATCCGGGGTGGCGGGCATGGCTGTCTTGGACCTTCGGCTATGACCCCGCTGCCGTCCGGCACCGGCCGTCCGGCTCGATTGACCGGGGGGCGGATTGGGTGATGATGGCCCTCGTCACGACGCACAAGTCGGCGCGAAAGGCAGGGGTGATGATCGTCACGAATATCCGCATCGAGGAGCCTTCGGACAATCCCAGTGTTGCCCAGCTCGGCCTGGACTGGTGGTCGCAGGCCGTCGGCCTGGGCGCCACCATGGCGACCCTGGCCTCCCCCTTCGGGGCTGCCCTGGTGATGATGCGCCTGGGCCGGGCCTGGTACCCCGGAAGCGCGGGGGCACGGACGGACTGATGGGCGGCCGGGCCGGCGCATAACGACAACGGCAACGACCGGTCGGCCCAACAAGAAGAAGAACCGAGAAGAAGAACAAGAGCATCCGCCCTGGCCAATCGGCCGGCCCACCCGCCGGCCCCTCCGTGCCCCCACGCTTCCGGGGAAGAAGCGTCCGGAAAGCACCGGCCCCTCTCTTGCCGAGAGGGGCCGTTGTTCGTTCCGCCGCCGCCGATTATCCTGCCGGCGATCCGACCAGTGGGACACGCGCTCATGACTTCCTGCCCCTGCGGCTCCGGCCGCCCTCTCGCCGAATGCTGCCAGCCGGTCATCGACGGCACCCCGGCCCCTACCGCCGAGGCGCTGATGCGGGCGCGCTACACCGCCTTCCTGCACGGGCGCATGGATTTCCTGGACGCCACATTGGCCCCCGAGAAGCGCGACGGTGTCGATGCTGACGCGGTGGCCGAGTCCGCCCGTGACGCCCAGGGCTTGGGGCTGGTGGTGCGCGCCGTCAACGGCGGTGGCCCCGACGACGACGAGGGCGAGGTGGAATACCTGGCACGCTTCAGGATCAAGGGCCAGCTCCACGGCCACCACGAACTCGCCAGCTTCCGCCGCGAGGGCGGGGCCTGGGTCTATGTGGACGGCGAGATGAACCCCAGGCAGGAGCCGCGCCAAGTCGGCGCCAAGCCGGGCCGCAACGATCCGTGCCCCTGCGGCTCGGGGAAGAAGTACAAGAAGTGCTGCGGGGCCTGAGGCCATGGAGCGGCGTTTCGCCTGCACCGCCTGCGGCAGGTGCTGTGTCGGTCGCCTGCCGCTGACGCTCGCCGACGCGCTGGCCCATGCCGGGCGCTTCCCGCTGGGGCTGGTGCTGGCGCCGATCCGCCAGGGCCACAAGTCCCACGCCGTCACCGCCCGGCTGGGCACCGAGATCCGCCTGCCCGACCGGCGCCGGGTCGCGGTGCGCATCATGCCGTCGGCATGGATTCCGCCCGCCATGGCCTGCCCCGCGCTGGGGCCGGACGGCTTGTGCGCCATCCACGACGCCAAGCCGTCGCGTTGCCGCGCCATGCCCTTCCTGGCCTGGCGCGACGAAGCCGACCAGGCCGAGCTGCTGATCCCGCGTCCGGGCTGGTCCTGCGACGTTTCCGCCACCGCGCCGGTGGTCTATCGCGACAAGAAGATCCTGGACCGTGCCGGCTTCGACGCCGAGCGGGCGGACCTGGAATCCCAGGCCAAGACCCTGAGGAAGGCGGTCGACACGCTGGCCGCCACCACGCCCGGCTTGGTCGAGGCCCTGGCCCGGGGGCGCGAGGTGCTGCTGGGCTTCACCGTGCTGCTGCCGTGGCTCGACGGCGCCGACAAGGCGGCGCTGGCGGCCGCGCAATTGGAGGTGCTGGGCGACATCGTTGCCCGCGCCGACGGCGAGTTCCAGGCCAAATACCGGGAATGGATCGCCGACTGGGAACGCGTCTTGCGCCGGCTCGGCTGACGGAGCGCCTTCCGCCGGCCCGATTCCTCGGGCACAATGGGCGGCCTTCGGGAGAGCGGGATGGCCTGGCAGTTCTGGATCGATCGCGGCGGCACCTTCACCGACATCGTGGCCCGGCGGCCCGACGGCGCCCTGGTCACGGCCAAGTTGCTGTCCGAGAACCCCGAGCAGTACCCCGACGCCGCCTTGGCCGGCATCCGCCGCCTGCTGGGGGTGGCCGGGGACGAACCGATCCCGGCCGAGCGGGTGGCGGCGGTCAAGATGGGCACCACGGTGGCCACCAACGCCTTGCTGGAGCGCAAGGGCGACCGCACCGTGCTGGTGGTGACCCGGGGCTTCGCCGACCTCTTGCGCATCGGCACCCAGCACCGCCCCGACCTGTTCGCCCGCGAGATCAAGCTGCCCGAGATGCTGTACGAGCGGGTGGTCGAGGTTCCCGAGCGGGTGTCAGCCACCGGCGAGTTGCTGGTGCCGCTGGACGAGGCCGCCGCCCGCGCCGGCCTGGAGCAGGCCTACGCCGCCGGCATCCGCTCGGCCGCCATCCTGTGCCTGCACGGCTACCGGTTCCCCGCTCATGAGCGCCGCCTGGGCGAGCTGGCGCGCGAGGCGGGCTTCACCCAGGTGTCGCTGTCCCACGAGGCCAGCCCGCTGATGAAGGCGGTGGGGCGCGGTGACACCACGGTGGTTGACGCCTATCTGTCGCCCATCCTGCGCCGCTACGTCGACCGGGTGGCGGCCGAGCTGTCGGGCACCCGGCTGCTGTTCATGCAGTCCTCGGGCGGACTGACCGACGCGCGCCGCTTCCAGGGCAAGGACGCCATCCTGTCCGGGCCGGCCGGCGGCGTGGTCGGCGTGGTGCGCACCGCCGCCATGGCGGGCTTCGACCGCATCATCGGCTTCGACATGGGCGGAACCTCCACGGACGTCTGCCACTACGACGGCGAATACGAGCGCAGCTTCGACACCACCGTCGCCGGGGTGCGCCTGCGCGCGCCGATGATGCGCATCCACACGGTGGCGGCCGGCGGCGGCTCGATCCTGGCCTATGACGGGGCGCGGTTCCGGGTCGGACCGGAATCCGCCGGGGCCAATCCCGGCCCGGCCTGCTACCGGCGCGGCGGGCCGCTGACGGTAACCGACTGCAACGTGATGGCCGGCAAGCTGTCGCCCGATTTCTTCCCCGCCGTGTTCGGCCCCGCTGCCGACCAGCCGCTGGACGCGGAGGCGGTGCGCGCGAAGTTCGCCGACCTGGCCGCCCGCGTCGGCCGCTCCCCCGAGGAGGTGGCCGAGGGCTTCCTGTCCATCGCGGTCCTGAACATGGCCAACGCCATCAAGCAGGTCAGCGTCCAGCGCGGCTACGACGTCAGCCGCTACACCCTGGCCTGCTTCGGCGGCGCCGGCGGCCAGCACGCCTGCCTGGTGGCCGACGCGCTGGGCATGGACACGGTGTTCCTGCACCCGCTGGCCGGCGTGCTGTCGGCCTATGGCATGGGCTTGGCCGATCTGGCGGTGCTGAAGGAGCGGGCGGTCGAGGCGGTGCTCGACGATGCCGCCATGAAGCAGGTCGCCCGCGCCTTCGCCGACCTGGAGGCCGAGGCCCGCTCTGAGCTGGAGCGCCAGGGCGTCGAGCGCGCCGACATGCGCTCGACGCGCCGGCTGCTGGTCAAGTACCAGGGCTCGGACACGCCGCTGGAGGTTCCGGCCGGCGATCGCGTCGCCGTCGAGGCCGGCTTCGCCGCCGCCCACCGCGCCCGCTACGGCTTCCTGATGGAGAACCGGCCGCTGGTGGTCGAGGCGGTGAGCGTCGAGATCGCCGGCGGCGGCGAGCGCCTGGACGAACCCGAGGACGCCACCCCGCGCACGGCGCCGCTGACGCCGCGCGCCACCCAGCGCCTGTTTTCGGGCGGTGCCTGGCACGCCGCGCCGGTGCACGACCGCGCCGACCTGGTGCCGGGAGACCGGGTGGACGGGCCGGCCATCGTCACCGAGCCCACCGCCACCACCGTGGTCGAACCCGGCTGGCGCGCCGAGATGACCGGCCGCCGCCATCTGGTGCTGCGCCGGGTCGTTCCCCGTCCGCAACGGTTCGCCGCCGGCACCCGGGTCGACCCGGTGCTGCTGGAGGTGTTCAACAACCTGTTCATGAGCGCCGCCGAGCAGATGGGCGCCGTGCTGGCCAACACCGCCCACTCGGTCAACATCAAGGAGCGGCTGGACTTCAGCTGCGCGGTGTTCGATCCCACCGGCGGCCTGGTCGCCAATGCCCCGCACATCCCGGTGCACCTGGGCAGCATGGGCGACAGCGTGCGCGCCATCCTGCGCAGTCGGGCGGCCACCATGCGGCCGGGCGACTCGTATCTGCTCAACTCCCCCTACAACGGCGGCACCCATCTGCCCGACGTCACCGTCGTCACCCCGGTGTTCATAGGCGGCCGGCCGCTGTTCTTCGTCGCCAGCCGGGGGCATCACGCCGATATCGGCGGCATGACTCCGGGCTCGATGCCGCCCGACTCCACCGCCATCGATCAGGAAGGCGTGCTGATCGACGACGTCATGCTGGTGCGCGAGGGCCGCTTCCTGGAGCAGGACGTGGTTGCGCTGCTGGAGTCCGGCCCGTGGCCGGCCCGAAACATCCGCCAGAACGTCGCCGACCTACAGGCGCAGTTGGCGGCCAACGAGAAGGGCGCCGCCGAACTGATCCGCATGGTGGACCAATTCGGCATCGAAACGGTCCAGGCCTATATGGGCCATGTCCAGGACAATGCCGAGGAGTCGGTGCGGCGCGTGCTGGCCAGGCTTTCCGACGGTTCTTTCGCGGTCGAGATGGATTCCGGGGCGGTGGTCAAGGTGGCGGTGCGGGTCGATCGTGCCGCGCGGCGGGCGGTGGTCGACTTCACCGGCACCAGCCCCCAGGTGGCCGGCAACCTCAACGCCCCGTCGGCCATCTGCCGGGCGGCGGTGCTGTACGTGTTCCGCACCATCGTCGACGACGCCATCCCGCTCAACGAGGGCTGCCTGAAGCCGATCGAGATCGTCATCCCCGACGGTTCGCTGCTGGCGCCCAGGCCACCGGCGGCGGTGGTGGCCGGCAATGTCGAGACCAGTCAGGCCATCGTCGACGCCCTGATGGGGGCGCTGGGGGTGATGGCCGCCAGCCAAGGCACCATGAACAATTTCACCTTCGGCGACGCCACCCGGCAGTACTACGAGACCATCTGCGGCGGCGCCGGGGCGGGACCGGACTTCGACGGCGCCAGCGCCGTGCACACCCACATGACCAATTCCCGCCTCACCGACCCCGAGGTGCTGGAGTGGCGCTTCCCGGTTCTGGTGGACGGCTTCTCCATCCGCAGGGGGTCGGGAGGGGCTGGCGCCCACCGGGGCGGTGACGGCGTGGTGCGGCGGGTAAAGTTCCTGGAGCCGATGACCGCCGCCATCCTGTCCAACCGCCGCCGCATCGCCCCCTTCGGACTGAATGGCGGCGACGACGCCCGACCGGGCCGTAACGCCATCCTCCGCGCCGACGGCACGGTGGAGGAGCTCCCCGGCACCGCCCAAGCCGAGATGCACCCCGGCGACGTCTTCGTCATCGAGACGCCGGGCGGCGGGGGATATGGAAAGCCCTAATTAAGCCACACCAGACGCGCATCCTGCCGCCCCATGATCGCGGGGTCGGTCATCGGAGGCGGGCATGCGGAAGCTGTTGGGTCTGGCGGTGGTAGCGGTGCTGGCCGGGGCGCCGGAGGCGCACGCCGACGGGTGGCGATTCGAGTTCCATTCCGGCCCTGACTATCGCACTCAGCCCTATCCCCAGCGCCACTGGCACCGGCGCGGGCCGCCGGTGCGGCAGACCTGCTGGAGCGAGTTGCATCCCGGCCCGTTCGGCTATGCCGAGGTGGTGCGCTGCCGGCCCATCCGCCATCGCGGCCCGCCCGGATGGGGGCCTTGGCCGGGGTATGGCTGGCAGGGACGCTGGTAGGCTTCCCATCTTCCGGAGACACACCCGGAGGCCAACCATGCGCCTGTTCGCCGCCCTGCTGATCCTCGCCGCCGTCGCCGCCTGCGCGCCCGTGCGCGGGCCGGTGGACAAGCTGCCGCCCCATGTGTCCGGCACCGTGCCGCCATCGCCCGACGACCCCGAGCCGGCCGCTCCCGGCATCGGCCAGGTGCCGGGGCATTGGTCGCCGGACCTGCTTTAGAGCATGATCCGACCTGTCGGGACCATGCTCGGCCGCCATTGTGGCGGGGGCCAAGCAGGCCCAGCCTGCGCCCGGCGAGGGCAAACAACGACAGACCATGTTCCGTCGGGACGGAAGATGGTCTAACGCACCCGCACCAGCCGCTCGGCCGCCACCAGCTCCGGCGTGCCGGCCAGTGACGCCGCGTCGGCGGCCAAGGCGCGCACCGCCTCCGGCTTGCCCGCCAGCACCAGCACCGGGCCGTGCTTCAAAGCCAGGCCATGCGCCTTGGCCAGCCGGGCCTCGGCCTCGCGGGTGGGGGTGTGGATGACGATGGCGCCGTCCTCGATCCCGGCCACCAGCACGAGGCGCACCGCATCGGCGTAGTCGACCAGGAACAGGCCGCCGCCCAGTGGCGCCGCCCGTGCGCCGCCGCCGTTCATGCCGACGTCGTAGCGGCCCTCGCCGGGGTTCCAGCGGATCATGATCTCCGAGCCGTCGGGGCGGCGGTACAAGCCGTCGGCCAGCCCGTCCACCCGTGTGCCGCGCGCCACCACCGGGTCCTTGACCTGCCAGCAGGCGGACACGAGAAGGCAAGTCAGGGCAAGGGCGACGAAGCGCATGGGTGATCCTCGGTCAGCGGTTCGTGGCCAGGGTGCCACCGCGCGCCCAACCGGAAATTGACCTCCGCCAAGAGTGCGCGGTTGAATAGACCGAACCCTGTGCTACCATACGCGGTGACGGACAAGGGGCGTGTCCGGGGGAGGGGAGGATGGATCTGAACGCGGTGCTGGAGGTCGCCATCGGCCTCGCCATGATGTACCTGCTGCTGAGCCTGTTCGTCACCGTCGTCAACGAGGCCCTCGCCAGGGTGTTGAAGATCCGCGGCGCCAACCTGCGTGCCGGCCTCGAACGCATCATGGGCAAGGAAAACAAGCTGGTCTTCGACTCCATGCCGTTGATCCGCTCCATCGCCCAGGCCAGCGGCTCGCACCTGTACGACCACCTGCCGAAGGAAACCTATGTCCAGACGGTGATGCAGCAGCTGCGCGCGGGCGGCGCGCTGGCCGACGGGGCGGCCGACGTCATCGGCGCCGGCATCGATCGCCTGCCCGAGGGCACGTTCAAGGATGTCCTCCTGGCCGCCAAGCACGAGGCGGGCGACGACCTCATCGCGCTGGAGAGCCGCATCGGCGGCTGGTTCGACGCCAGCATGGCCCATGTCCAGGCCGCCTATCAGCGCAAGCTGCACCTGATCTCGCTGGTGGTGGGGGTCGTGCTGGCCGGGGTGCTCAACGCCGACACCTTCCACGTCGCCAATGTGCTGTGGCGGGATCCGACCGTGCGCAAGGCGGTGGTGGCGACCGCCGAGGGGGTGGTCGCCAAGCCGCCGGTCGATGCCAAAGGCGTGGTGCTGATCACCCCCGACGAGATCCGCTCCAACCTCGGCGGCCTGCCGGTGGGCTGGGGCAACGGCGCCCCCGAGCGGTTCTGGGCGTCGCCGGTTTTCACCGTCCTGGGCTGGCTGTTCTCCGGGGTCGCCCTGGCCCTGGGGGCGCCGTTCTGGTTCGACCTGTTGGGCACCTTCGTCAAGATCCGGGGCAGCGCCAGCAAGGTCTGAGGCGGCGGGGGAGCACCGGGCGGCCTCCCCCATTTTTCCTATCGCTTCAGGGAGCGCCGGCCTTGTTCCTTGGTTAAGGCCCGGTTAAAGTCCGGGCCATCCCAAGCCCACAGGCGAGCGCCATGACCGACCGCGTCCTCATCCTCGATTTCGGCAGCCAGGTGACCCAGCTGATCGCGCGTCGCGTGCGCGAAAGCGGCGTCTACTGCGAGATCCACCCGTTCAACCGCGCCAGCAAGGACAGCATCGCCGCCTTCGGGCCCAAGGCGATCATCCTGTCGGGCGGCCCCGCCTCGGTGGCCGATATCGGCACGCCGCGCGCGCCGGACGCGGTGTTCGAGATGGGCATCCCGGTGCTCGGCATCTGCTATGGCCAGCAGACCATGTGCGCCCAGCTGGGCGGCAAGGTCGAGCCCGGCGACCACCGCGAGTTCGGCCGCGCCTACGTCCATGTCCAGGACGACTGCGAGCTGTTCCACGGCGTGTGGGAGAAGGGCGCCAAGGAGCAGGTGTGGATGAGCCACGGCGACCGCGTCACCGCGCTGCCGCCCGGCTTCCGCGTCGTCGGCACCTCCGAGGGCGCGCCCTTCGCCGCCATCGCCAACGACGAGAAGCGGTTCTACGGCGTGCAGTTCCATCCCGAGGTGGTGCACACCCCGCACGGCGCCGCGCTGCTCAGGAACTTCACCCACCGGGTGGCGGGCTGCTCCGGCGACTGGACCATGGCTGCCTTCCGCGAGCAGGAGATCAGGAAGGTCCGCGAGCAGGTCGGCAAGGGCCGGGTGATCTGCGGCCTGTCGGGCGGCGTCGATTCCAGCGTGGTGGCGGCGCTGCTGCACGAGGCCATCGGCGACCAGCTGACCTGCGTGTTCGTCGACCACGGCCTGATGCGCCTGGGCGAGGCCGAGCAGGTGGTCAGCGTCTTCCGCGACCGCTTCAACATCAACCTGGTCCACCGCGACGCATCCGACCTGTTCCTCGGCAAGCTCGCCGGCATGACCGACCCCGAGAAGAAGCGCAAGACCATCGGCGCCCTGTTCATCGACGTGTTCGAGGAAGAGGCCAAGAAGGTCGGCGGCGCCGACTTCCTGGCCCAGGGCACGCTGTATCCCGACGTCATCGAAAGCGTCAGCTTCATCGGCGGCCCCAGCGTGACCATCAAGAGCCATCACAATGTGGGCGGCCTGCCCGAGCGCATGAACATGAAGCTGGTCGAGCCGCTGCGCGAGCTGTTCAAGGACGAGGTCCGTGCGCTGGGCCGCGAACTGGGCTTGCCCGAGGAAATGGTCGGCCGCCACCCCTTCCCCGGCCCCGGTCTCGCCATCCGCATCCCCGGCCAGGAGATCACCCGCGAGAAGCTGGAGATCCTCAAGAAGGCCGACGCCATCTACCTGGAGGAAATCCGCAACGCCGGCCTCTACGACGCCATCTGGCAGGCCTTCACCGTGCTGCTGCCGGTGCGCACCGTCGGCGTGATGGGCGATTCGCGGTCCTACGACTACGCCTGCGCGCTCAGGGCCGTCACCAGCACCGACGGCATGACCGCCGACTTCTACCCCTTCGACATGGCCTTCATCGGCCGGGTGGCGAACCGCATCATCAACGAGGTCAAGGGCATCAACCGGGTGACCTACGACATCACCTCGAAGCCGCCGGGGACCATCGAGTGGGAGTGATTTTGTGAGGGGCGCCTGCGGGCGCCCTTTTCTTTCGAGGGGAAGGAAGGAATGGCGGCATCCCCTGAAGACGAAGCAGCGGCGGAACTGGCACGCGAGATGTTCGCCGGCCTTGGCGCCATCCAGGTCCGCCGCATGTTCGGCGGCGCAGGCATCTATTGCGACGGGCTGTTCTTCGCCCTGATCTCCGACGGCGATATCTATCTCAAGGCCGACGACGCGTTCGCCTCGGCACTGGCCGGGGACGGCTCGCGCCAGTTCTCCTGGACCAATCCCAAGACCGGCAAGGTCACCCGCATGGGCTATTGGCTCTTGCCCGAGTCCGCCATCGACGATTTCGAACTCGCCGCCGAGCTGGGGAAGCGCGCGCTGGGCATCGCGCGGGTGGCGGGGGCGAAGAAGAGGCGGCGGGGGTGATCCCGCTCCCACCTCTCGACCGCCCCCACCGTCCCCCGCTATAACTCCCCCGCACCAACCACACGGGGAAGACCGCCATGGCCGCCATCGCCAAGATCCTGTTGCTCGGCTCGGGCGAGCTGGGGCGCGAGTTCGTGATTTCGGCCAAGCGGCTGGGGGCGCATGTGGTGGCGTGCGATGCCTATGCGGGGGCCCCGGCCATGCAGGTGGCGGACGAGGCCGAGGTGTTCCCGATGCTCGACGGCGCCGCGCTGGCGGCGGCCATCGACAAGCACCGCCCCGACCTGATCGTGCCCGAGGTCGAGGCCATCCGCACCGAGGTGCTGAAGGAGTACGAGGACAAGGGATTCACCGTGGTGCCGTCGGCGCGCGCCACCATGATGACCATGAACCGCGACCGCATCCGCGAGGTGGCGGCGGCCGAGCTGGGCCTGCCGACCTCGGCCTATCGCTATGCCGAGACGCTGGAGGACATGCGGGCGGCGGTGGCCGAGTTGGGGCTGCCTTGCGTGGTCAAGCCGGTGATGTCGTCCTCGGGCAAGGGCCAGAGCACGGTGCGTGACGCCGACAAGGTGGACGCCGCCTGGAGCTACGCGGTCGAAGGAATGCGCGGCGACCGCAAGCGGGTCATCGTCGAGGCTTTCGTGTCCTTCGATTACGAAATCACCCTGCTCACCATCCGCACCCGCGACGGCGTGGTGTTCTGCGATCCCATCGGCCACCGCCAGGAACGCGGCGACTACCAGGAGAGCTGGCAGCCGGCCACCATGTCGCCGGCCGCCATCGCCGAGGCACAACGCCAGGCCAGGGCGGTGGTGGACAATCTGGGAGGATACGGCCTGTTTGGGGTCGAATTCTTCGTCCTGGGCGACCGGGTGATCTTCTCCGAGCTGTCGCCGCGTCCCCACGACACCGGCATGGTGACGCTGATCTCGCAGAACCTCACCGAGTTCGACCTGCACGCCCGCGCCATCCTCGGCCTGCCGATCCCCGCCATCGTCCAGCACGGCCCCGCCGCCAGCGCGGTGATCCTGGCCGATCGCGATGCCGCCCGGTTCACCGTGTCGGGGCTGGCCGAGGCGCTGACCCCGTCGGCGCCGGGCGTCGAGCTGGACCTGCGCGTCTTCAACAAGCCGACCACCCGGCCCCATCGCCGCATGGGCGTGGCCCTGGCCTTGGCCAAGGGCGGCGACACCGACGCCGCACGGGCGGCGGCGCGCGAGGCGGCGGGACGGGTCAAGCTGGAGTACCCGTCGTGACCACCACCATCCACGGCATCAAGGCCTGCGACACCATGAAGAAGGCTTTCGCCTGGCTCGACGCCGCCGGGGTCGCCTATGACTTCCACGACTTCAAGAAGGCGGGGGTGACGCGCGAGGCGCTGGAGCGCTGGTGCGACGCCGCCGGCTGGGAAAAGGTGCTCAACCGCGCCGGCACCACCTTCCGCAAGCTGCCCGAGGCGGCGCGGGCCGACCTTGACCGCGCCAAGGCCGTCGCGCTGATGCTGGAGCAGCCGTCGATGATCAAGCGACCGGTGCTGGAGACCGGCGGCCGCGTCGAGATCGGCTTCTCCCCCGAGCGCTATGCCGCCATCGCCTTCGAGTGACATGATGAAAGCAGCCACCCACAGCGGCACCTTCCATGCCGACGACGCCTTCGCCTTCGCCATCCTGGTCGCCGCGACCGGCGGCGCCGTCGAGTTGGCGCGCACCCGCGACGCCGCCGTCCTCGCCGCAGCCGACGTGGTGTTC
>JBFMHS010000388.1:9184-18566 GCA_040751765.1 Pseudomonadota bacterium | reverse complement strand
CTCGGCGCCCTTGTACCATTCGACCGGATTGATTGCGTCCGGAACATACGAGCAGCTGCTGGTGAGCACGCCGAGCATGACGAGCACGCCAGCGGTCCGAAGGCCTTTCCATTCGCGACCGGAGCAACCGAACATGGACAACCCACCACCCTTTGGATTGGAAAAATCGGCGTTGGGCCGTTAACTTTTACGGCAAGTTCACGTTTAACAGCCCGACGAACGAAAGTATATAGGGCTATGGGGATGATGCAAAGGCCAACGAAGCCGTTGCGGTCCTATATCCCTACCCCGTCCGTGAGGGTTGCCGTCGGCGCGCGGATTCGCCTTCCTGTTTGCCCCGAACCGAGGAACACATATGGCCGAAGAAATGGGCGCTGATTTCAAGATGGTCGACCCCGCCGAGCTGTCGAAGGCGATGACCAACATCGCCGAGCGCAGCCAACGCATCGTTTCCGACTTCATGGCCCGCCAGGCCCAGGACGGGGCGGTCGCATCGCCGGACCCGCTCAACATCGGCAACGCCTTCCTAGAGATGACGGCGCGGATGATGTCGGACCCCGCCCGCCTGGTGGAGGCCAACCTGTCGCTGTGGCAAGGCTACATGAGCCTGTGGCAGAACACCGCTCGCCGGCTGATGGGCGAGCCGACCGAGCCGGTGGCCACCCCCGACGCCACCGACCGCCGGTTCAAGGACGAGATGTGGCAGGAGAACGAGATCTTCGACTACATCAAGCAGTCCTACCTGCTGTCGGCGCGCTGGGTGCAGGGTCTCGTCAACGGGGTCGAGGGCCTCGATGGCCACACCGCCCAGAAGGTCGACTTCTATACCCGCCAGTTCGTGGACGCGATGGCGCCGTCCAACTTCGTGCTGACCAATCCCGAGGTCCTGCGCGCCACCATCGAATCGGGCGGCGAGAACCTGCTCAAGGGCCTCAACAACCTGCTCGAGGACCTCGAGCGCGGCAAGGGCCGCCTGTCGATCCGCATGACCGATTACGACGCCTTCAAGGTGGGCGAGAACATCGCCGTCACCCCGGGCAAGGTGGTCTACCAGAACGACCTGATGCAGTTGCTGCAGTACACGCCGACCACCGACACCGTGGCCGAGAAGCCGCTGCTGATCGTGCCGCCGTGGATCAACAAGTATTACATCCTCGACCTGCGGCCGAAGAACAGCTTCATCAAATGGGCGGTCGACCAGGGCCATACCGTGTTCGTCATCTCGTGGGTCAATCCCGACGAGACACTGGCCAAGAAGACCTTCGCCGACTACATGACCGAGGGGCCGCTGGCGGCGCTGACCGCGATCGAGAAAGCCACCGGCCAAGACAAGGTCAACGCGGTCGGCTATTGCCTGGGCGGCACCCTTCTGGTGTCGACGCTGGCCTGGATGGCGGTGAAGGGCGACGACCGCATCGCCTCGGCCACCCTGTTCACGACCATGACCGACTTCAAGGAACCGGGCGAGCTGGGCGTGTTCATCGACGAGGAGCAGTTGCAAGGCCTCGAGCAGAAGATGAGCGAGCACGGCTATCTCGATGGCCGCGACATGGCGATGACCTTCAACATGCTGCGCGCCAACGACCTGATCTGGTCGTTCGTGGTCAACAACTACCTGCTGGGCAAGGACCCGTTCCCGTTCGACCTGCTGTACTGGAACTCGGATTCCACCCGCATGCCGGCGGCCATGCACAGCTTCTACCTGCGCAAGATGTACCAGGAGAACCAGCTGGTCGTCCCCGGCGCCATCGAGCTGAACGGCGTGGCCATCGACCTCGGCCGGATCAAGACGCCGATCTACATGCTGTCCACCCGCGAGGACCACATCGCGCCGTGGAAGAGCACCTATGCCCTGACCCAGCACGTCTCGGGGCCGGTGAAGTTCGTGCTGGCCGCGTCCGGCCACATCGCCGGCGTGGTCAACCCGCCCGCTGCCGGCAAGTACTGCTACTGGACCAACGGCCGCAAGGTGAAGAACCCCGACGCCTGGCTGAACGCCGCAAAGCAGGAGGACGGGTCTTGGTGGCCGGACTGGCACGCCTGGGTCGGCAAGCACGCCGGCAAGCAGGTCCCCGCCCGCCAGCCCGGCGACGGCAAGTTGAAGGTCATCGAGGACGCCCCCGGGGCCTATGTGAAGTTGCGGGCCGTCTGACCGCAGTCAGGCGCTCAGACGCGCCGGCTGGCTGCCGGCGTCGTCGGCGGGATGTGGAAAGGTGATGTGGAAGCGCGTGCCCTTGCCGGGAATGGACCGCGCGTCCAACTCGACCGACAATGCCCGGGCCAGCCGGAACACGGTGCGCAGCCCGATGCCCATGCCGCGGGCCGGCGTCCACGACGAGGTGTCGCCGTCGGCCAGGTAACGCTCCAACTGGCCGGGCTGGAACCCGGGACCGGTGTCCCAGACCTCGACCACGGGGCGGCCGGCGCGGATGCGCAGGAAGATCATCACCGTCCCGCGCTGCGTATAGCGGATGGCGTTGGACACCAGGTTGCGCACCAGCCGCAGCACCAGCACCTGGTCAGTGTCCACCACCACCGACCGCGGCGCCCGGCACCGCAGGCGCAGGCCCCGCACCGCCGCCACCGCCTCCGCCTCATCGCAGACATGGGCGATGATCTCGGCCAGGTCGACCGGTGCCGGGCGGACCTTGGCGGTCGTCGAATCGAGCGACGCGTCGTCCATCAGGATCTCGACCATCTGCTCGGCGGACAACAGCGAGCCGATCGCGGTCCGCACGGGTGCCGCCAGCTTCTCGGGCAGATCGGACAGCACCAAAGACAGGTTGAGCCGCGCCCCCAGCAGCGGCTGCAGCAGGTCGTGCGCCATGGCGGCGACCAGTTGCGCGCGCGTGGCGTTGGCGTCCTCGGCGCATCTCAGGGCGTCGGCCAATGCCCGCTTGCCCGCCTTCTCGCCGGTGATGTCGTGGTTGACGGCGATTGTCCCCAGGACGGTGCCGTCCCTCGACCGCAGCGGTATGGCCGAGTGGCGGATGGTCCGGCGGGTGCCGTCGAAGGCCAGGATGTCGATCTCCTCGTCCAGCACCGTGATGCCGTCGCGGACGGCGCGCGCGCAGGACCACTCGCTGACCGGGTGCCGGTGCCGTGATTCCAGCCGAGGAAGGAGCAATAGCCCTCGATGCCCACGTGGCGGGTGCCGCCCCAGATGCGCCGCGCCTCGGGGTTCGTGGCGATGATGGTCCCGTCGCGGTCCAGCAGCCAGATGCCGACCGGCATGTGGTCGATGGCGTTGCGCATCAGCTCCCAGCCGGCACGGAGATCGACCCCCTGGCCGAGGTGGGCGGTGACGTCGCGATAGCCGATCACCAGGCCGCGCGCGGTCGGACTGATGCGCACGATGAACCAGCGGTCCGACTGGGAGTGGTAGTCGAGGAACTCGCTTTCCGCGCGAGTTTCCATGGCGCGAAGGCAGTTGCTGTAGCAGGGCGAGCCGACCTCGACGGGGAAAAGCTCCCACAGGTCACGCCCCACCGCATCGTCGTTTATCAAACGGTAAACCGGGTCCGCGCAGGTAATGATGCGCCAGGCTTCATCGACCTCGATGAATCCGTCCGGAACATATGAAGCCAAGGCAAGGCGACGCGCATCGGTGTCCCGCATTGTCCCCCCTGGGCAAAACGACAACTTGGCCGGCCATTTCCACGTCACCGCGAATGGCCCTGCCCATCACCCCGTTCTCTAGCAGGGATATAGCAATCCTTCGGAAAACCGAAACGTAAATGAAGACGACCAATAGTATGTATGTCGAAACCGCATGGCGCGACTAATGATGGAATTCCCCATGGAGGCAGCGGACACCCGTCAAAGCCTCCTATGGTTGCACGCCGCATCAGGTCTCGCGCCTCGGGAAACGCCCGCGAGCCGCTCCGCAGCTTCCATCATCATGCGGGCGAAGTCATCGCGGTGAAGGTTCTGGGCGGCGAGTACCAGGCCAAGGAGATCGTCGGTCATCAGTTCCTGCAGCGATGGCTCGCAATACCTGAAGCAGCGCATGGTCCGTCCTCCGCGGTCGTGGCCCTCCTGTCTAGTCCGATCCCGGTGCCGCCGTCTGTCAGCCAATGGTCGGAACGGACGGAGGAGGCGGCGGAGGGTATGGGATTGGTATGAGACCCCTAGTCCCAAAGAGGCGATTGACCCCGACCATCGATTACCTGTGCAATGAACGGGCATCACTCTGTGGGGGAGGACCCGATGCGAATAGCCTTTGCCGACGATCACACCATGGTGCGAGATGGCCTGAGGCCATTCTTCGCCCAACTCGCCACCGACGTGGAGCTCCTGGAGGCCGAGACCTTCGGCGGCGTCATCGAGCGCATGGAGGCGGCCGACGGCCGAGTCGACCTGTGCGTGGTCGACCTGCGCATGCCCGACATGGACCCCATGGCGGGCATCGACGCGGTGCGATCGGCGTTCCCGGACGTCAAGCTGGCCGCCATGTCATCCATCACCGATCCGCGCACGGTGAAGGAGGTGCTGGGGAAAGGGGTGCGCGGTTTCATTCCCAAGCGGTTGAGCGCCGAGGCCATCGTCTCCGCCCTGCGCCTCATCCTGGCGGGGGAGACCTTCGTGCCCTCGCTGATGCTGAGTGGGCAGCAGCCGGCCGCCCAGGCCGACGACCTGACCGGGCGCGAGCGCCATGTGATGTGCCTGCTGCGCGAGGGGTTGTCCAACAAGGGCATCGCGCGGCGGCTCAATATCAGCGAGGTGACGGTGAAGACCCACTTGACCAGCGCCTTCCGCAAGTTGGACGTCCACAACCGCGTCCAGGCGGCGCGGGTATGGCAGAACTACGCCGACTAACGGCGCCGCAGGTCGGGCATTTCCGACCCCATCCCCGGCCCGGGGATGGGGTTTTTTGTTGCCCGATTTCACCCTGTCGGGTGTCGCCCTGATCTGAGGCCTCCCCCCTCCCTTCGGAGGATGGGGTGAGGCCGGCGGCGGTGACGCCACCCCCCACAGATGGAGAGGCGAAAGACGGGCGAGTGATTCTTTCGAACGCCATGGAAGCGCACCCTCCTCTGAGCCCATCGAAGAGGGAGGGACTCGTGATCATCAAGCCCAAGACCACCAGCGAGCAGGCCCACGAACTGTGCCGCCTCGCCTTCGACCTCAACTCCGCCGCCCTGGCGCTCGCCGCCGAGGCGGCTGAGATCGCGTGCCGTGGCCTGCCGCTTCGCGACCACGACACCCGGCTCGACGAGATGAGCCGCACGCTCACCGACCTGCTGTCGGACCTCGACGGCGGGGCTCGCGCCCTGCGCCGGGCGCGGCTGTCGGCGGCCTGGGTCCACCTGACGGACACCCCGTTCGCCACTTCCGCCCAATAGGAGGGTCTCCATGGTCAAGTTCAGCGACATGAAGGTTTCCAACCAGATCCACGGCGGCTTCGGCCTGCTGGTGGCGCTGCTCGTCCTGCTGGGCGGCTCGTCGTGGTTCAGCCTGCACAATGTTGGAGCCGGCTTCACCGACTTCCACGACCTGGCGCGAACCACTGCCGACGTCGCGGCGACGAACCAGACGTTCCTCAACGGGCGCATCGAACTCAATACCTATGCCCGCACACTCGCCGCCGAGGACAAGGCCAAGACGCGGGAGCTGCTGGCCGAAACAGCCAAGCGGATGGCGGCCATCGACGTCCACGGCAACGCCGAGGACAAGAAGACGGTCGACTCCCTGGTCGCCAACATCAAGGAATACGGCCTCCAGTTCGACCGCTTCGCCGAGGCGGCCGAGGAAGGCGACCGTATCGGCCAGGCGATCATGGCCATGGGCGCTCAGGTGGCGGAACCCTTTGCCCGCATCCAGGAACTGGCCAATCCGACCAACGACCAGGAATTGATCGGGCTCGCCGACAAGGCCTTCGCCAGCATCCTGCAGGCCCGCATCGCCGCCGCCCGCTACATCGCCACCGCCAAGGACGCCGACGCCGCCGACACCAACCAGAAGCTCGAGGCGGTCTCCGCCGCCCTGGCGGCGATCTCGCGCCGCACCGCCGACCGCGCCGTCAGCGACACGGTGGGCCTGGCCTCGGCGGCCCGCAACGCCTACGCCGAGCGCGTCGCCGCCTTCCAGCGCAAGCAGCACGAGATCCTGGAGCTGGGGCGCAAGCGGGCGCAGGTGGCCGAGGCCGTCACCGCCGAGATCGCCGCCTTCGACGACGGACTGACCAAGCGCCAGACCGCCGTGGGCGACAAGGCGGAGGAGGTTCTGTCCAGCGGCCAGACCATGAACGTCGCCATCGGCCTGGCCGCCTTGCTGGTCGGTATCGCCGCCGCGTGGTTCATCGGCCGCCGCATCTCGCTGCCGCTGACCCAGGTCGCGTCGGTGGTGGCGGAGATCACCAAGTCCAAGGACCTGTCCAAGCGGGTGGACTACCAGGCCCATAACGAAATCGGCCTGATCGCGTCGAGCACCAACGAACTGATCGCCAGCCTGCAGGAGGCGTTCCAGGGCATCACCCAGAACACCGGCCAGGTGGCCGCCGCCGCCGGCCAGGCCAGCACCGCCGTGGGCCAGGTCTCGGACGGCTCGCAGAACCAGCTCAACGCCATCAACCAGATCTCGGCGGCCATGGAGCAGACGGCGCGGGCCATCTCGGACGTCGCCACCAGCAGCGACAGCGCCACCTCCAACGCCAAGAAGGCCGCCACCATGGTCGAGCACGGCCGCGAGAAGATGGCGACCATGGTCGAGGTGGCCAACGTGATCTCCGAGAACTCGAAGCGGATCAACCAGATCACCGAGGTCATCTCGCGCATCGCCAACCAGACCAACATGCTGTCGCTGAACGCGGCCATCGAGGCGGCGCGGGCCGGCGAGCACGGCAAGGGCTTCGCCGTGGTGGCCGAGGAGGTGCGCAAGCTGGCCGAGCACTCCGCCAATTCGGTGCAGCAGATCACCGAACTGGTCGAGCACGCCGCCCGCGAGGCCGAGCGCTCGCTGGAGATGGTCACCGCCGTCAACGGCGACATGGAATCCATCGCCGAGAGCGTGCGCCAGACCGACGGCCTGATCCAGGGCATAGCCGCCGCCATGACCCAGCAGTCCAGCTCGGTCGAGGAGATCAACGCCAACGTCAAGAACCTGTCGAAGATCGGCGAGACCAACGCCACCGCCGCCGAGGAGATCACCGCCACCATGGTGGAGCTGGCCCGCCTGGCCGACCAGACCCGCCGCCAAATGCAGCAGTTCACCATCTGACCGCGAGGGAGAGCATCATGCACGGCTTCAGCGATCTCGGCACCGCCCAGGCCATGGCCGCGCCCATGGAAACCGACGAGTTCGACCGCCTCGCCATCCTCGTCCACGAGGTGACCGGCTTCCGCGACGGACCGGCCTTCCGCAACAAGCTCAAGGCCATCCTGGGCGGGGCCGACGAGGACACGGCGGCCACCTGGCTGCGCCGGCTGGGCCGCCGTTTCCCCGGCACCGGCGAGTGGCAGTCGGTGGTCGAGCGGCTTACCGTGCCGGAGACCTTCTTCTTCCGCGACGCGCCGCAGCTGGAGGTGCTGCGCTACCGCATCCTGCCCGAGATGATCCTGCGCAAGAAGCGGGCGGGACGGATGAGCATCCGCATGTGGTCGGCCGGCTGTTCCACCGGCGAGGAGCCCTACACCCTGGCCATGCTGGTGCTCGACGCCCTGTGCAAGGCCGGCGAGGCGCGGGAGGAGCCGGGGAGCGGCATCCAGGTCAATCCCGGCTGGGTGGTGATGGTCCAGGGCTCCGACATCAACGGCCGCGTGGTCGAGCAGGCCCGCGACGGCGTCTACAGCGATTTCGGGCTCAGCCCGTTCCGCGACACCCCGGCGGATTTCCGCCGCTTCTTCCAACGCATCGGCGGCGCCGGCGACATCACCCGCTACCGGGTCCGCGACGACGTCCGCTCCGCCACCTTCTTCGGCATCCACAACCTCACCGAAACGCCGGTCGGCGACGACTTCGACCTGGTGAGCTGCCGCAACGTGCTGATCTATTTCGACGACTCCAGCAAGGCGGCGGCGCTGGGCAACCTGCGCCGCGCCATCCACCCCGAGGGCTACCTGATGCTGGGCCCCACCGATCCCTTCGACCGCCTGTCGGACTTCGCCCTCCTCGATCCCCGGGTCTCGCCGATCCTCTCCAAGCGCCGCGCGTGAGGTGGGCCATGAACATCATTCTGCTGGAAACCGGGGGACGGCTGTTCGGCATCGATGCCGGCCGCGTCGTCCAGGTGGTGGAGACCTCGGCGGTCACCGACATGCCGTTCATGCCCGACCATGTCGAGGGCCTTGTCAATGTGGGCGGAGCGGTGGTGGTGTCGGTTGACCTGGGCCGCGCCCTGGGCGACGGGAGCCGCGCCGGCTCGCGGGTCGGCGTGGTGGTCCGCTCGGCGCTGGGGACCTATGTCCTCAAGGTCGGGCGGGTGCTGATGATGGTACCGGTGGACGACGCCGACATCCATCCCGTGGCCGACGACATCCACGGCGCCGGCCACGGCATGGTGGCGGGCGAGTTCGCCTGGCAGGAGCGCATGGTGCTGCTGCTGGACCCCGACCGCTTCGATCTCGGACAGCCGCCCGAGACGGCCGGCGGCGCGGATGCCCTCGCCGTCGCCGGCGCCATGGCCGATCCCGCCGCCGAGGCTGCGACGGCGGCCACCGCCGACGTCCTGCCCTGGCTGCTGGTCGAGGTGTCCGGGGAGCGCTATGCCCTCGACGTGCGCGGCGTCACCGAAGTCGTGGAGGCCGACAGCTTCCTCGCCATACCCAAGGCCCCGCCCGAGGTGATCGGCTACCACTCCCTGCGCGGCGGACCGCTGCTGGTCGCCTCGCTGGCCGGATTGCTGGGCCTGCCCGCCTGCACGACCCGGCATGTGGTGGTGGTCGATGGCGGGACCGGGCCGTTGGGCCTGGGGGTCGGGCGCGTCCTCGGCATCCGGGGCTTCGACACCAAGGCCGCCGAGGAGGTCGCGGACACCGGCGGCGCCGTCGCCGGCTGCCTGGTCGACGGCGACGGCACCATGACCGCGCTGCTCGATCTCGGGCGGCTGCTCGCCGGCCCGGTGATGGAGCGCCTGGGCGAATTCATCCCCAAGGGCGAGGCCATGCACGCCGCCCATGCCGACGCCAGCGGCGCCATCCGCCGCCTGCTGACCTTCTGGCTGGGCGACGAGTTGTGCGGCATCGACCTGGAGGCGGTGGTGCGGGTGGCCGAGGCCCAGGGCGCCACCGAGCTTCCCGCCGAGGACGGGCTGCGTCTGAGCGGCATCACCCAGATCGGCAACGAGGTCATGCCGCTGGTGGACCTGCGCGAGCGGCGCGGCAAGACAGCCGGCGGCGGCGGCGCCCACGTGGTCGCCCGAGTCGAGGGCGGCTGCTGCGCGTTG
>JBFMHS010000388.1:0-9174 GCA_040751765.1 Pseudomonadota bacterium | reverse complement strand
ACATCCGTGAGGTCTACGACCATGCCGGCGACCTGGTCGCCGCCGGCGGCCGCGCCGATGGCCGCCTGGTTTCGGTCCTCGCGGTCGATGGTCTGGTCGACGGGAGGGCCGGATGATGGGCATCCAGACGACGACCCCGGCGGTGCCCGACCCGGCCGCCGCCAGCCTTGCCTCGCCCATCCGGTTGCTGGTGGTCGACGATTCCGGCTTCATGCGGACCGCCATCCGCAAGATGGTCGAACGCGAGCCCGGCATCACCGTGGTGGGCGAGGCGCGCAACGGCGCCATCGGCCTGGAAATGGCGCGCAGCCTGGCCCCTGACGTCATCACCATGGACGTGGAAATGCCCGAGATGGACGGGCTGGAGGCGACGCGGCGCATCATGCGCGAGGCGCCGGCGCCGATCATCATGGTGTCCAGCCTGACCCAGGCCTCGGCCGACGTCACCGTCCGCGCCCTGCGTGAAGGGGCGGTGGACTACATCTCCAAATCCAGTTCGTTCGTGGCGCTCGACATCATCCACATCGAGGAAGAGCTGCGCGACAAGATCCGTTACTGGGCACGACGGCGCGGGACATCCCCCCCATCCGCGCCGCCCAGGCGGTCGGCGGCCGCCCCCGCCGCCGACCGCCCCTTGGCCTCCGTCGATCTGGTCGCCATCGGCGTTTCCACCGGCGGCCCCAAGACGGTGCCCGACCTGCTGGCCCGCATGGGGCGCCTGAGGTGCCCGGTGGTGGTCGCCCAGCACATGCCCGAGGTGTTCACCGCCAGCTTCGCCCAGCAACTGTCCCGCGACGTCGGCCTGCGGGTGGTCGAGGGCACCGACGGCCAGGAACTTCTGCCGGGCACCGTGACCATCCTCAAGGGCGGCATCGACACCGAGGTGGTGCGGCGCATCGACGGCCGGCTGGCGCTGTGGCAGCGGCTGCACCCCGAGGCCAGCATCCACCCCTCGGTGGACGTGCTGTTCACCACCAGCGCCCGCGCCGCCGTCCAGCCGGTGGGGGTGATCCTCACCGGCATGGGTGACGACGGCACCCGGGGTGGCCTGGAATACCGGCGCCGAGGCTTCCCGGTGCTGGTCCAGGAGCCCGACAGCTGCATCGTCGGCGGCATGCCCGGCGCCGCGCTACAGGCCGGCGCGGCGTCGCAATCCCTGCCGATCCCCGCCCTCGCTGCCAGGCTGCGCGCCTGGGCAGGCGACAAGTGAACGCGAAGGAGACCGCCATGAGCCACTCAGTGCTGATCGTCGACGATTCGATGATGATGCGCGAACTGATCCGCGACATCGTCGAGAGCGACCCCCAATTCAGCGTCGTCGGCGAGGCCGAGAACGGCCGCGAGGCGCTGTCGCGGGCCAAGGAGTTGAAGCCCTCGGTGACGTTGCTGGACATCGAGATGCCCGAGATGAGCTGGCTGGAGGCACTCAAGCGCCTGAAGCTGGTCAGCGACACCAAGGTGATCATCATCTCCTCGGTGGCCCAGGTAGGCTCGGAGCAGGCGCTGGAGGCGCGCCGCCTGGGTGCCGTCGACGTCATCGGCAAGCCGTCGGGCGCGCTCAGCCTGGACCTCGAGGCCAAGAAGGGCCACGAGATCGTCGCCGCCATCCGCAAGGCCACCGGCCAATAGGGAGGGGCGCGAAATGGATGACCTCGCCGAGAGCCTGTGGGCCGCCTTCGCCGCCGAAAGCGACGAGCACCTGGCCACCGCCGAACCGCTGATCGCCGCCGCCGAGAGCGAGCCGCCGGCGCCCGAGACCATCGCCCAGCTGTTCCGCGACTTCCATTCCTTGAAGGGGCTGGCGCGCGGCATGGGCATGAAGTCCATGGAAACCGTCGCCCACCACGCCGAAAGCCTGCTGGGCCTGGTGCGCTCGGGCGACATGGACCTGTCGGGCGACGTGGTCGGCGTGCTTCTCGACGCGGTGGACGCCCTGCGCGGCCTGCGTGGGCTGGCGGTGGGTGAACGGCGCGACGGCGACCTGCCGGCCGAGCTGGTGGACCGCCTGCGCGCCGCCGCCGTGGCCGCGCCGCCGCCCAAGGACGTGCCGGAGGCTGCCGTCGCGGCACCGGCCTGGTGCCTGGAAGCCGACGTCGAGATGTGCGGCTATTTCGCCGAGTTGCTGCGCGACGACCTCGCCGAGTTCGGCGACGGCCTGACCGCCCTGGCGGGCGGCGACCCCGGCGGGCTGGACCGCATGCGCGAGATCCTGGGCGAACTGGAGCATGCCGCCGGCATCATCGAGCTGCATGCGCTGGCGACCCTGTTCCGCGCCCTGGCCGGAGTGCTGCGCCCGGGCATGGAATGGCCGGTCTTCCATCTGCTGACCAAGGTCGACGACTTCGTCACCACCTTCGAGGCCGAGACCGGCCTGGACGCCGGCGGCGGCTCCCTGCGTGCCACCCTTGGCGAGCTGCTGGCCCGCTTCGCCGAGATCGGCCGCGAGCGCCTGGTGGCGGCGCTGGAGGCCCGCGACTTCGCGGCGGTGGCCGAGGCGGCCGGTGACTTGGCCCACGCGCTCGCCATCTTCCCCCATGTCGCCGGCCGGGCCCGCCCGGCCTTCCTGATCCAGGACACCTTCGCCCGCGCCGTCCTGGGGGAATTCGAGCCCTCGCCGGAGACGGTGGCATGCGCGCTCGAAGTCGCCCGCGCCATGGGTGGCGGCGACGAGACCACCCCGCTCGGCCGCCTGCTCAGCCTGACCCTGGCCGACATGGGTGCTGCCAAGGACGGCTGCACGGTGGATTTCGTGCGTGGCTTCCTGCGCAAGCAGAAGGTGCCCGAGGACTTGCTGTCGTCGCTGTCTCCCGAGGCGGTGGCCAACGCCGCAGAGCTGATGAGCAAGGGCTGGGACCACGCCCTGGTGGTCGAGGCCTGTCTGGAGCCGGGGTCCGAGACCGCCGACCGCTTCCTGCACTGGCTGGACGGCGAGGCCCATGTGCTGACCAACAAGGCCATGCAGCGCGACGGCGGGCCGTGGTACCGCTTCCTGCTGCTGGGACAGGCCGGCGACAGGATCCGCGACGCCCTGGGCGAGATCGATCCGGGCGGGCGGCGCATGGTCCGGCTGGTGGACCCCGGCCAGGCCGAGCAGCGGGCCGCCGTCGCGTCGGCCCCGCCCGCGTCCGGCGCCACCGCCATCCGCGTCACCAGCGACGTCATCGACCGCTTCATGGCCCAGATCGGCGAGCTGCTGCTGGCGCGCAGCTCGCTGCACCTGACCCTCGCCGAGGGCGGCTTCGAGGGCACCGTGGCTGCCCTGCGCAAGGTCGTCGAACCGATGACCGGCGAGGAGGCGGACCGTCTGCTGCGCCAGCTCGACCACCTGGTGGAGAGCTGGACCCAGCTGTCGCGCGCCGACCAGCATCTGCATAGCGTGCTCAAGCGATTGCAGGAAAGCGCCCTGGAACTGCGGGTCGTGCCCATCGACACCGTGTTCAGCCGCTTCCCCCGCGTGGTCCGCGACATCGCCCAGCGCGTCGGCAAGAGCGTGCGGCTGGAACTGGTGGGGCGCGACGTGCGCATCGACAAAGGCATGGTCGAGCAACTGGTCGACCCCTTGACCCACATGGTGCGAAACGCCATCGACCATGGCATCGAGGCGCCCGATGCCCGCGCCGCCGCCGGCAAGCCGGCGACCGGCATGGTGCGGCTGTCGGCCAGCCAGCGCGGCAACCGGGTGCTGGTCGAGGTGGCCGACGACGGCGGCGGGCTGAGCCGCGACCGGATCCTCGCCAAGGCACTGGCCTTGGGACTGGTGGCCCCCGAGGCGGCCACCTCCATGGCCGACGAGGAGGTCTACAACATCGTCTTCCTGCCCGGCTTCTCCACCAACGACGAGGTCACCGAGACCTCGGGCCGAGGCGTCGGGATGGATGTGGTCAACGTCAATATCGGCCGCCTCGGCGGGCGCATCTCCATCCAGTCGGTTCCGGGAAACGGCACCCGCTTCGTCCTCAGCCTTCCGCTGTCGGCGGCGATCCAGGACGTGCTGCTGGTGGAGTCCGGCGGCCAGGTCCTGGCCCTCCCCGAGCGGTTCCTGCTTGAGATCCGCGACGTCGAGCCCGCCGGCTTCCAGACCGTGCGCGGCCAGAAGGCGATGCTGCTGCGGCAATCCTACCTGCCGGTGCACGGGCTGGATGCCCTGCTGGGGCTGCGTCCGGCCGAGCACGCCGCCGGCCGCGCCCGCCCGGTGCTGATCGTCGGCAGCGGCGCCGCCCGCATGGGGCTGGAGGTCGACCGCATCCACCGCCGGCAAGAGCTGTACGTCAAGGACATCCACGCCCGCCTGCTGGCCATTCCTGGCGTCGGCGGCGCCTCGGTCCTCGGCGACGGGCGGGTGGTGATCATCCTGGACGTGGAGGGGCTGTTCCGCCTGGCGTCGTGCCGGGCGGCGACGCAACCCTCCGCACTGGCGGCGGAATAGGAGGCGGCGATGGCGAGCTATCTGAGGCTTGAGGTGGGGCCCTACTACCTGTTGCTGCCGACCGACGAGGTGTTCGAGGTACTATCCTTCGCCCCGGCCCCCGGCGAGCCCGGCTTCGTGGCCTGGCGCGAGGACATCCTGTCGACCGTCTCGCTGCGCGGCCGGCTCGGTCTTCCCGAGGCGGGAACCGGCTTCCTGATCATCCACGGCGAGGACGGCGTCGGCCGCGAGGGACTGGTGGTGGACAAGGTGCTGGGCCTGGTCGAGCTGGCCGAGGGCGACTTCCAGCCGGTGCCGCTGGCGGCGTCGGGCGCGCGCATCCATTTCGACCGCGTGTGGACGGATTCGAACGCCGGCCGGCAGGCGTTGCGCCTGCGGTCGTCCCGGGCGACGGGAGGGGCCCATGCGTCCGTTCCGGCTTGACGCCCTGACCGCCGTCGACCTGGCGGTGGCGGCCAGCGCCGCCCTTGCCGCCGCGTCGGCCCCCGACACCCGGGTCGGCCTGGCGGCCGGCATGGCCTTCGCGCTGGCGGTGTCGGCGCTGGTGTGGCGGTCGGCCCGGCCGCCAACGGCGATGGCGACGGTGGCCACCGTCGCGGCGCCCCCGGACGACGCCGATACCGGCCGTGATGGCGACGACGAGACCGACCGCCTGCGCCGCGAGATCCGCCAGATGACCACAATGCTGGACCGTGAACTGGTCCAGGCCATGGGCGACGTGGTGGCGCGCACCGCCCGCATGGCGGAATGCGCCGGCGACCTCAAGGCCATGGCTGCCGACATCCAGCACTCGTCGGCCTCCACCGCCGACGCCGTCGGCATGGCGGCCAGCGGCGTGACCACCACCGCCGAGGCCGCCGGCCAATTGTTCCGCTCGCTGGAGGGCGTACGCTCCGAGGTGCGGCGCACCGGCGAGATGTGCCGCCAGGCGGTGGACCGCGCGCGCGCCGCCGACCGCACGGTGCAGTCGCTGGCCGCCGCCACCAGCCATATCGGCCAGGTGGTCGGGCTGATCGGCACCATTGCCCGCCAGACCAACATGCTGGCACTGAACGCCACCATCGAGGCGGCTCGAGCCGGCGAGATGGGCAAGGGCTTCGCCGTGGTCGCGACCGAGGTCAAGAGCCTGGCCACCACCACCGCCCGCTCGACCGAGGAGATCTCGCGCCAAGTCGAGGATATCCGCGCCGCCATCGACGGCGCCGTCGGGTCCATCGGGTCGGTGGCCGAGGTCATCAAGGCGCTTGACGAGATCGCCACCGGCATGGAGGCCGCCATGTCCGGTCATCTCGGCCTGGTCGAGGGCATCGCCGACCGCACCCGCGACGCCGCCCGCTCCATGGAGGAGGCGCGCGCCAGCCTCGACGACGCCCTGGCCGTCAACCACAAGGTCAACGGCGCCGCCAACGAGGTGGATGCCGAGATCGAGGCGGTGGCCGAACGGGTGCGCGGCTTCCAGAAGATGACCTCGCTGGTGGTCAAGCGCGGTCTGCGCGTCGCCGGTCAGGAAGCCGCGCGCGGACTGGGCGTCGACTTCGTGCTGGGCAACCGCCGGCTCCAGCCGCGCGAGGTGGTGGCGGAAGGCTCGCTGCTGCGGCTGCGGGGCATCGAGCCGCTGGCCCCTGGCGGTACCGTCGAGATCGAAATTCCCGGGGGAGACCGGGCGTCGGCGACGGTTTCCGCCCGCGACGGCGACGACGTCCTGCTGTCCATCGCCGACGACCGCGCCCGCGACGGCGTCCTCCGCCGGCTGTCCGCGAGAGGAGGCCCCGGATGAACGGCGTCGCCACACCGACCCTCGATCCACTGCTGGGCGAGACCTTGCGCCTGATCGAGCACACGCGCGAGATGATCGCCCTGATCGAGGTCGGCGTCGACGATGTGGAGATCGACGACCTGTCGCGGCTGGAGGTGGTGCGAGAATGCACGCGCCTGACCGCCCGGCTGACGGCAGTGCTGTCGTGGCTGCTGAGCCAGAAGGCGGTGGCGGCCGGCGAGTTCGGATTGGGCGACGAACGCGCCTTCAGGCCCCTGTTCGGGATCGGCGACGAACGGGTCGACCCGGCCGCCATGCCCGGCGGCGATCCCGCCCATTCCCGCTGCGACGCCCTGTCGGCGCTGGTGGTGGAAAGCGCCAACCTGTTCAGCCGCGTCGCCCGCCTGGACCGCCTGCGCGAGGAGAGACGCCATGACCCTGATCGAGCGTGAAGTGGCGCGGCGGTCCCCCGACGGCTCGCGGCTGGTGGACGCCATCGCCTACGCCGCCATCGCCTTCCTGTACGACCGCGAGAGCGGGCGTTCCTTCGAACGCGTGCTGGCGCGGCTGGGCCTGGCCTTGGAAGTGGACCACGCCGCCCTGGTCCCCCTCGACCCCGCCGGCCAGGCGCGCGCCTGGCACGCGGTCGAGCCGCGCGACTTCCAGCCCGCGGCTTCCCGCCTGCCCGAAGCGGGCGCGTGGTTCAAGCACCTGGCCCAGGGCAGCGTGGTGGCCGCCAACCTCGGTCGGGGCCGGATGGCCGACCCCGCCGCTTTGGACGCCTGGGGCGCCCAGTCGCTGCTGCTGGCGCCGGTTTTCCTCAACGGTGTCTGGTGGGGTGTGCTGGCGGCGGTCGACGGCCACCGTGCCCGCCGCTGGTCACGCCATCATCACAAGGCGATGCTGGCGGTGGCAGGAACCCTGGGAGCGGCACTGCGCAGCGAACTCGCCGACACCAGCCTCAGGGAAAGTCAGCAATGGCTGCGCAAGGCACAGCACCGCGCCAACACTTATCGCCGCCGCCTGGACGAACTGATCCTGGCAAGCCGCGACGCCATCCTGGTCATCGAGCCCGACGGCTTCGTCAGCCGCTGGAACGCGGTGGCGGGAGCCCTGTTCGGCTTCGCTTCGGGGCACCGGCCGGGCCGCGACTTCCGCGACTTCCTGCCCTTCCAGTTGCGGCGGGGAGTGACGCCGATGATCGAGGCGGCCCGCCATGGCCAGGCGACCCATGCACGCTCGTTTGATTTCCCCAAGGGCGACGCCTGCCGCTACCTGCTCGTCTCGGCCTTCCCGCTGGGCGACCCGGCGGGGACGGTGGCGCTGGTGGCCTGCGACCAGACCGAGGCGGTGATGGTGCGCGACCGCCTGGAGAACAGCCTGGCCGCAACCATCGAGGCCCTGGCCGCCGCCATGGAGGCCCGCGATCCCTACACCGCCGGTCACCAGCGCCGCACCGCCGACATGGCTGGGGCCATCGCCCGCGTCATGGGCCTGCCCGAGGACGAGATCCGCGGCATCCGCACCGCCGCCGTCATCCATGACATCGGCAAGATCTGCGTCCCCGCCGAAATCCTGACCTGCCCGCGCCGGCTGAATGACGCGGAGATGGCCCTGATCCGCATGCACCCCAAGGCCGGCCACGACATTGTGCGCTCGATCGCCTTCCCCTGGCCGGTGGCGACCATGATCCTCCAGCACCACGAGCGGCTCGATGGCCGCGGCTACCCGTCGGGGATCGCGGGCAACCAGATCCTGATGGGCGCCCGCATCATCGGCGTCGCCGACATGGTCGAGGCGGTGACCAACCACCGCCCCTACCGCCCCGCATTGGGCATCGATGCCGCCCGAACCGAACTGCTGGCCGGTCGCGGCACCGCCTATGACCCGTATGTCGTGGATGCCTGCCTGGCCGTCATGGACGAACAAGCGGCGCCAGCCCCCTGAGGGGCCGGCGCCCCGCCTCACACCCGGGGACGCCTGCCCCGGAACAGCCCGACGATCACAGCCACCACGAACAGCACCAGAAAGATGAAGAACAGTATCTGGGCGATGTCGCCGGCGGCGCTGGCCACGCCACCGAAACCGAACACGGCGGCGATGATCGCGATGATCAGGAAGACGGCTGCCCAATAGAGCATGGTTCACCCCGCTCGCTGGTTTCCGTTCTCCCGAAGCATATGGCCGCCGGCCGGCCGGAATGACAGGAGCAGTCGGAAGCGCTGAGGAGGTAAGCCGCCGGGGCCGATGTCGTAGTCGCCGGTATTGCCGAGAATGGCCGAACACCGAGCCCCGCCTGCCGATCGAATGGCGTGCGCTTCCCATGCGCGGGAACATGTTCAACGAGGAGCGGGCTTTTGGCACCACGGCGGCCGTCCCCAGGTGCGCACAACACGCCGGGTGGTGACCGCCACCTTCAGACTACTGCCTGTCCTGGAGGCGCTCAGTCACCCCATCCTCGGCGGCAAGGACAGACACGCCTTCGGGAAGCGAAATCAGCACCCAGCTGGAAGTCGGGGGGGCTGGTCAAACGCAAAACAGTGTTCGTTGACATTGCATACAGCCGAGGCATCATACCATTCGCTTCGCTGATCCAGCACGGCGAAACACGAACGCTTTGTCGGAAAAGGGGGATTTTTCAGTGACTATCAATGGGCAGAAGCAATCCCGCCGGGTGATCTCGATTATGTTTGCTGTTGTTGGCGGGCTAGTTTTGCCGGGCTGCGTGACGACCAGCGGAGGCGGTGAAAGCCCACAGTATGATCAGGGTGGGCGGCAGGCTGTAACAGTGAAGCAAAGTGACCGGGGGGCCGTGATCAGCTCTGACGAGCGCATCCTGTTTGACACCGGAAAATCGGAAATTTCTCCTGACGGCCAGGTCTTTCTCGACCGCATGGCAAAGCTTCTGACCGAAAAGACCAACGCCAACATCGCCATCGAGGGGCACACCGACAACATCGGTGGCATCGAATACAACCAGCACCTGTCGCAA